>NZ_SMKI01000068.1 GCF_004348415.1 Streptomyces hainanensis
GGCCTGATCGCCGCCATCGTCTCCCCGAACGGTGCGACGCCACATGCTGGACTTGCAAAGCCTCATGCCGGATCGGCATGCTGTCCGGGTGGCTACGGAGAAGAGAGCCGTCCTGGACGCGGTGGGACCCCGGCTGCGGGACCTGCGGCACCGGCGCCGGATGACGATCGCCGAACTGGCCGAACGCACGGGAATCAACGAGAGCACGCTGTCGCGGCTGGAAGGCGGCAACCGCAAGCCCACCCTGGAACTGCTGCTGCCGCTCGCCGAGGTGTACGCGGTGCCGCTGGACGACCTCGTCGGCGCGCCACGGACCGGGGACCCGCGCATCCATCCGCGCCCGGTCACCCGCGACGGGATGACGTTCATCCCGCTCAGCCAGCCCGGCGGCGTCCAGGCGCACAAGCTCCTCATCCCGCCCAGGCCCGGCGGTGAGCCCCGGCCGGCCACGCACGAGGGCTTCGAATGGCTCTACGTGATCGCCGGCCGGCTCCGCCTGGTGCTGGGCGACCAGAGCCTCGTCCTCAAGCCGGGCGAGGCGGCGGAGTTCGACACGCACGTGCCGCACTGGCTGGGTGCGGAAGGTGACCGGACCGTCGAGCTCCTGGTCCTGTTCGGACACCAGGGAGAGCGGGCCCACCTCAAGGCCCGCACCTCCTGACCACGGCCCGGAACCGCCCGGCCGGCGCCGTTCCCCGCGCTCCGGTACCACCTCACCTCGTCACACCCGGACGCCGGACGGTATCGTCGATGCGCATCGATTGCCTGTCCAGACCCGAGGGAGAGCCGCCGATGATTCCCACGACCACGCCCGTGACGCCAGCCGACATCGCGCGCCTCACCCGTGCCCGCACCTACGATCCGCTGCCCGACGACCCGGCCCACGAGCCGTTCACCCAACGGTGGTTCGCCCTTCCCGGGCAGTGGGAGCTGGGTGTCCTGCACCGCCTCGTCCGCGAGGGAATCGCCGCGGCGTGCGACGTGGAGTTCGCGCCGAACTTCGGCCGGCCGGTCCGGGTCGCGCACTTCCGCGTGGTGAACCGGCCGCCCGGGTCGGGGCTGTTGGTGCGGGCGACCGGCACCCTCCACGCCGGTTCCGGTGTGACGCTCGCGGACGCCGGGGACGGGGCGGTGCGCGTCCTGGCGACCGGCACCGGCCCGTGGGGGTTCGGCGTCGAGACCGACGGCCCGGGCCCCGCCGGCGTCACCGTGGTCGGCGACGGGGGAGCGACCGCGTTCGACGTCAGCGCGGACGGCGTCGCCTGGGAGCCGGCCGCCGTCGGGTTCGGGACGCCGACCACACCTCCGCACGAGCTCCGCAATCCGGTCCACCGGCTGCCGATGCGGCGCGAGGGCGACCTGTACGCCCTGCCGGCCGAGGTGCTGGGCCGGGTCGTCATCCGCTGTGCGGGCGTCCCGAGGATCTTCGCCGGGGAGTCGCGGGAGGAGGCGGCGGCCGGTCACGATGAGGAGCAGTACCACGATCTGAGGCGGCGTCCCGACGGAAGGTGGGAGTCCGTCCACGAACTCGGGCTGCGCTACCTCGCGGTGCACGACGCGGAGGTCGCCTCCGTCGAGGTGGCGGCGCGGGCGCATCCGCTGCGCCGCCGCGGGGCCTTCGCGTGCTCCGACGACCGCCTCACCGACATCTGGGTGACCAGCGCCTACACGCTCCGGCAGTGCGCGCACGGACTGATCGTCGACGGCGTCAAGCGCGACCGGATGCCCTGGATGGGGGATCTCGCGCTCGGCGCACCGGCCAGCGCCTACGCGTTCGGCGACCCCGAGCTCGTGGAACGCGGCCTCGTCGCCCTGGGCCGGAACACCTCCGGACACGTCAACGGCATCGTGGACTACTCCCTGTGGTGGCTGGTCTGCACGGCCACGTTCACCCGGTACTTCGACGCCGGCACCTACCCGCGGCGACACGCCCCGCACCTCCACGCCTTCGTCGAGCGACTGGCCGCCGAGACCGACCCGGACGGCGTGCTCCGCCCCACCCCGGGCGACGACGCCTACGCGAAGCCGATCTTCATCGACTGGGGGGTGGAGGTCGACCCCGAGCGCGACAGCACGGCACTGCAACTCCTCTGGTACTGGGCGCTGGAGAGCGCCGGCGGCGTCCTGCGCACCGCGGGGCACCCCGGCTGGCGCCGCTGGACCGACCTCGCCGGCCGGCTGCGCCGCACCCTCCACGACCGCGCCTGGGACCCCGGGGCGGGGGCGTGGCGCGAGTACCTCGGCCCGTCCCGGGCCGACTCGCCCTACCCGAACCTGTTCGCCGTCGCGTCGGGCGTCATGGGGGAGGAGGTCCCGCCCGGCGTCGCGCGGGTGCTGCTCGACGGGCCGCGCACCAGGACGCCGTTCGTCACCGCGTTCGCGCTCGACGCGCTGGCCCGTGCCGGACACCCCGACGCGGCCGTCGAGCGCGTGCGGCGGCTCTGGGGCGGGATGCTCGACGCGGACGCCACCACCTTCTGGGAGGAGTTCCACGAACCCGACGCCGGGCGGTACGAGATGTACGGCCGGCCCTTCGGCAAGAGCCTGTGCCACGCCTGGGCCGCCGGGCCGGCGCGGCTGCTCCCCGAGATCGTCTGCGGGCTCCGTCCGACCGGACCCGGCTGGAGCACGTTCACCGTCGAGCCGGAACTCGGCCGGCTCCACTGGGCCGGCGCCGTCGTCCCCGTCCCCGGTGGGGAGATCGGGGTGGTCGTCACCCGCGAACGACTCCGGGTGGACGTGCCGGCCGGCCACACCCTCGTCCGCGACGGCCGCGAGTACCCGGGACCGCGGTCGATCGCCTTCCCCGTTCGCTGAACCGCCGCATCGCCTCCGTTCAGACCGAGGGGCGCGCCGGGGCGGTGCGGCGGAACCACGGGAGCCGGGCGAGGGGGGCGTCGACCTTCGCCACGCGGGGGCCCTCGTACTCCTGGCCGTCGTCGGCGCGCCAGTGGCCGGGCGGGATGGTGACGGTCCTGGTGGTGGCGCCCTTGTCGAGGACGGGGGCGACGAGGATGTCGGGTCCGAGGAGGAACTGGTCGGTGACGGTGGCGTAGCCGTGGCCGGGGTGGTCGAACTCCAGGGGGCGGACGATGGGTTCGCCGGTGCGGGCGGCGTGCTGGGCGAGGGCCAGGATCTCGGGGCCGAGGCGTTCGTGCAGCAGGGCGGCCGCGCGGCAGTGGCCGAGGTGTTCGGCGTCCAGCAGCCGCCACGGGGCGGCGGAGAACTGCGTCATCGGGAGCAGGGCGGACGCCTGCGCGGAGCGGACGAAGAGCTCCGGGTCGAAGGTGGCGCTGCCGAAGGACTGGTACTCGCCGCCGCCGATCATGTCCGGGCAGGTGTAGGCGTGTCCGGTGAGCGACTGGGCCAGGGCGTTGGGGACGAGGGCTTCGAGGCCGTCCCGGCCGTGCCAGGCGTGTGCCTTGTCGCGTTGCCGCTGGGCGAGGGGGAGGTTGGCGGCCAGCCAGGCGTCGCGGAACTCGTTGAGCGGGTAATCGAGGCCGAAGCGGTTCCAGGCGACGGTGTACGCGTGCGGGTCGGGTCGGCCGAGGGCGGCGTAGAAGGGGGGTTCGCCGCCGTCGAACTTGAAGCCGTCCACGCCGAGCCGCGTCAGCTCCTCCAACGCCCGGGAGAGCCAGCGCGGGGCGTCGGGGTCGAGGAGGTCGAGGGCGGCGCCGAAGCCGTTCCACCATTCGCCGACGGCGACGCGGCCACGGTCGTCGCGGATCAGCAGGCCGGCGTCGCGCAGCGCGCGGAACGTCTCGGTGTCCGGGGTGACGTAGGGGACCAGCCACAGCATGACGGTGAAGCCGAGTTCGTGGAGTCGGGTCAGCATGGCGGCCGGGTCGGGGAAGCGGCCCCGGTGGAAGGTCCAGGTGCCGTAGGACTCGTGCCAGCTGTCGTCGATCATCAGGACGCCGGGCGGCAGGCCGTGGTCGAGGACGGCCTGGGCGTAGTCGAGGACGCCCTGTTGGGTGGGGTGGAAGAGGGTCTCGATCCACAGGTTGTACTGCGGGGCGGTGAACAGCCGCGCGTCCGGCGGCTGTCCGTGCGGGCGGAACCGCTCGGCGACCAGGTGCCGGTAGACGCCGGCCAGGTCGCCGTGGCCCTCGCCGAGGACCACGCCGGCGGCCGGATCGGTCCGCACCCGCAGGGCACCCTCCGTCGCCTCGAAGGCGAAGGGGCGCTCCGACCACACGTACCGGCCGTGGTTGGAGAGCAGCAGCGGCATGCCCTGGTTGCCGCCGAGGTCCCTCAGGTCGGCGCGGTACCCCTCGCCGAACGGCATGGCGAGACCGTCCGCCGCCGCTCCACCCCACCACGCCTCGCCGGCCTCGACGGGAACCGTCACGGCCGCATCCAGACCGTCGCTCATCCTCAGCCCTTCACATACTCACGTGCTTCCGGAGCGGAAGCGATCGAAGAGGGGGCCGGTTGCCCGCCGCATCCTAGGCACCTGCCTTTCCTCTTGGCAAGAAAAGGTCAGCTTTCGAAAGGGGGGCGGGCGGGGAACGGCGGGACCCGCCGGTCTCGTCCGTGAAGGCCCCGCTCAGCCGCCCTGGGCCACCTGGGCCACCTCGACCACCTCGACCTTCAGGCCGGCGTCGCGGCAGTCCTGCGTCGACCGGCTGTCCGCCGACGGGCCCGTGACGAGCAGCTCGGCCTGGTCGAGGGGGCAGATGGGGGCCAGCTCGACCCGCCCCACCTTGGAGCCGTCGGCGACGACGACGCACCGGGCCGAGGAGCGGAGCATGGCCTGCTTGAGCTCGGCCTCGGGGAGGTTGAGGTTGGTGAGGCCCCGGCGCGGGTGGACGCCGTTGCAGCCGAGGAAGAGCGTGTCGGCGTTGATCCCGTCCAGAATCCCGGTGCCGAGCGGGTTGACCAGGGAGTGCTGCGACGGCCGCAGCGTGCCGCCGGTGACGACGACGGTGAACCGGGGGATCGCGCGTTCCAACTCCAGGGCGATCGACAGGCCGTTGGTGAAGACCACGACGTCCCGCAGGTCGGCGCGCTCGACCAGCGCCCGCGCCACGGCCATCGTCGTCGTCCCCGCGTCGAGGATCACGCTCTCGCCGGGGCCCACCAGCCGCGCGGCCCGGCGGCCGATCGCGGCCTTCTCCGCCCGCGCCGCGCCCATCGCCTCCTCGAAGGGCGACTCCACGGCGCCCCCCGCCCGGCTCGCGGGCGGGCCACCCCGATGCGTCGCCAGCGCGCCGCCACGCACCCGGCGCAGCCGGCCCCGCCTCTCCAGGCTGTCCAGGTCCGCACGCACCGTGACCCGGGAGATGCCGAACTCCTCGGCTAGGTGGGCGACATGCACGAAGCCGCGCTCCTCGACCGCCGTCCCGATCCGCTGACGACGTTCCTCGGCGGGCACGCCCTCAAGGTTGATCACCATAAGGCAGATCTTTCATAGTTCGTCTGTTCTTTGTCAACGAGCACATAGCTGGTCGTCCGGACCGCCACGTGAGCCGCCCGGACGTGCTCGTTCCGCGTGACCCTTCCCGCGCGTCTTCTCGGTCGCTATGCGGCCACACGCGGCGGCACGCACCGTTGACGGGCGGGAGTCGAGTGGCTAGCGTTCACTGTCGATACGTATCGACTGACTGTCGACTGTCGATCGCCGCGCCTCGTCAGCCGTGTCAGCCGTGTCAGCCGTGAGAGCCGGGTCAAGGAGACAGATGAGCAGCCGACCGCCAACGAGTCGCCGCGCGAGTGGGACAGGTTCTCGGTCGCGGCCCGCCCCCGGGGTGGCGCCGCGATGGTGACGAGCAAGGACGTGGCCGCCCTCGCCGGGGTGTCGCAGAGCACCGTCTCCTACGTCATGTCCGGCAGCCGGTCGATCTCGCCGGAGACCCGGGCCCGCGTCGAGGAGGCGATGCGTGAACTCGGGTACCACCCGAACGCCAGCGCGCGCGCCCTGGCGGGGCGGCGTACCCACGTCCTCGGCCTCGTCGTGCATGTCACCGCGCGCACGGAGCTCGCCGGCGTGCTGCCCTTCATCGAGACCATCACCGCGGCCGCCCGCGAGCGGGACTACGACGTCGTGCTCGTCACCGCCGACGAGGGGCGCGCGGGCCTTGAGCGGTTGGCTCGGCGCGGCATCGTCGACGCCTTCCTCGTCATGGACGTCACCCGCCGCGACGAACGTGTGGAGACCCTGGCCGCGTTGGGGCTGCCCACCGTCCTGATGGGGCGTCCCGACGACCCTCGGGGGCTGCACTGGGTCGACGTCGACGGGGGGCGTGCCGGGGAGTTGGCGGTCGAGGAGCTGGTCGCCGCGGGCAGCGAGACGCTGGTCGTGATCGGCGAGCCGATCGGCGCGCCCAGCGGTGAGCACCGGTTCATCGCCGACTTCGAGGTCGGAGCCGGCCGGGCGGCCGAGCGTGCCGATGTCGCGGCGGAAGTGGTCCGGCCCCCCGAGCCGGGTTGGCCGGGGGTTCTGGCCATCCGCGACCGCCTCGTCCGCGGCGGCGGCGTGCGCGGGGGGATCGTCGCCCGTACTCCCCGGGTCGCGGAGCGTGTGCTGCACCTGCTGATCGAGGCCGGTTTCGATCCGGCCCGTGACATCGGGCTCGTGGCCATGTGCGAGGACGACGTGGCGCAGCGCCTTCGCGTCCCGGTGACGAACGTGTCGGCGGACTCGCGGCAGCACGCCAGGCGAGCGGTCGACGCGCTGTTCGCGCAGCTCCGGGGCGGCGCCGAGCCGGCGGACCCGCAGCTCGTCACCCCGACGCTCACCCGACGCGCCACGACCAGCGCCAGGAGAGTCCGTCGCCCGGCCCGCGGCTGAACGGCCCGGCCTCCCGGCGGCACGTCGCCGCGGCCGCCGGTGGGGCGACCACGGGGAGACCGGATCACCCCGGCCTCCCCGGCGCCGTTCTCTTCCGCTCTTCGGCGTCGGTCAGCGGATGACGTGGTCGGGGACGAGGTGTTGGGCCTGGAGTTCGGCGGTGACGAGGCCGGCGAAGGTGCGGGCGCCGTGGACGGAGGTGTGGGTGTTGTCGCCGGTGACGTCGGTGAGATAGAGGTCGCGGGAGGCCGTGGGGCCGAGAGCCACCACGAGCTGCTGGGTCAGGGCGGTGATGTCGATGAGGGGGACGTCCAGCTCCTGGGCGAGGGAGCGCATTTCGGCGGGGAGGTCGGCCTCGCCGGTCACGTGGAGGGCGATGGGGGTGAGCGTGCCGTCGCTGTTGAAGCGGCGGCGGACGATGGGGGTGACGAAGACCGGGCGGCCGTCCTGGGCGCGGACGCGTTCGGCCATCTCGGTGAGGTTCGCCCGGTAGGCGTCGCGGGTGGTCGACTTGTCGTTGTGCGCGAGCTGGATGAGGACCAGGTCGCCGCGGTCGACATGGCTCTCCACGTTGTCGAAGAGCTGCGGTCGGTACAGGAACGACGCGGTGCCCTCGCCGCCGTCCGCGTAGTTGGCGACGGACACGCCGCCGCGGAGGTACTGCGGCAGTTCCTGCCCCCAGCCGGCGTAGGGGATGGAGCCCTGGTCGCAGGCGGTGGAGTCACCGATGATCAGGATCTCCCGAGCGTGCCGGGCCTGGGTCACGCGCAGGCCGGCGAGCCGGGGAGCCGAGCCCTCGAAGCGGAGGTCGAGGCCGGGGGTGCCGGCTGGTCCTGTGGGCTCCCCTTCGGGGTCGCGCACGTCGACGGTGAAGGTGCGGCGCACGATCTCACCGGCCTCGGTGGCGGTTTCGGCGAGCATGGTGCGGCGGGTCTCGGCCGAGACACCGGTGCTGGCGGCGGCGTCGCCCCCGAGCCAGACGGTCACGTCGTACGTGCCGGGTTCGACGTCGACGTGGCAGGTGAGCGGGGCGCCGTCGGCGCACTCGGCGGGCAGACCCGACGGGGCGGCGGAACGCGCCTGAGCGGGCGTCACCAGCGGTCCGGCGAGGCAGGTCAGGACGGTGAGGAAGGCGAGGCCCCCGACGGCCCCGCGTATCCGGGTGGTGGAGGTCGATGACATGAGAGCGGCTCCTCCGGGCTTCTGAGTCCCTTTCAGGGACATAGCGGCGAGCACTTCGGCGCGGATCAGTGTGCACAGTTGTGTGCGTAGATGCAATATGTTGGAGCAGGTTAAAGATTGATGATTCGACACTGTCGAAAATGTTGACTCATGGACTGTTCCGCAGGATGGTGCCTCTGCGTCATCGCGTGGCTGGCTGGCCCAGCGTGTTCGCGCCCGACCAGGAGTTCTCGCTGGTGTCGGACTCGGGCGCGGCGATACCCGTGCCGTCCTGGCCGACGGGGTGGTGGCCGGACGGGTCGGTGAAGTGGACGGCGCACGCCGTCAGCGGCGCCGACCCCCGCGCCGAGAACCACCGGCTCACCGTCGGCGGGGCCCCGGCCGACCGGTCACTGCTTCGCGGCGTCCCACGGCTCGCCGAGCGGGCTGTCGAAGGCGCGCAGCAGGACCAGCAGCGCGGCTCCCAGGCGCCAGTCCGTCTCCGGCGCGTGCAGGAGCAGCCGGTCGCCGCCGGACCTGAACTCCAGCCTGGCCCGGCCGTCCACGCGCCAGATGATGCGCCGGGGCCCACGCGCGACGTCACCACCGCCGCCGAGCAGACTGGCCAGGACGATCAGAGCCTGCACCGGCCACAGAGGCCACCACACGCACCACCAGAAGATCCGCCCCTTGAAGCCCACCGCCGCGGGACCACCGGCCTGCGTCACCGTCCAGCGGGTGCGCAGACCCCTGCCGCGCAGCGCCTTCTCCCGCACGAACGTGCCGATCAACTCGCCCTGCGGGCCCAGCACCTGGAACGTCGCGACACCACTCGCGGCAGAGGCGGTCACCAGGGTCGCCACCCGCTCCCGACGGTCCTCGCCGGCCCACAGGACGAAGGAACGAGCCCCACTGCCACGGGCGGCCAGATACGCGGGTATGCCGCCCGGCGGCAACTCGCGCTCCGCGTGGGCGACCACCCGTGGTGCCCCCGAGCCCTCGGAGAACTCGACCCAGGTCCTGACCGGCTCCAAAGTGCCGTCCGGACCGGCGGGACGGCGGACCTTCATGGTCAGTACGGTGCTCACCCGACGTGCTCCCCCTTGTGTGCGGAGCCTTCCGGTATCTGAGACTCCCCGTCCGATCCTACGGAGGGCGCCGACGGCGACGACAGCCACGCCCACCCAACTCCGACCCGCGTGCCGCTCCTTGGTGCCGGGGGTGTGCGCCACGACGAACCGCGGTGGGCGGCCGAGAGGCCCGGTGGTTCTCAGCCGCCGAGTTCCGCCGCCGCCTTCGCGGTGCCCTCGACGCGGGCGCGGATCTTGGCGAACGCCGTCTGGCGGGAGGTGGACCGGTCGTCGGCGAAGGGGGAGAAGCCGGTGTCGTCGCAGGTGCCCAGTTGCCCCGGCGGAATGTGCCGGGCGGCGCGGAGCACGCGGTCGCGGACCTCGTCGGCGGTCTCCACCCGCGGGTCGAGGGGGTCGGTGACGCCGACGAACACGCGGACGCCCGGCCGCAGTTGTTCGGCGGTGATGCGCAGGACCCGGTCCTGATCGGCCTCGCCGGCCAGCGCGAGGTAGAAGTTGCCGGCCTGGAGGCGGAACAGCTCCGGCAGCAGCTCGGCGTAGTCGACGTCGAGGCTGTGGGTCGAGTCCTGGTCGCCGCCGGGGCTGGTGTGGACGCCGATCCGGGCGCGTTCCGCCTCGCCGAAGCGTTCCAGGAGCCGGTTGTCGAGCTCGACGAAGTCGCGCAGGACCCCGCCGCTCGGGTCGAGCTTCAGCGCGAGGCGGGCCTCCTCGACGTCGAGTTGGACGCTGTGCGCGCCGGCGTCGAGGCAGCCGCGGATCTCCTGCTCCGACTCGGTGAGCAGGTCGTCGAGGAACGCCTCGCGCGGGTACCCGTCGATGCCCTGCGGCGGGTAGAGCAGGCTCAGCGCGGAGGGGGCGACGACGGCCTGTTTCACCGGGACCTTGGCGTGCCGCAGCGCGGTCCGCAGGTACTGGTCGGCGCGGGTGCGGTAGCGGAACGGGCCGGCGGTGAGGCGGGGCAGCTGGCGCTGGTGTCCGTCGGCGTAGGGGATGACGACGCCGTCGGGGGCCAGGCCGTCGGCTCCGTCGACCGGGTAGGTCCAGAAGCTGGCCTTGGCCTGCTCGCCGTCGGTGACGACCGTCGAGCCGAGGTCCTGGAGGCTGTCGATGGTCTCGCGGACGGCCTGGTCCACGGCCTCGTCGAGGGCCGCGCCGTCACCGCCCGCCATGGCGTTCAGCACGTCGACGGTGCGGGGCAGGCTGCCGATCGGCTCGGAAGGGATGTTCATGCCGGGACCCTAGAAGCCCCGCCACGGGCCCACCCGGGCTGTGGCACCGGACCACCCCCATGAGTGACCGGACCCGCGGACCTGGTTGACGCCCTCGGCTCCATCGGACCGTCGGCCGGATCGGCCGCTGACGGCACGCTGATCAGGCCGTCGGCACCCGCGCCGCCGGTGGCGTGGTTCGGGGCGAGCGCGAAGGAGACCCCGAAACTCGCGGTGGTGTGCCAGAGTTCGCCGACCGTGTGGATCACCACCGGGACGATGAGCACCGTCGCGGCCGCCCACGCCGGAATACCCGCGGACAGCGAGATCAGCGAGCAGGCGACGAGGAACGCGGCACCCGCTCGACGGCAGGCGGCGCCGCCGGCGGCGGGGGAGTCGACGTCGCGGCTGGCCCGCACCTGGAACAGGACCGGGCACGGGCTGGTCGTCGGCGAGATCACCTGCCGGCCCGGCCGCATCACCCTGCTCTCCTCGGCCGAGTCCCTGGCCTCGGTGGCCGGTGTCACCCGCGTCAGCATGAAGGCCGGCGTCGGCGACGTCGTCGGCCCACGCCTGATCACCACCTCGACCACGGGACTCGTCCTACCGGAGAGTTGACCGGACGTCAGTCGGCCGGCCGCCCGGGTCCCCTCGGCCTGGCACCGCTCGATGAGGCGAAGAAGCCGGCACGGGCCGAACCGCCCGGCCCCCGAGGTCAGTTGGCGCGGGCCAGGGCGATGTTGGTCGAGCCGCGCTGCCCGGCCTCGTAGAACATGTGCAGCCGTCCGTCCGCCTCGACGAACGACGGTGCGGCGGCCCGCCCGTTGTCCGGCGCGGCCGATCGCGAGTCGTACAGCACGCCGAGGTGGTCCTCGCGGTCGAATCCGGTACCGACCCGGGCGACATGGATGTTCCCCGCGCCGGAGTGGTACACCACGTGCCCGCCGCCGTTCCGCGACCAGTAGTGCGCGCCGGAGACCTGGCCGCCCTCGCCCGCCCTCGGCGAGATCAGGGGGTCGGGCTTGACCTGCCAGCCGGAGGTCAGCGACTGGGACCAGCCGATGTAGATCTTGCGGGTGCCGCCGTGGTTGCCCATGAAGAGCATGATGTACATGTCCGACTGGGTCGGGTGCGGGAAGACCCGGGCGTAGGACGTCTCGCTGACGCCCGGAAGCATGTAGGTGCCCACCACCCTGTTGTGGTACTGGAAGCTGCGCCCGTCGGCCGAACTCGCCACCCGGGTCGTGTGGTTCTCGCCGTGGAAGAACAGGTAGATCCTGCGGTCCGCCGGGTTCCAGAAGGCGTCCGGGCTGGAGACGTGGGAGACGTCGAAGCTGGCCCAACTGCGCGGAATGATCGGGTTGTTCGGGTACTCCCGCCAGGGGCCGGTGACCGTGTCGGCGTAGGCCAGGCAGATCCCGCCGGGCGGGTCGTGCGGCGCGTAGTACATGTACCAGCGGCCCAGCGGGTTGGTGATACGGCCGGCGACGTGGCGGACGGACGGGAAGATCAGCTCGTCGGTCGGGTTGTACCTCAGTTGGTTCTTGTCGAGTGGCTGGCCGAAGTAGCTGAAGGTCGGGAAGCCGGGCACCGCCGCCTGTGCGGTGGGGGCTCCGGCGAGGGACAGCAGTCCGCCGGCCGCCGTCGCGGTGCCGAGCGCGGCGGTGCCGCGCAGCAGTCCGCGGCGGCTCACGGGGGTGGCGGGGGAGTGGCTCACGTCGTCCGTCACGGTGACTCCAGAGGGGGATTCGACGATTCATCGAGTGCTGCCGCCGGGGGGTTGCGCCGTCGGCCGGCAGCGGTGGTGCTCGGTGCGGGAAGCCGATGGCAGCACAGCTTCAAGGCGGCTCGGAGCAGCGTCAAGGTGGTAATACGAATTACCACCTTGACGGCCTTCGGCCGGGAACGCAGCATGACGGAACGCACCGCCACCTCACACGTACGAGACATGGGTGATCGACGATCAGCCGGGGACGAGAGTCGAGAGGAGACGGCCGTGACCGGACCCCGCCGCCGGGTGACCCAGCAGGACATCGCCCGGATCTGCGGCGTCAGCCAGACCACGGTCTCCCTGGTGCTGAACAACCGGCTCGACGCCGGGGTGCGCATCGCGTCGGAGACCAGGGAACGGGTTCTGGAGGCCATCGCCGAGACCGGCTACGTGGCCGACCCGGTGGCCCGCCGCATGGTCGCCAGGCGCAACCGGATCATCGGCGTCTTCACGTACGAGGCGGTCTTCCCCAGCGGTACCCGGGACTTCTACCAGCCCTTCCTGGCGGGCATCGAGGACAGCGCGGAACAGCTCGGCTGCGATCTGCTGCTGCTGACCAGCGCCCCGGTCGTGGAGGGACGGCGGCGCATCTTCCACGAGGGCAACCGCTTCCGGCTCGCCGACGGCTGCATCCTGCTCGGCCGGGAGACCGACCGTGGCGAACTGGCCCGGCTGGTGGCCGAGGGCTACCCGTTCGTCTCGGTCGGCCGCCGCGCCGACACCGGCGGCCCGGTCCCCTACGTGGGCGCCGACTACCCGGGGGCGGTCGCCGAACTGGTGGCCCAGGCAGTGGAGATGGGGCACCGGCGGCTGGCCTATCTGGGCAGTGGCAGCCACACCGAGTCGCGCGGCGACCGGCGGGACGGCTTCACCGCCGCGCTCGCCGCCACCGGCGCCGCGGGCCCGGTGCTGGCCGGCGAGACCGCCGAGCTCGTCGCCAGGCTGCCGGAACTGGTCGCCGACGGCGTGACCGCGCTGTTCGTCGAGGACCCGGCCGACTGCCAGCAACTGGCCGACCGGCTGGCCGAACTCGGGCATCCGGTACCGGCCGCGATCTCCACCGTCGCGCTCGGCGACCCTCCCCCGGACTCCGTCTGGGGGTACCCCCATCCGCCGGCCACCGCCGACATCGACTTCACCGGCTTCCGCATCCCCCGCTGGGAGATGGGGCGGCAGGCCATGGAGGTGCTCAGCGCCCTGCTGGAGGAGAAGAGCACCGAGCCGCAGCGTCTGCTGCGCTGCGCCGGCCACCGGGGCGCCAGCCTCGCGCCGCCGCCCCGGTGACCCACGCCCGCCGTCGGCGGGCCCGCCCGCGGCTAGTTCGGGACCGCCATGAGGAGGGCGAAGCGCGCCGCCGGGTCGGTCCACCAGTGGCGGACGGTGAGGCCGCCTCGTGCGAGTTCGGCGGTGAGGGTGTCGCGGCGGAACTTGCAGGAGAGCTCCGTGCGCAGGTCCTCGCCGGCGGCGAGGTCGAGGGTGAGGTCGAGGTCGGGGATCTTGACGGTCTGGGGGGCGCGGGCCCGCAGCCGCATCTCGATGCGTTCGAACTCCGGGTCCCACCGGGCGACGTGGTCGAAGAGGTCGGGGTCGAAGTCGGCGCCGAGTTCGCGGTTGAGGACGTGCAGCACGTTCCGGTTGAAGGCGGCGGTGACGCCGGCCGCGTCGTCGTAGGCGCGGACGAGGGTCTCGGGTTCCTTCACCAGGTCGGCGCCGAGCAGCAGCACGTCGTCGCCGCTGAGCGCGCGCGACAGGGTCCGGTAGAAGGCGCGGCGTTGCCGTTCGTCGAAGTTGCCGATGGTGCTGCCGAGGAAGGCCAGCAGGCGTGGACCCGGCTCGTCGGGCAGCGACGGCGCGAGGTCGGACTCGAAGTCGGCCACGGTGGCGGAGACCGTGAGCCCCGGGTAGTCGAGGTGGATCGCGGCGCCGGCCGCTTCGAGGGCGGGGGCGCTGACGTCCAGCGGCGCGTAGCGGCGCAGCGTGCCGGCGGCGGTCAGGGCGTCGAGCAGCAGTCGGGTCTTGCGGGAGGAGCCCGAGCCCAGCTCGATCAGGGTCGTGGCCCGGGTCAGGGTGGCGATCTCCGGGGCGCGGCGGGTGAGGATCTCCTGTTCCGCGCGCGTCAGGTAGTACTCGGGGAGCCGGGTGATCTGCTCGAACAGGTCGCTGCCCCGCTGGTCGTAGAACCACTTGGGGGACAGGGTGCGCGGCGTGCTGCCGAGGCCGTCGCGTACGTCCGCGTGGAGTGTGGTGGTGAAGTGGTCGGCGGGCAGTCGGTCGTCGAGGGTGAAACCGTGGTCGGTCATGGGGCGTGGTCCCTTGGGGCTGGGGTCCGGGGCGCGCAGGGGGATGATCCGCACGCCGGCGGTCGTGGCCAGGAGCAGCGAGCGGTCGGGGGCTTCCCGCCAGTCGCCCGGGGTGTCGTCGGGTTCCGAGGCGACCAGGACCGTGCCGGGGCCGGTGCGGTACCACAGGGTGTCGCCCCAGGCGGTGGCGGTGATCGTGTGGCCGTCGGTGAGGAGGAGGTTCAGCCGGGCGGTCGGCCGGGCCGCGCCGACCTGCCGGACCACCGCGGCCAGGGCGCCGGCCGGCGGCTCGCCCCGGCGCAGCCGGCGCACGATCATGGCCCACAGCACGGCCGAGTCGCTGTGCGTCTCCAGGGCGAGCGCCTCGGCGGCGGTGAGGTCGGTGGGCAGCCGGGTCCAGTCGGGGACGGCGCCGTTGTGGCTGAACAGCCAGCGCCCGTCGCGGAAGGGCGCCGCCGCCGACTCGTCCTGGGTGGTGCCCGCGGTGGCGGAGCGGACCGCGGCCAGCACGGTGCGGCTGGTGATCGTCCTGGCCAGTTCGGGGAAGTTGGCGTCGGCCCAGACGGGCACCGCGCGGCGGTAGCGCGCGGGCCGGGGGAGACCGGGGTCGCCCTCGGTGGTGTCCGCCCGGTCCGGGTACCAACCGACGCCGAACCCGTCCGCGTTCACCGTGCCGTGCCGCTGTCGCGCGGGCCGCCAGGACTGCTCGTACAGGCTGTGCGCCGGTTCGGTGAGCAGCCGCGCGAGGGTCACGGGCGGCCCCAGGTAGGCGAGGTGGCGGCACATCAGTCGCGGCCCTCCCCCGCGGCGTTCCCGGCGGTGCGGAAGCCGGCGAAGATCTGCCGTCGGATCGGGTAGTCCCAGTTGCGGAAGGTGCTCCGGCCGGCGACCGGGTCGACGGAGAAGGCGCCGCCGCGCAGCACCTTGTAGTCGGGGCCGAAGAAGACCTCGGAGTACTCCTTGTAGGGGAAGGCGGTGAATCCGGGGTAGGGGTCGAAGTCCGAGGCCGTCCACTCCCAGACGTCGCCGATCAGTTGCCGGGCGCCGCTCGGCGCCGCGCCGGCCGGAAAGCTGCCGACGGGTGCCGGCTGGAGGTGGCGCTGGCCGAGGTTGGCGTGCTCGGGTCCCGGCTCCGCGTCTCCCCAGGGGTGGCGGCGGGAGCGGCCGGTGGCGGGGTCGTGCCGGGCCGCCTTCTCCCACTCCGCCTCGGTCGGCAGCCGCCGCCCGGCCCACCGGGCGTACGCGTCCGCCTCGTACCAGCAGACGTGCAGCACGGGCTCGTCGGGGGGAACGGCCTCGGTGACGCCGAACCGGCGGCGCAGCCACCGGCCGCCCTCCCGGCGCCAGAACAGCGGTGCCCGGAGACCGGCCTTCCGGACGTGCCGCCAGCCCTCCGGGGCCCACCAGCGGGGTTCGCGGTAGCCGCCGTCGTCGACGAACGCCTGGTAGGCGGCGTTGCTGACGGGCACCGTGTCCAGCCAGAACGCGGGGACGTCCACGGTGTGGTGCGGTCGCTCGTTGTCGAGCGCCCACGGGTCGGTACTGGTGCCCATGGTGAACGGGCCGCCGGGGACCAGCACCTCCCGGGGCAGCGTGGCCGCGTCGGCCGGTGCCGGGGGCGGCGCCGGCGCCTGGACGACGGGAGGCCCCTCGCGCAGTTGCAGGGTGGCGAGCATCGTCTCGTCGTGCTGCTGCTCGTGCTGGGCGAGCATGCCGAAGACGAACCCGTTCGCCAGCAGCGGGTCCGGGTTGTCGGGCGAGGTGTCGGTGCCGGCCAGCACCTCGAAGGTCGCGGCGCGGACCGCGGTCAGGTAGGCGCGGGCGGCGGCCGGCCCGAGCAACGGCAGGGCGGGGCGGTCGGCGCGTGGGTGTTGGAAGGCGTCGTAGAGCGGGTCGAGGTCGGGACGCAACCCGGGGCGCCGGCCGGCGGTGCGGACCAGCCACAGGTCTTCCTGGTTGGCGATGTGGGCCAGGTCCCAGACCAGGGGGGACATCAGCCGCGAGTGCTGGGCGACGAGGTCGTCGTCGGTGACCTGGTCGGTGAGGCGCAGGGTCCGGCGCCGGGCGGTCTCCAGCGCGGCCCGGGCGGCGGCGGACAAGGTGGTGCCGTTGTCAGGGGTCGTCATGGCATGCCCTTTCGCTTTCGGACGGGTCACGCGCGGCCGAGCGCGTCCAACTGGTCGTGGGCGGGACATCGGCCGCGTTCCGGATAGCGCTCCGCGAAGGAGGCCAGGGCCCGCCGCAGGGCCGTGGGTGCCCCGTGGCGCGCCAGGGCGCTGTCGGCCGCCGCGAAGCAGACGCGAGCCGCCTTGGCGAGGTCCGGGTCGGCGAGGCCGACGCGGGCCGCCCGTCGCCAGAGGTCGTCAGGGGGATATGGCTCGGGGTTCCGGCACAGCGGCTCGGTGGCCGCGTAGGCGGCGTCCGAGGCGACGGGGTCGTCGAGGAGGGACGCCGCCAGAACGGTCGGCACGATCCAGTCGTCGCCGTGTTGTGCGTCGACCATCCGCAACTCGAGCCAGCCGCGCGGTCTGACCGGCGGGAAGAGCGTGCCGAGGTGGTAGTCGAGGTCGGCCCGCGTGGGGGGCCGAAGCCCCGGGGCGCCGCGCAGCCAGTCGCGGAAGGTCAGCCCCGGGGGCGCCGACCAGTCACGGTCGCGGGCGCCGCCGACGCCGCGGACGCACATCACCTTCGCGTCGAGCGCGTAACGGCTCCAGGCGACGCGCGGGTCGGCGTGCTGGCGCGGCTGGTGGGTGCGGCTGGCGTCCATCCGGAACCAGAGGGCCTGGCGGGTGGACAGCCATCCGGTGGAACGGCCGTCCTGAACGGGGGAGTTGGCGAAGGCGGCGACGAGGACCGGGCCGATACGGTGGGCGAGCTCCCAGCGGAAGCGCTGGCCGGAGACGCCGTCCGAGTCGTCCCCGCAGTCCAGGTTGACCTGCACGGAAGCCGTACGCCGCATCATCACCCGGCCCCAGGGGCCCTCGCGGTCGAAGAAACCCTCCATCGCCCGGTAACGGGGATGACGAAGCACCCGGGTCGGATCGCGGAACGGGTCCAGGCCCTGGCCGACCAGCGTCAGTCCGGCCTGCCCGACCGCCGTGCGCAGCACGGTGAGATCGGCGGCCATCGCCTCGACGCACGCGGTGAGCGAAAGGGCCGGCGGGGAGCTGAGCTCTACCTGGCCGCCCGGTTCGCGGCTGAGTGTGCTGCCCCCGGGGAGGGCGCCTGGGCCCTCGACCGGTGCGAGGGCCGCATCCAGTCGGTCAACGGATATCGGTAGCCGACGGTTGTGGCGGTCCTGGACCAGCCACTCCGTCTCCACACCAGTCCGCTCGGGCGGGCCGGTCTTGAAGCAGACACCACGCACATGCGTCTCCGCCTCCTCGGGGGTCAGTGCGGTCGTCATCGTTCCTCTCCTCACTCAGAGGTCTCACCGGCCGGCGTGGACCGGGCGAGCGCGAAGGACGCCGGTCGGAGCTGGTGAACCGCGCGTCTTCGGGACAGCGGGCGACACGGCCCGCTACCGACTTCACGGCCTCGCACGGCTTCTCGTATACCCACACCCGCATCCGGAATCTCCTTCCCGGGCGTGACGAGACTGCCGTGGAGGACGCCACGGGGAGGTGCGGAAGGGCGCTACGAGGTCAGGCCCAGTGACCTGAGCAGGTCGAGCATCTCGGCGCGGTGCAGCGCGGCCGGGTTGCCCGCGACCGGGTGGATGTGGCCGTCGACCTCCAGGGCCACCAGGCCGTGCATCCGGCCCCAGACGCGCAGC
The DNA here is from genome assembly GCF_004348415.1 of Streptomyces hainanensis. Classification (GTDB taxonomy): domain Bacteria; phylum Actinomycetota; class Actinomycetes; order Streptomycetales; family Streptomycetaceae; genus Streptomyces; species Streptomyces hainanensis. Next base: position 18,100 of record NZ_SMKI01000068.1, read on the forward strand.
GCGAGGGCCGCGGCGGCGGGTTCCACGTCGGGGAGGTCGGCGCGGATCTTCGCGACGTACTCGGGGTGCAGGTCGGACCAGGAGGCGTCCGCCGGCTGGTGGTGCCGGGCGTGGGGCCACGCGGCGGCCACCAGGCGGGTGAGTTCGCGGCACACCCGGCGCGCCGTCTGGTCCACCGGGCCGTCCTCCGGGGGCTGGTAGCCGGGGACGGGGTGGCCGTAGAAGAGCCGGAAGCTCTCCGGGTGGGCCAGTGCCCACTCCCTCAGGGCCTGTCCCCAGGCGAGCAGCCGGCCGCCGGGGTCGGTGTCGGGCACCGCGCCGCTCGCCGTCTCCAGCGTCGTCGCGAGCGAGGTGGCGATCCCGCTGATCAGCGCCGTGACCAGGTCGTCGCGGGTGGGGAAGTAGCTGTAGATCGCGCGCGCCGTCATCCCCATCTCGCGGGCGATGCCGCGCAGCGAGATCGCCCCCGGCCCCCCTTCGGCCATCTGCCGCAGCGCGATGGCCTCGATCTCCCGGATGGTCTCCGCCCGCAGCCGCTCCCGGCGGCTCGTCACGCCCGCGACCTGCCTGCCCTCGCCCTTGCCCTCGCTCACGTCGAGCAGGTTACAGGGGTGCGTTAGTCTTCGGCGTGTCAAAAGTACACGCCGTGTCCAAAGGAGGCGGGGCATGCCCGCTTACGTCATCGTCGGTGTCGATGTGCTCGACCAGGAGGCGGGTCTGGCCTATGCCGCCGTGGCCCAGCCGTCCATCCTCAGCCACGGCGGCCGTTACCTGGTGGCGGGTCCCACGCCCGCTCCGGTCGAGGGTGCCTGGGACTCCGACCGGCTCCTGGTCATCGAGTTCCCCGACATGGACCGGATCCGGGAGTGGTACGACTCGCCCGAGTACCGACGGGCCCGGGAGCTGCGGAAGGACGCGGCGCGGGTGCGCATGCTGTTCGCCGAGGGCTCGCCGGCCGAGGGCTTCTCCCTCCCGACCTGAGCCGGGCCCGTCGGCGGTCGCCGCGGTGTCGCTGAGCGCCCTCACCCCGGGGAACGGAACCCGCCCGGGGTGAGGGGTGTTCTTGGTTCCGCGGCGCGAACGCCGGCCGCCGCCGGTGGGCGGACGTCGGGTCCGGCCGGGCCGTGGGTCAGGCCCGCGCGGCGCGCGGGTGGCTGCGGCGCCAGGTCCACCGTGCGGTGCCGCCGGTGAACACGGCGATGACCGTGCCGATGAGCGCCGCCATGAACTGGCCGTCGAAGAGGTCGACGACGCTCTCGTGGGTGAACAGCACGCACAGCACGCCGGTGGCGACGGCGAGCAGGCTCCAGATGTCGCGCATGGGGGTTCTTCCTCCTCCGGTCGGTGAGGCGTTCGGTGGTTCCACGCTCCTGACGGTTCGCCTGCCCCGTTATCAAACGGTTATGTCACCTTCGGTGAGGACGGGCCCTCGGGCGCGCCCCCGCGCCCCCGCGCCCCCGGGCCGCCGGGGCCTGGAGGGTGAACTGCCGCGCCGGCGGGCCGCGCTCGTCACGGCGGACCAACCGGCCGCCGGCCAGGCGGTGTTCGACGCCTACGCCGGCACCGGGCCCGTCGGGAACAGGCAGAACTCGTTGCCCTCGGGATCGGCCAGCACGGTGTTGTCCGCGTGCCGCGCGCGAACGGTCGCGCCCAGGGCGGTCAGCCGGCGGATCTCCGCCTCCGGGTCCGCGGCGCGCAGGTCCAAGTGCACGCGGTTCTTCGCGCTCCTGGCCTCCGGCACGAGTTGGAACCACAGACGAGGTCCTCCGCCGGTCGTCTCGACGAGCACGGTGGGGTCGTCTTCGGTGCTGGTGATCCCCGCGGCGCGCAGGCGGGCGAGTTCCGCGTCGTCGTAGGGCGCGACCGCGTAGCCGTCCAGGGCCGCGGCCCAGAAGCGAGCCGTGGCCGCGGGGCGAGCGCAGTCGAAGACGATGTCGTGAAGGTGCGCCATCCGCCGATGATCCCCGCGCCCGGTGGATGCTGTCGCACGGTTTTCGGCACCCGGCCGGCCGGGTGCGCGCGGTCCACCACCGGCGGCGCGTCCACGTGGGTACACCCTGCCCGGCGGCTCATGTCCCGTGCGTACCGGAAGGCGGGTGAGACCCACGATGTGTGGTGAACCTCCGAGTCGTGTGCCACGTGTCGCCTGTGAGAAGGACTTCTCCCATGTCCGAGCGCCGTCTGCGTGCCCTGCGCGCGCTCACCAAGCCCGTCAAGCGCCACACCGAGCCCGGTCCCGCCCCCGAGCCGGAGGAGGCCCCCGCCCGGGCCGAGCAGCCCGAGGCGGGGGAGAGCAGCGTGATCACCGCCGCGCTGTACGGCGACGGCCGTCGCACCAGCGCCCCCGACTCGTTGGCCGACACCTTCCGGCAGTTGCGGGCCAAGCCCGGCGGCATGGCCTGGATCGGCCTCTACCGGCCGACCTCCGCCGAGTTGGTCTCCCTGGCCGAGGAGTTCGACCTGCATCCGCTCGCGGTGGAGGACGCCCTGGAGGCGCACCAGCGGCCCAAGCTGGAACGCTACGGGGACACCCTCTTCGTGGTGTTGCGTGCCGCCCGCTACCTGGACGCCGCCGAGGAGGTCGACTTCGGTGAACTGCACGTCTTCGTCGGCCCCGACTTCGTCATCACCGTCCGCCACGGCGCCGCCCCCGACCTGGCGGGGGTGCGCAGCCGCATGGAGGACACCCCCGAGTTGCTCGGGCTCGGCCCCGAAGCCGTCCTGTACGCCATCCTCGACGCGGTGGTCGACGGCTACGCCCCCGTCGTGGCCGGCGTCCAGAACGACATCGACGAGATCGGGACCGAAGTCTTCGCCAACGCCCCGGAGGTCTCCCGGCGCATCTACGAACTCTCCCGCGAAGTCGTGGAGTTCCAGCGCGCCGCCCGGCCGCTGTCCACCATCCTGCGCGGGCTGTCGGCCGGGTTCGAGAAGTACGGCATCGACGAGGAACTGCGGCGCTACCTGCGCGACGTGGCCGACCACGCCACCCAGGCCACCGAACGCGTCGACGGCTTCCGCCAGGCGCTGCAGGACATCCTCACCGTCAACGCCACCCTCGTCAGCCAGCGGCAGAACGAAGAGATGAAGGCCCTCGCCGAGGCCGGCCACGCACAGAACGAGGAGATCAAGAAGATCTCCGCCTGGGCGGCGATCCTCTTCGCACCCACGCTCGTCGGCACCATCTACGGCATGAACTTCGACCACATGCCCGAGCTCGGCTGGGTGTTGGGCTACCCCTTCGCGCTGCTGCTGATGGCGGTCGTGTGTCTCGGGCTGTACGTGGTCTTCAAACGCCGGGACTGGCTGTAGGCCGCAGGCCGCGCCGAGGCCGGTACCGACCGGGCCAACTCGGCGTCAGTTGCGTCGGGTTCGGCCGTGGGGCTGATCAGGGCCGTGCGGGGGGCGGGTG
>NZ_SMKI01000690.1 GCF_004348415.1 Streptomyces hainanensis
GGCCTACCGGTCCGAAGAACCCCGGCCCCCCGGGGCCGGGGTCCTTCGGACCGGTAGGCCGGCAGGCCGTTACGGCTTGGTCACCAGCGCGATCGCCTCGTCCACGTCGTCCGTCAGGCGGAACAGCTCGCCGTCCTTCGTCGAGGCCTTGCCCTGGGCGATCACCGTGTCGGTGAGCCAGTCGACCAGCCCGCTCCAGTACTCCGTGCCGAAGAGGACGATCGGGAAGCGCGTCACCTTCCGGGTCTGGACCAGGGTCAGCGCCTCGAACAGTTCGTCCAGCGTGCCGAGGCCGCCCGGCAGGACCAGGAAGCCCTGGGCGTACTTCACGAACATCGTCTTGCGGACGAAGAAGTAGCGGAAGTTGACCCCGATGTCGACGTACTCGTTCAGGCCCTGTTCGAAGGGCAGCTCGATGCCGAGGCCGACCGAGACGCCGCCGGACTCGCTGGCGCCGCGGTTGGCGGCCTCCATGGCGCCGGGGCCGCCGCCGGTGATCACCGCGAAGCCGGCCTCGGCGAGGCCGCGGCCGATCCGGCGGCCGATCTCGTACTCGGGGGAGTCCTCCGGGGTTCGGGCCGAGCCGAAGACGCTGACCGCGGGGCCGAGTTCGGCGAGGGCGCCGAAGCCCTCGACGAACTCCGACTGGATCCGCAGCACCCGCCAGGGGTCCTGGTGCACCCAGTCGGAAGGCCCTCTGGTGTCGAGCAGCCGCTGGTCCGCCGTGCCCGGCATCACCTGGTGGCGCCGCCGCACCACGGGGCCGAGCCGCTGTTCCCGGCCCGGGGCCGTCTCCTCGTCCGTCCGCTCGCTCACTCCGACTCCTCCTCACTCTCCGCGCCGGCGGTCAGCCAGGCGCGCAGCCGCTCCTCGCAGCGCAGAATCATCTCGACGGGCACCCGCTCGTCCCGCTTGTGGGCGAGGTTGGGGTCACCGGGCCCGTAGTTGACCGCGGGAACACCAAGGGCGCTGAACCGGGAGACGTCCGTCCAGCCAAACTTCGGTCGCGGCTCGCCGCCGACCGCCGCGATGAACGCCCTGGCGGCGGGGTGGGTGAGCCCGGGCAGGGCGCCGGGCGAGTGGTCGTCGACGACGAACTCCGCGACGCCGCAGTCGGCGAAGACCTTCTCGACGTGCGCGATCGCCTCCCGCTCGTCGAGGTCCGGCGCGTACCGGTAGTTGACGGTGACGACGCACTCGTCGGGGATCACGTTGCCGGCGACGCCGCCGGTGATCCGGACCGCGTTGAGGCCCTCGTGGTACTCGAGGCCGTCGATGACGGGGCGGCGCGGCGTGTACTCGGCGAGCCTGGCGAGCACCGGGGCGGCCGCGTGGATCGCGTTGGCGCCCATCCAGCTCCGCGCCGAGTGCGCGCGCTGCCCGGGCAGCCGCAGCAGCATCCGCAGGGTGCCCTGGCAGCCGCCCTCGACCTCGCCGAGGGAGGGTTCGAGCAGCACCGCGAAGTCGCCGGCCAGCCACTCGGGGCGGTCGGCGGCGAGGTGGCGGAGGCCGTTGCGTTCGGCCTCGACCTCCTCGTTGTCGTAGAAGACGAAGGTGAGGTCGCGGTTGGGCCGCGGCACGGTGGCCGCGATGCGGAGCTGTACGGCCACGCCCGACTTCATGTCGCTGGTGCCGCAGCCCCACAGCACGCCGTCCGCGTCGAGGCGGGACGGCACGTTGTCGGCGATCGGCACGGTGTCGAGGTGCCCGGCGAGCACCACCCGCTCCCCGCGACCGAGTTCCGTGCGCGCGACGACGTTGTTCCCGTGGCGGTCGACGCGCAGCCAGGGCAGCGGCCGCAGCGCGGCCTCCACCGCGTCGGCGAGCGGCCGCTCGGTGCCGCTGACGGAGGGGATGTCGACGAGCCGGGCGGTGAGCCCGGCGGCGTCCAGGTCGAGATCGAGTGCGGGCGGTTCCATGCGCTCACGGTACCCGGAGCGGCTACTCTCCCAGGGTGCCCGAACGGAGGACCCGAAGACGCCACCACCGGATCGCGCGCGCCTCGTCGGCGGCCGTGGTCCTGGTGGGGATCGGTGTGTACGTGCTCGTGTACCACCAGTCCGACCAGCACGGCCGCCCGCGCTGCGTGGTGACCGGTGAGAGCGGTCGGACGTACGCGATGGAGCCGCAGCAGGCGGCCAACGCCGCGACGATCGAGGCGGTGGCCTCGGCGCGCGGGCTGCCCGAGCGGGCGGTGACGATAGCCGTCGCGACCGCGATGCAGGAGTCGGAGCTGCGCAACATCCGGTTCGGCGACCGCGACTCGCTCGGCCTCTTCCAGCAGCGGCCGTCCCAGGGCTGGGGTACCGAGGAGGAGGTGCTCGACCCGGTGTACGCGGCCGGCGCCTTCTACGACGGGTTGGTCGAGGTGCCCGACTACGCGTCGCTGCCGCTGGCCGAGGCGGCGCAGGAGGTGCAGCGCAGCGCCTTCCCCGACGCGTACGCCCGACACGAGGAGAACGCGGCGCTGCTGGCGGCCGCGTTGACCGGCCGGGCGCCTGGGGCGCTGAACTGCGAGGCGGACACGGCCGCCGAGGAGCGGGTGGTGGGCAGCCCGGACGTGGTGCACGAACTGATGGTGCGGGAGTTCGGGGCCGGCGTCGCGCCGACCGGCGCGGGCGGGGATCTCACGGTCCCGGTGCCGGCCGACGAACAGTCCTTCCGGGGGTGGGAGTTGGCGCACTGGTCGGTGGCCCACTCGGTGGAGCTCGGCATCGAGCGGATCACGTTCGGAAACAGGGTGTGGGAGGCGGACAGGTCGCGCGAGGGCTGGCGGGAAACGGGCGGGGAG
>NZ_SMKI01000691.1 GCF_004348415.1 Streptomyces hainanensis
GGCTCGAGGTGGCGGCCGTGGGGTCGGTGGACGTGGCGGGGTCGGCGCCGATGGATCGCGGCACGATCTTCCGGATCGCGTCCCTCACCAAGCCCGTCACCGCGGCGGCCGTGTCGATGCTGGTGGACGAGGGGCGGATCGGTCTCGACGACCCGGTCGGGCGCTGGCTGCCCGAGCTGGCGGAGCCGGTGGTGGTGCGGGATCCGGCCGGGCCCGTCGACGACGTGGTGCCGGCCGCGCGGCCCGTCACCGTGGCGGATCTGCTCAGCTCACGGGCCGGGCACGGCTTCCCGGCCGACTTCTCGCTGCCCGCGGTCCAGCCGCTGTTCGCGGAGGTGCACAGCCATCCGCTGGAGCCGCAGCATCACGCCGCGGCCGACGAGTGGCTGGCGGCGCTGGGCCGGATCCCGCTGCTGCACCAGCCGGGCGAGGGCTGGTTGTACAACACCAGCTCGGACGTCCAGGGCGTGCTGGTGTCGCGGGTCACCGGCCGGCCGCTGCCCGAGTTCCTGGCCGAGCGGATCTTCGAGCCGCTGGGGATGGTGGACACCGGCTTCGCGGTGCCGGCGGCCGAGCTGGGGCGGTTCACCAGCATGTACCGGCCGACCGCGGAGGGCGGCCTCGAACTGCTCGACGAGCCGGCCGGGCAGTGGAGCCGACCGCCGGCGTTCCCGTCCGGGGCCGGCGGGTTGGTGTCGACCGTGGACGACCTGCTGGCGTTCGCCCGGATGCTGCTGGCCGACGGCGGCGGGCTGCTGTCGGCCGAGTCGGTGCGGCGGATGACGACGGACCACCTGACCCCGGCCCAGCGGGAGGCCGGGCGGCTGTTCCTCGAAGGGCAGGGCTGGGGCTACGGCGGCTCGGTGGACGTGGCGGCCGTCGACCCGTGGAACGTGCCGGGGCGTTACGGCTGGGTCGGCGGCAGCGGCACGGCGGCGCACCTGGTGCCGGCCACCGGGGCGGTGGCGATCCTGCTCACCCAGGTGACGATGACGGGGCCGACGCCGCCGGAGCCGATGCGGGAGTTCTGGCGGTACGCGGCCGGCGTCACCAGCGGATCGGGAGGCGGAGCGGGCCCCGGGTCAGCATCCCGGGCTGCCAGCTGAGGGCGGCGGGGTCGGAGTCGAGGGCCAGGCCGGGGGCGCGTTCCAGCAGGGCGCGCAGCGCGACGCGGCCTTCGAGGCGGGCCAGGGGGGCGCCGAGGCAGTAGTGGATGCCGTGGCCGAACGCGAGGTGCCCGCGGGGCTCGCGACGGATGTCGAAGCGGTCCGGGTCGAGGAAGCGGGCCGGGTCGCGGCCGGCCTCGGCGATGACGGGCAGCACCAGGTCGCGGCGCGGGATGACGGTGCCGCCGATCTCGACCGGCTCGGCGGCGAACCGCACGGCGGGGGCCATCACCGGCGCGTCGTAGCGCAGGACCTCCTCGACGGCGCCGTCCAGCAGCGACCAGTCGGCGCGCAGCGCGGCCAGTTGGTTCGGGTGGCCGAGCAGGGCCAGCACCCCGTTGCTGATCAGGCCGACGGTCGTTTCGTGTCCGGCGACCAACAACAGCCAGACCATGCCGACGACTTCCGCCCGGGACAGCCGGTCGCCGTCCGTCTCCGTGGTGTGCAGCAGGGCGCTCAGCAGGTCGTCCCCCGGCTCCTCGCGCTTCGCGGTGGCCAGTCCGTCCACGTACTCCGTCATCGCGGCCTTGACCTTGGGCATCTCCTCGGGCCTCGCCGCCGTCAGGGCACGAGACCAGTCACGGAAGCGATCCCGGTCCAGGTTCGGGACGCCGATCAGTTCACAGATCACCGTGACCGGCAGGGGGAAGGAGAAGGCGGAGACCAGGTCGGCGCGGCGGTCAGGGGCGGCCAGCATCTCGTCGAGCAGTCGGTCGGCGATCTCCTGGACGCGCGGGGCCAGGGCCGCGACGCGGCCGGGGGTGAACTCCCGGGCGACCAGCCCGCGCAGCCGCGTGTGATCCGGGGGGTCCGTGTTCAGCAGGTGCGGTACGGCCGGCTCCCGCTCGGGCTCGCCCGGTTCGTTCGGAAAGGCCTTGACCAGCCGGGGATCGGCCAGTGCGGCGCGCGCCTCCTGGTGGCCGACGACCAGCCAGGCGTGGTAGCCGCCGGGCAGATGCGCCCGGTGCACCGGGCCTCGTTCACGCAACGCGGCGAAGTGCGGGAAGGGGTTCCGGACGAAGTCCTCGCCGGCGGCCACCAGATCGACCACGTCCATGTCCCACTCCGTCCACGTTGTCCACCAGAGTCCACACTCGGGCGCCGACGCCCCGATGTCCGCGTCGACCGGATTGATCCTAGGTGGCGGAACCGTCGGCCGAACGCGGCGCGCGAGCGGTCGGCGGCGCCGGGACCGCGTGGGGTACGGGCCCGGCGCCGCCGGTGGGGGGACGCGGACAGAGGGTGCGGGGACGGCCAAGGTCCTGTCCGGGCGGACAGGACCTAGCAGCCGTGGTCGACCAGGTCGAACGAGGCGTAGTGGTCGGCGGTGTAGTAGTCCTCCTGGTAGGAGTCGCCGGTGACGACGCGTCGGGCGCCACGGGTCGGGCTACCGGGAGTTTCGACCGTGTATTCGTGGTAGTAACCGGTGGCCCTGGACGGCAGGAGACCCTCGCGGTTGTAGAAGGTGCCGCCGTCCTGCGGGTACGGGTACGGGCCGCCCTCCTCGATGAGGTCGAGGGTGTCGTGGGCCTGGGACGGCAGGTCGCTGTAGCAGATGTCGCCGTAGGCGAGCGCGGCGACGGAGGAGGTGCTGTCTCCTATACAAAT
>NZ_SMKI01000692.1 GCF_004348415.1 Streptomyces hainanensis
CCCCAGGGCCCACGCCCGCCGCTCCACCACCCCCACGCTCCGCCCGGGTGAACGGGCCGTGGTGGACGAGGCGGCGTCCCTGCTCCACCGGCAACCTCAAATTTCGCTCTGAGACTAAGAGGCCCACACTTCGACCCCACACGGCTCGGGCATGGTGGTGGTGTGAAGACGACCCTGCGGAACCGGACCTGCGTTCGGAGTGTGGTCATGACAGGAATTTCGTCCCCCTCGTCGGCGCGGTCGTCGGCCCCCTCGACGCCGCCCTCGGTGCCGGAGATCGGCACGATGGCTCGCGACACCTCGCGCGACAAGGTCGGTCGGGTCATGGCTCACCTCTACGGCACGGTCTGGCTCCGCCCGCCCGGCGGCGGCCAGGAGTGGACCGCGCGTCCCGAGGACGTCCACCCGATCTCGGCCAGCGAGTCCCTCAGCCAGCGCGTCGCCGAGGCCAACCAGCGGGCACGCAACGCGCGTTGACCCCGTGCCCACGGGCGATCTCCCCCGCGGTGTCAGACCCGCCCGCTAGGTTGGCCGGTGGTCCCAGCACGGCGACCACCGCACCAGGGGGAAGGCGGCCGCATGTCCACCGATCTCTTCGGCGTACGCGTACTCGACGTCGACCCCACCGAGCGCCGGGCCCGGTTCCGGGTCTTCGCCGTCTACTACGACGAGTCGTGGGATCTCGTGGACCCGTTGCCCGCCGACGCGAGCTTCTTCTTCCGCGTGCTGTGGGAGGCGGCGGCCGGCCGGGGCGGCCCGCGCTTCGGCCCGTTGCGCGACCTGGTCGCCCTCGACGACTTCCTCGACGAGTCCTGGGTGGACCGCCACACCCACCGCTTCGTCGAGCGGTTCACGCGCGTCGCGAGCCGCAACACCCCACTCACCGCCGACGACCTCGGCCGCCTCGCCACCTTCCACTCCGCGCGCGCCGGCCACTGGCAGGACGAGGACGGGCTCGCCCAGGGCGACTTCGACGTGTGGGCCACCGACCCCCGCTGGCTGGCCCCGCTGCGCCCGGGCCAGAGCTGGGGCAGCACGTCGTACGCCACCACCGCGGAGCACCCGGCGCCCGCCGGGTGGCGGGCGGAGTACGCCGACCTGGCCGCGCTCGACGACGCCCACGCCGCGTTCGTGCACGGCTGGCTGCTGCTCGACGAGGGCGACGCGCGGCGGGCCGCCGAGGCGTTCACCACCGCGGCGCGAGCCCGGCACAACGGCGACGACGGCGACGACGGCGCGCACCGCGCGAAGTCGCTCGCCCACCTCGGCGACGCCCACGCGCGGCTCGGGGAGGTCGAGCGGGCCCGGGAGGCGTACCAACGGGCGCTCGCCGTCAGGACGGCGGAGTGGTCGGGCGGCGACCGCCATCGGGCCCGGGCCGCGCTCGGGCTCGGCGCCCTGCCGCACGCCGCGGGTGACGAGGCCGCGGCGCGGGCCGCGTTGGCACGGGCGCGCCCGCTGGCCGGGGGTGATCGGGGGCTGCTGGCGGAGATCCGCCGGCGTGCGGGCGCCGAGACCCTGGTGGACCGGGCCGACCGGCTGCTCTTCGCGGCCGCCGGGCGGCGTCCTTCGGCCGCGGAGCTGGCCGCCGGGTTCGGCTCGGCGGCCCTGGCCCGGTTCGCCCTCGCCGCGTACCAGCGGCGGTTCGACGAGGCCCTGGCGGCCGTCGACGCGTTGGCCGCGCCGCCGCACGCGGACCGCGAGCGCGCCGCCGAGTTCGGCCTCGACCTGGCCGCCGACGAGGAGGGCGTCCAGGACGCGGCGCTGCCGCTGGTGCTGGCCACCGGCGCGGTGGCCCCGGCCTACCGCCGCCACCTGGGCCGGCTGCTGGCCGAGGGCGCGGAGGCCGAGGAGCCGATCCGCCGGCTGGCGCCCGCGCTGTTCGGCCTCCTGGAGCGGAGCGGCGGCCACCACACCGCCGACACGCTCGCCGAGGCCCTGACGGAGGCCGTCCCCGGGGTGGCCGCCACCGTCTTCCACGCGCTCGGCATGGCGGCCAAGGACCGCGACGACACGGCGCGGGCCGCCGACTGGTTCGCCCGCGCCGCCGACCTGCCGGCCCGACCGCACACGGCGGCCAGCGCCGCCTACAACCTGGGCGTCACCCGGTCCCGGCAGGGCCGGTCGGGCGCCGCCGTGCACGCGTTCACCCGCGCCGAGGCGGGCTTCCTCGCCTGTGACGACGCGGCACGCGCGGGCAAGGCCGCCCGTGGCCTCGCCGACCTGGCCAACCGGCGGGGCGACCAGGCCACGGCCTGGTCCGCCTGGTCGCGCGCCGCCTACCAGGAATCCCGGGCCAGACTGCGGAAGGACGCCAGGGCCCGCCAGTCGCTGCTGGCCCTCGCCGACCTCCTCACCGAGTCCGGCGCCGAGGCCGCCGCGGCGGCGGCCCACCGGCTCGCGGGCGACGGCGACGCCGACCGGCCCGCCGCCACGGCCTCGTACCGCTGGTGCGCCACCTTCCACTTCGCGCACTGGATAGCCGACCAGGGCCACCTCGCCCTGGCGGACACCCTGCTCCGCAAGGTCGCCGACGGCACCGGCTCGTACGCGGCCAAGGCCGCGCTCACCCTGGGCGCGCACGCCTACGCCGCGGAGGACGCCACCAGGGCCCGCACCTGGTGGCAGCACACACTGGCCGTCGGCGACGAGCGGCGGCGCCACGAGGCGTCCCTCAACCTCGGCCAACTCGCCAAGCGCGAACGCGACATCGACGAGGCCCTGCGCTGGTTCGCCCCCATCGCCGACTCCACCCACCCCGACG
>NZ_SMKI01000693.1 GCF_004348415.1 Streptomyces hainanensis
CCCTTCGCCCCACCGGCACCGGCCGCCCCACGCGGCGGCTGGCATGCTGGATGGCGAGGGATCGACGGCGGGGGAAGGCGAGTGCGGGAGGCGGCGGACGCCCGCCCCGCCCGGACGAACCCCTCTGCCGGAAGAGCGTTCGACGGCCGGAAGGAGTTCCTGATGCCGGTGGAGATCACCTGGTGGGGTCACGCCACGGCGACCGTGCGGGACTCCGGGACGACGGTGCTGACCGACCCGGTGCTGACGCCGCGCTGCGCCCACCTGCGGCGGCGTCGCGGTGACGTGCCGCCCGCGGCCGCGCGCGCCGCGGACGCGGTGCTGGTCTCCCACCTGCACGCCGACCACCTGCACCTGCGCTCGCTCGCCAGGGTGGCCGCCGGCGCGCTGCTGGTGCTGCCCCGCGGCGCGCTGCGCGCGGTGCCGCGCCTGCGGCGGCTCGCCGCGGGCCTCGAGGTGTGCGAGGTGACCGCCGGGGACAGAGTCAGGGTGGGCGGGTTGACGGTGCGCGCCGTGCCGGCGGCGCACGACGGGCGGCGGCTGCCGTTCGGCCCGCGCCGGATCCAGCCGCTCGGCTATGTGCTGGAGGGGGAGGCGAAGACGTACTACGCGGGCGACACCGACCTGTACGAGGCGATGGCCAGGGAGACGGGCCCGGTGGACATGGCGCTGCTGCCGGTCGGCGGCTGGGGGCCGCGGCTCGGCCACGGCCACCTCAACGCGGAGCGGGCCGCCGAGGCGCTGGCCGCGCTGCGCCCGCGCGGCGCGGTGCCCGTGCACTACGGCACCTTCTGGCCGGTGGGCATGGCGGCGGTGCGGGCCCACGAGTTCCACGCGCCGGGTGACGAGTTCGTGCGGCACGCGGCACGGCTGGCGCCCGAGGTGCGGGTGCACCGGCTCGGCCACGGCGAGAGCGTGCGGCTGGCGGTGACCGGGCGATGATGCCGGTGACCGCGACGGCGGCGGGCGCGGGGGCCGCGCTGGCCGCCACCGAGGCCGTCTCGGAGGCCGTCTCCACCGACTCCACCCAGCAGGTCGTCGGCTATCCGTCGCTGTTCCTGCTGGTGCTGCTCGGCGCGCTGGTGCCGATCGTGCCGACCGGCGCCGTGGTCAGCTCGGCCGCCGCGGTCGCGCTGCACCACCCCGAGCCGGCGCTGGCGTCGCTGCTGGTGTTCGCGCTGTCGACGGCGGCCGCGTTCCTGGGGGACGCGATGCTGTTCTGGCTCGGCCGGCGCGGCGTGCGCTCGCGCAACGGCTCGCGCTGGCTCGACCGGATGTACGAGCAGGTGGCGCCGGAGCGGCTGGCCAGGGCGCGCGAGCGGATCGCGGCCGGCGGCACCACCGTGCTGCTGGTCTCCCGGCTGGTGCCGGCCGGCCGGATACCCGTGATGCTGGCCTGCCTGCTGGCCAGGATGCCGATGCGGGCCTATCTGCGCGCCGACCTGCCGGCCGCGCTGGCCTGGGCCGCCATCTACCAACTGCTCGGCATGCTGGGCGGCGCGCTCTTCCCGCACCCCTGGCAGGGGGTGCTGGCCGCGCTGGTCCTGACGCTGCTGATCGCCGCGACCCCGCCGGCCTGGCGCCGACTGCGGCGGCTCGTGCACCGCGACCACCGCGATCGCCGGGACCGCCGCGACCATCAGGACCCCGCCCCGCGCCCGGCGCCCAGTTCCTCGTCGTAGCGCCCGGCCGCCGCCGCGAGGTGGCTGGAGAGCACCCACAACACCGCCAGGTCGAAGGCGAGTTCGGTGACCGCCGCGAACTGGTTCACGGTGAACTTGAAGACCTGGCCGACCAGGACGTCGACAAGGAGCGCCGCCCACCACAGCCGGAACGCGGCCGTCCGGTCGTGGCCGAGCCGGGCGAGCCCGGCCAGCCAGAGGCCGACCGAGACGGCGGCGCAGAGCAGGATGCCCACGCTGGCGCCCGCCTGGGGATCGTTGCGCAGCTCTCCCCCGACGAAGTCCAGCGGGATCCAGACCACCAGCAGCAGCGCCTCCACCAGGACGCACAGCGCGGCCAGGGCCAACGCCGCCCGCGAGCCGGCGAGCCGCCCGGCCGCCCGCCGCAGGCCGCGCCCCCAGGCGGACGCCCTGGCGCGCCAGGGGCCCGCGGGCGCACGCTCCGGCACCGAGGCGAGCAACGCGGCCAGCGCACGGTCGATGTCGCGGTCCGAGCGCTCGACGAACCGCAGCGCGGTCCGCCGCTGCTCGGCGGTGAGCCCCGACATGACGCCGGTCAGCGCGAGGTCCGCCGCGTTCGCGGTGCGCCGCTCCACGGTGAGCCGCCCGAGGTCGGCGGTCCGCCGCCGCACCAGCCAGGTCAGCAGGAGCAGCACGGCGAAGGTGGCGTAGATGATGCCGGCCGCCGGCCGGTAGAAGTAGCCCTGGTCGTCGGTGACCTGCTTGCCGACCTGGTCGATGAAGAGCCCGAAGCCGACGCCGCCCACCACCGCCCCGAGTTGCCGGCCGGAGCGCCCGAGCAGGCAGAGCGCGAGGAGGACCGCCACCATCATCAGCAGCCCGCCCCAGAGCATGTGCGCGATGTGCAGGTCGCTGCCCCCGCCGCCCAGTTCGGGGTAGCCGGCCTGGGCCAGGAAGGCGCGGGTGGCCAGGACGGTGGCGATCCCGGACAGCGCGAACAGCTTCACGGCCCCGGCGGCGCCGAGTGCGCGCGGCACGAGGCGCCAGCCGGCGCCACCCAACGTCGCCGACCCACCGGATGCCTGGTGTTCGACCGCCATGGTTGCCCTCCCCCGCGC
>NZ_SMKI01000694.1 GCF_004348415.1 Streptomyces hainanensis
CCGGGCGGCCCCGACCCGCTCGGCCGCCCGGTCCGCCCGCCGGGACAGCGAGACCACGCCGGCCAGCCGCTCGATCGTCGGCGGCACGTCCCAGTCCTCGCGGCGCAGCGTGGCCAGGGTGGTCGCGGGGACGACCACCAGATCGGGGGCGCCGGTCTCCACCGCCCGGACCAGCAGCGCCCACGCGGCGTCCCAGCGGTCCCGGTCGGGGCGGGCGCGGACCGCCGCGACGACGCCGTCGAGCGCGGCCTGGCGCAGGTCGCCGCGCTCGGGCAGCACGGCGCCTGCCGGGTCGGCGAGCAGGGACTCGGGGTCCGGGAGGTCCATCCGGTCCAGGTAGGCGAGGAGTTCGAGCCCGGGACCGTCGCCGACCGTGCCCCGCACCAGCAGCGAGAGCACGTCCCGCGACGAGCCGGCCGCGGTCGCGAAGGCGACCAGCCGCAGGGCCATCTCCCAACTGCGCGGCGAGGGCCAGGCGCCGCCGCGCCTCGTCTCGTTGTCGGGAAGCCGGTGGACGAGTCCGGGGCGGCCGGTGAGCAGCCCGCACACGGCGCGGCGGGCGAAGTCCACGGCCTCCGGCAGCTGTTGGGGGGCGAGCCGGGGCAGGGTGGCCAGCGGCCAGGTGCCGCCGAGGCCGCGCACCACGACCTCGTGGTCGTGGGCCCACTGGAGGTGGACGAACCGGTTGGCGAGCGGCGGGCTCAGCTCCCAGCCGTCGGCGGCCGACCCACGGGGGTTGGCGGCGGCCACGATCCGGACGCCGGGCGGGAGCCGCAGGGCGCCGACCCTCCGCTCCAGGACGAGGCGGAGCAGCGCGGCCTGCACGGCCGGCGGGGCCGTGGAGAGTTCGTCGAGGAAGAGCAGCCCCCGGCCGGTCCTGGCCAGGCGCACCGCCCAGTCCGGCGGGGCGAGCGGGACGCCCTGCTCGGCGGGGTCGTCGCCCACGACGGGCAGGCCGGCGAAGTCCGAGGGTTCGTGGACGCTGGCGATGACGGTGGTGAGGGGCAGGTCGAGGGCGGCGGCGAGTTGGGTGAGGGCCGCGGTCTTGCCGATGCCGGGCTCGCCCCACAGCAGCACGGGCAGGTCGGCGGAGACGGCCAGGGTCAGGGCTTCGAGCTGCGGGTCGGGGCGGGGTTCGGTGGTGGTGTCGCGGAGCAGGGTCAACAGCTCGTCGGCGACGTCGAGTCGGGCGTTTGCGGGCATGGGTGATCACCTGTGTGGTCGGTGGCGGAACAGCCGAGTGGAGGGGCGCCCGGTCAGCGGCAGGTCGTGTGCCGTGGGCGTGAGCGGTGGTCGCCGGGACGGTCCCGGCGCGGGGGGAGGCGGTGGGTTCCGGGTTCGGCCAGGCCGGCCCGGAACATGCCGTGGTCGATCCGCCGCCGCACGGCCGCCGCCAGCTCGTCCCGCAGCTCGCCGTCGCGGAGTGTCGCGTCGGACCCGAGCAGTTGCTCGACGACGGCCAGCGCGCCCGCGGTGTCGCCGTGGTCGAGCCGGGCGCGGACCTCGGCGAGGCCGGTGGGGCGGCGGTGTGCCTCGTCGACCGCCCGCAGGCAGGGCAGCGGGGTGCCGGTCAGCGCGGCCAGCAGCTCCTCGCGGCGGAGCTCGACCGGGTCGTGGTCGAGCGGCACCAGCACGCCGTCGACCACGGCGATGCGGTGCCGGGCTCCCCGGCAGTCCACCAGGCGCGGCCCGCCCGCCGGGGCGGGTGGGTGTGCCGGCGCGGGCGCCGGGTGGTCCGGCGCCAGTGCCGCGGCGACCAGCGGGTGCAGCCGGTCGGCCTCGATCACGCCGGCCCTGAGCAGCGCCACGTCGGGTGGCTGCCAGGTCGCCGCGTCGGGCAGCACCGGCAGCCCGGCCGCCCGGCCGGCTCTGGGTGCCGCCGCGACCCGCACCTCGCCGGCGGCCAGGTCGAGGAGCAGCCGGCGCCGGCCCGCCAGCCTGACGAGGACGGCACCGGCGGCGTCGCCGGCCCGCCGCCCCTCGGCGGCGAGCAGGATCCGTGCCTCGGCGGCCCACCGGTCGACGGGGTCGTGTCCTTCGGCCCCTGATCTGGCGGGCAGTTCGCCGGTGCGGCGGGTGTCCCAGAGGTGGCGGTGCAGGTCGAGGCGGAACCGCCGGCCGGGGTGTGGATGCGGGTGGCGGCGGGCGGTGGCCTCGGCGTGGGTTCCGTCCCACAGGGCGAGGCTGATCCGCTGCCCCGCGCTGGCCCAGGCCGGCGGGGTGCGGACCACCAGGAGCAACGGGCGCCGGCCGTCGGCGGCTTGGGACTCGTACCGGGCGAGCGCGATGGTCAGCCCCGGGCGGAGCAGGCCGTCGGGGGCGATCCTCGGGAGGTGCCAGCGCAGCAGGTCGGGGGCCAGGTGGCGGAGATCGGCCCGGAGCCGGGCCGCCACCTCACCGCCGTGGGCGCGGGCCAGTGAGCGGAGGTTGAGGTCGACGTCGACGCGGGCGGCGGCGCAGGCCCCCGCCCAGTCCCCGACGCGACGACGGGCGGTCGCGGTCTCAATCATGGAGGGCGGCACGGCGAACTCGCGCACGCGCTGCCAGAGGGAGAGGCGGGAGGAGTCCTCGTTCGCGATCTGAGTGAGCATCAGCACTCACCTGGCGCGGACGGGGCCTCCCAACTGATAAGAGGGAGAGTCTTCATCGGGAGGGAGCATAGCCTCCCTCCCGATCACCCGCCAGGGTCGACCGGTCGAGGCCGGGGTCGAGGCCGGGGTCGAGGCCGGGGTCGGGGCCGGTGCCGGTCGGGGC
>NZ_SMKI01000695.1 GCF_004348415.1 Streptomyces hainanensis
GGGTTGGGGTGGATGGCGCTGATGAACTCGACGGGCATGACGGTCCGTTCCGTGGTCAGTTGGCGAAGAGCGAGCCGTCGACGTGGTCGGCGACGGTGACGCCGGGGTCGAGCACGCCGATCTCGTGCATCGTGTCGGCGACCTCCTGGACGTCGGCCACCGCCTCGTCGCTCGGCGGGCCCAACTCCTGGTAGGAGGAGTGGGACAGCCGCTCGGCGACGAACTCGGAGGCGCCGTTCTCCTCCCGGATCACCCGGGCGTACTCGTCGGGATGCTCGGCGGCCCAGGCGAACGCCCGGGCCAGCCGGTCGAGCACGTCGCTCAGCGCGGCGCGCCTCCCCTCGTCCGCGAGGGCGTCCTCGGTGGCGGTGATGAAGCCGTAGCCGCTGGTCAGCCCGTTCTCGCCGGTGACCAGGGTGCGGGCGCCGTTCTCCACCGCGCCGTGCAGGTAGGCCCCGAAGATGGCCCAGGCGTCGATCCGGCCCGAGGCGAACGCGGCCTGGGCGTCGGTCGGCAGCAGGTACTGGACGTCGACGTCCTCGTAGGAGAGCCCCACCTCCTCCAGGGCGCGGGCCAGCAGGTACTCGGCGATGGAGCCCTGGGCGGACGAGACGACGACCTGTTGTCCCGCGAGGTCGGCCACGTCCCGGATCGGCGAGTCGGGCTGGACCAGGACGGCCGTGTGCGAGCCGTCGTTGCGGAGCGCGGCGACGGCCTGGAGCGGCACGCCGCCGCTGATCGCCTGGAGGGTGGGCAGGTCGGCGGCGTAGCCGGTGTCGACGGCGCCGCCCTGCACGGCCTGGAAGAGCGGGGCCGCACCCTCGAACTCGGCCCACTCGACGTCGTAGGGGGTGTCGTCGAGGACGCCGGCGGCGCTGGCCAGGGTCTGGAGATTGCCGGCCTGGTCGCCCAGGGTGACGGTGACGCCGGAGAGCGGCGAGCCGTCCGACTCCGCTCCCGACCGGCCGGCGTCGGTGCCGTCCGAGCCGCAGGCGGCGGCGCCGACGAGGACGACGGCGGCGAGCAGGGCTCTGGTGATGGTGCGCATGGTTCTCACTTCTCGGGTGCGGGGACGGGGACGGGGACGGGGGACGGCTCGTCGGAGACGCCGAGCCAGGTCAGCAACCGGCCGCGCAGGCGGACCAGTTCGGGGCTGCCGACGCCGCGCGGGCGCGGCAGGTCGACGGTGATCTCGTGGGCGATGGAACCGCCGTCCATGACCAGGACGCGGTCGGCGAGGAGCAGCGCCTCCTCCACGTCGTGGGTGACGAGGAGGATCGCGCACCGGTGCCGCTGCCACAGCTCGCCGACCAGCCGCTGGGCGCGGCCCCTGGTCAGCGCGTCCAGCGCGCCGAACGGCTCGTCGAGCAGCAGGAGTTCGGGCTCCCGCACCAGCGCGCGGGCCAACGAGACACGCTGCGCCTCGCCGCCCGAGAGCGTCTTCGGCCACGCCCCGGCGTGCCCCTCGATCCCCACCTCGGCCAGATAGCGGGTGGCCAGCTCGGGGCCGGGGCGCCCCGGCAGCCCGAGGACGACGTTGCGCCAGACCCTGAGCCACGGCATCAGCCGGGGCGACTGGAAGGCCACCGAGCGGCGGGCCGGCACGGTCACCCGGCCGCCGATCTCGTCGTCGAGCCCGGCCAACACCCGCAGCAGGGTGGACTTGCCGCAGCCGCTGTGGCCCAGCAGGGCGACGAACTCGCCGCGCTCGATGGTCAGATCGAGGCCGTCGATGACGGTGCGGCCGTCGAACGCCCGGGTGAGGCCCCGCACGTCGACACCGGGCGCGGCGGTCGTGGCGGGTGTGGTGGTCGTGGTGGTCGTGGTGGTCGCGTTCACGTGTTCACGCCCCGTCGCCGTCGAAGGAGGCCCGCCAGGCGAGCAGGTAGCGGCCGAGCAGCCGCACCGTGAAGTCGCAGAGCAGCCCGAGCACGGCGTAGACGGCCAGGCAGAGCACGATCACGTCCGTGCGGAAGTACTGCTGGGCGTTGCTCATCAGGTGGCCGATGCCCTCGGACGCGTTGACCTGCTCCGCGAAGACCAGCGCCAGCCAGGCCGTGGAGAGCGCGTAGCGCAGCCCGACCAGGGCGCCGGGCAGCGCGGACGGCAGGATCACGTACCGGATCAGCGCGAGCCGGCCGAGGCCCACCATCCGTCCGGCCTCCACCAGTTGGGCGTCCGTGGAGCGGATGCCGCCGTAGATGTTGAAGTAGAGCGGATAGGTCACGCCGAGGGCGACCAGCGCGATCTTGGGCGTCTCGTCGATGCCGAACCAGACGATGAACAGCGGGATCAGGCCGACCCAGGGGATCGCGCGCAGCATGCCCATCGAGGAGTCCACGACGTCCTCGCCGACCCGGAAGAGCCCCGCGAGCAGCGCGAGCGTCAGCGCGACGGCGGCGCCGATCAGGAAGCCGGTGCCGGCCCGGAGGGCGGACGCGCCGATGGCGTCGGGCAGTTCACCCGACCTGGTCAGCTCCCAGCCGCGCCGCACGACGTCGACGGGGGAGGCCAGCACGTCGTCGGCGAGCAGCCCGGTGACGCCCGCGAGATACCAGACGAGCAGCAGCCCGACGGGCCCGGTGGCACGGCGCAACGACCGGGGGACGCGTGGCCCGCGCCGGGCACGGGTGGCCGCCGGGCGGATGGTGACGCGATCCGCCGGAACGGGCTCGGCGGAGGCGGACGTCGGTGGGGCGACGCCCGGCGGGGACTGTTCCTGGAGGGACATGGGGGCCTTTCGCGACGGGGC
>NZ_SMKI01000696.1 GCF_004348415.1 Streptomyces hainanensis
GTGTGACAGGGGGCGGGTGGGTTCACTAGCCTCGAAAGTGGCGGAATTATCGTGATTCTCCTGTTGGAGGTGAGCCGCCATGACTCTTCCCATGCGACGACAACGGCCCGTGATCGACGGTCGGCGGTTCTGGGGACGGGACACGATGTCCGAGTTCGACGACCTGTTCAACCGGATGGGGACGCTGCTCGAATCGACGGTCGGCGGTGGGCTCGCGAGGCCCACGGCGTGGGCGCCGTTGGCCGATCTGACGGAGCTGGACGACGCGTACCTGGTCGAGTGCGAGCTGCCCGGGATACGGCGTGAGGACATCGACATCGAGCTGGACGAGCGCCAGCTGGTGATCAGCGGCGAGTTCGCGGAGCAGGAGCGGAAGGGCACGCTGCACCGCGGCACCCGGCGCACCGGCCGGTTCGCGTACCGGACGATGCTGCCGGGCCAGGTGAACGCCGAGGGCGTGACCGCGACGCTGAGCGACGGCCTGCTGACGGTGCGGATTCCCAAGGCGGCCGGCACCGGGACACGGCACATCGAGGTCACGGACGGAAGCTGACGGAACCGAGGGCTCAGGCCGGCAGCGCGAGGAGCACGGCGAACCGTTCCTGTTGGTCGGTCCACCAGTGCTCCAGCGTGAAGCCGGCCTGCGTCAGCTCCGGCTCCAGCGCCTCGCGCCGGAACTTGCTGGAGATCTCGGTGCGCAGGTCCTCGCCGCGGAGGAAGTCGAGGGTGAGGTCGAGCGTCGGGATCTTGACCGTGTGGGTGAGGCGGGCCCGTAGCCGCATCTCCATGCGCTCGTCCTCCTCGTTCCAGATCGCCCGGTGGTCGAAGGCGCCGGGGTCGAAGTCGGAGTCCAGCTCGCGGTTGAGGACGGTGAGCAGGTTCTTGTTGAACTCGGCGGTGACGCCCTGGCCGTCGTCGTAGGCGCGCAGCATGCGGGCCGGGTCCTTGACGAGGTCGACGCCGAGGAGCAGCGCGTCGCCCGGCGCGGTGAGTGCCTGGCGCAGCCGGCCGAGGAAGGCGGCACGCTGTTCCGGGTCGAGGTTGCCGAGGGTGGAGCCGAGGAACGCCACCAGGCGTGGCGCGTCCGAGGCGTCGGGGAGCGCGAGGTCGGTCTCGAAGTCGGCGACGGTGGCCGTGATCCGGAGCGCCGGGTAGGCGGCGGCCAGGCTCTCGGCGGCTGCAATCAGCGCCGACTCGCTCACGTCGAGGGGGGCGTAGCGTCGCAGGGTGCCGCCGGCGGTCAGGGCGTCGAGGAGTATGCGGGTCTTCGCGGAGGAGCCCGAGCCGAGCTCGACGAGGGTGTGCGCGGCGGTGAGTTCGGCGATGCGCTCGGCGTTGGCCCGGAGCACCATGCGTTCGGCGCGGGTGAGGTAGTACTCGGGCAGCCGGGTGATGCGGTCGAAGAGCATGCTGCCGCGGGCGTCGTAGAACCACTTGGGCGGCAGGGTCTTGGGGTTCTCGGTAAGCCCGGCCTGGACGTCGGCCCGCAGTGCGCGGCCGAAGTGGTCGGCGGCGATGCGGCGTTCGACGGTGAAGTCGCCGGTGGTGGAGTTGGGCATGGGGGGCTCCTTTCGAGGAAGGTCACAACGGGGCTATCTCCGCGGTGTGTTGGGTGGTGAGGAGGAGCGACTGGTCGGGGACCTCGTGCCAGTCGGGGTCGTCGGTGGTCGGCTCGGAGGCGACGGTCACCTCGCCGGTCGACCTGCGGTAGTAGAGGGAGGCGCCGCGGCGGATCGCGGCGATGGCCTCGCCGTCGGTGAGCAGCAGGTTGAGGCGGGCCCCGGGGCGGGCGGCGGCGGTGAGTCCGACGACCTCGGCCAGCGCGTCGGCGGCCGGGGTGCCCGCGGTGAGCCGGCGGGCGATCATCACCCAGAGCAGGGCCGCGTCGGTGCGCGCCTCCATGGAGAGCAGGTCGGAGGCGGACAGCGACTCGCCGGTGTCGCCCGGCAGGGACTCCCAGCGCTGCACGAAGCCGTTGAGGGAGAACAGCCAACGGCCCAACGCGTAGGGCGCGGCGGCGGATTCGTCCAGGCTGTTGCCGGGGGTGGCGGAGCGGACGGCGGCGAGCACCGCGCCGCTGCGCAACAGATGGGACAGGCCGGGGAAGTTGGCGTCCGCCCAGATGGGGACGGCACGCCGGTAGCGCACCGGTCCCGCGCGGTCGTGCGGCGGGTACCAGCCGACGCCGAAGCCGTCGGCGTTGAGGGCGGGTTGGTCGTCGCCGACCTGGTGACGGGGCGCGTAGGACTGCGCGTAGAGGCTGTGCGGCGGGTCGGTGACGATCTCGGCGAGCGCTCGGGGCGGGCCGAGGTACGCGAGATGGCGGCACATCACCGGCCTCCGGTGGGGTCGTCCGCTTCGCGGGCGGTGCGGACGTCCGCGTCGCGGGCGGTGCGGAACCCGGCGAAGATCTGGCGGCGGACGGGGAAGTCCCAGTTGCGGAAGGTGGATCGGCAGGCGACGGGGTCGGTGCCGAAGGAGCCGCCGCGCAGCACCTTGTACCCGGTGCCGAAGAAGACCTCGCTGTACTCGCGGTAGGGGTGCGCGGCGAAGCCGGGGTGGCCGGTGAAGTCGGTGGCGGTCCACTCCCAGACGTCGCCGAGGAGTTGACGGGCGCCGCAGGGCGCGGCGCCGAGCGGGTAGCCGCCCGCGGGGGCCGGGCCCAGGTGTCGTTGACCGAGGTTGGCGTGCTCGGGGGTGGGCGGCGTGTCGCCCCAGGGGTGACGTCGGGAGCGGCCGG
>NZ_SMKI01000697.1 GCF_004348415.1 Streptomyces hainanensis
CCCCGGCGGCGTCCTCCCCCTCACCGCCCTCACCGACCGCAACGACAACCGCATCGACGTCCACCACGACGAACACGGCGCACCCACCGACCTCGTCCACACCGGCGGCTACCACCTCGGCATCACCACCCACAACGGCCGCGTCACCGCACTCCGCCTCCTCAACCACCCCGACCAACCCACCCTGCTGCGCTACGGCCACGACGACGCCGGCCTCCTCGCCGAGATCACCAACTCCTCCGGCCGACCACTGACCTTCACCTACGACAGCCACCACCGGCTCACCCGCTGGGAAGACCGCAACGGCTACTGGTACACCTACCAGTACGACACCCAAGGCCGCTGCGTCTTCACCACCGGCACCGACCGCGCCCTGGAGTACCGCTACGCCTACGACCAGGACGCGTACCGGGCCACGGCCACCGACTCGCGCGGCCAGACCACGGTCTACCAGTTCAACGACTCCTACCAACTCGTCGCCGAAACGGACCCGTTGGGCCACACCACCCGCCACGACCGGGACCGCCACGACCGGGTCCGCTCCTTCACCGACCCGCTCGGCCGCACCACCGGCCTCGGCTACGACGAACACGGCCACCTCACGGCCGTCACCCGCCCGGACGGCAGCGAGGTCCGGGCCGAGTACGACGAGTCGGGCCTGCGCACCGCGTTCGTCGAGGCCGACGGCGGGATCTGGCGGCACGCGTACGACGGCAACGGCAACCCCGCCGTCCTGCTCGACCCGGCCGGCGGGCGCACCCGCTTCGGCTACCACCCCGGCGGTGGCCCGGCCTCGGTGACCGACCCGGAAGGCCGCACCCTCCGCATCCGCTGCGATGCCGCCGGGCTGCCCGTCGCCGTCACCGACCCGCTCGGCGAGACCACCCGGTTCGAGCGGGACGGCTTCGGCCGGGTGATCCGGCAGACCGACTCCCTCGGCGGCGTCACAACCCTGGCGTGGACCGTCGAGGGCAAGCCGACGGAGCGCGTCGACCAGCTGGGCGGCACGCGGCGCTGGGAGTGGGACGGCGAGGGCAACTGCCTGACCGAGACGGACGAGAACGGCGGCGTGACCCGGCACACCTACGGGCCGTTCGACCTGCCCACCTCACGGACCGAACCGGACGGCGCACGGTACACCTTCGAACGGGACACCGAGCTCAACATCACCCGGATCACCGAACCCGGCGGCGCCGCCTGGGAGTACACCTACGACGACGCCGGCCAGGTGATCGCCGAGTCCGACTTCGACGGTCGCGTCACGGGCTACGGGCGCGACGCCGCCGGCCAACTCGTCCGCCGCACCAACGCCGTGGGCCAGACGGTCGACTACCGCTACGACCCGCTCGGGCGGCTGGCCGCGAAGACCACCTCGGAAGGCGACACCACCGAGTACGGCTACGACGCGGCCGGGAACGTCGCCAGAACCACCGCGCCCGGCGTCGAACTCGACCGCACGCACGACGTGTTGGGCAACCTGCTGAGCGAGACCGTCAACGGCCGCCGCCTCGCCCTCAGCTACAACGCCGCGGGCCAGCGGGTGTCCAGGACCACCCCCGGCCGGCACACCAGCGTCTGGACCTACGACGCCGCCGGCCGGCCCGCCACGGTCGACATCGCGGGGCGTGAACTCGCCTTCGCACACGACCCGCTGGGCCGGGAGATCTCCCGCGTCCTCGACACCGTGGGCGGCGCGCTGGCCCACACCCACGCCTGGGACGCGGCAGGTCGGCTCGTCGGACAGACACTCACCGCCACCCCCGGTCAGAGGGGGCGGGGCGGGAACGCGCCACGGCTGTTCGAGCGGTCCTACACCTACCGGGCGGACGGCCACCCGACCGCGCTCGTCGAGGACGCCGCCGACCCGACCCGGTTCACCCTCGACGCCGTCGGCCGCGTCACGGCCGTCACGGCGCCCGACCGGACCGAGAGCTACACCTACGACCCGAACGGCAACCAGACGACGGCGGACTGGTCCACCGCCGACGGGCCCGGCGCGGCCGCCGGAGACCGCGACTACGCCGGAGCACGGCTCACCCGCGCCGGCGGCGTCCGCTACGAGTACGACGCGGCGGGCCGCGTCACCCTGCGGCAGCGCACCCGGCTCTCCCGCAAGCCCGAGACCTGGCGCTACGCGTGGGACGCCGAGGACCGGCTCACCGCCGTCACCACCCCCGACGGCACCCGCTGGCGCTACCACTACGACCCGTTCGGGCGGCGGGTGGCGAAGGAGCGGCTGGGCACGGACGGCGGCGTCGTGGAGCGCACCGACTTCACCTGGCTCGACGCCGTCCTCGTCGAACAGACCACCACCGTGCCGGCCGACGGCGCGCCCCCCGTCACCCTCACCTGGGACCACCTGGGCCTGCAACCGCTCGCCCAGACGGAACGGAGCGGCCGCGACGCCGAACAGGCCGACATCGAACAGGCCGACATCGAACAGGCCGAGGTCGACCGCCGGTTCCTCGCCATCGTCACCGATCTGGTCGGCCGGCCCACCCACCTCGTCGACGAGACCGGCGAGGTGACGTGGCGGCACCGCGGCTCGCTGTGGGGCGCCGGCGAGGCGGACGCCCCGACCCCGCTGCGGTTCCCCGGGCAGTACGCCGACGAGGAGACCGGCTGGCACTACAACGTCCACCGCCACTACGACCCGGACACCGGCCGCTACGCCACCCCCGACCCGCTCGGCCTCAC
>NZ_SMKI01000698.1 GCF_004348415.1 Streptomyces hainanensis
CCCCACCACCGCCGGCCCGTGCATCGCCCACCTCCCGCGCCGTCCGTCCGAAGGCTGCCCACCCGGCGCCTCGGTACCGGGGCGCACACCGGGCGAGAGGGGTGCGCGGGCGCGCGCTACGATGCGGGGCTGTGACGGTGAAGACGGACCTCAAGTTCCGGCCGGCCGGGGAGCCCGACGTACCGGCGCTCGTGGCGCTGGTGGAGTCGGCCTACCGGGGCGACGCGAGCCGGGCCGGCTGGACCACCGAGGCGGACCTGCTCGACGGCCAGCGCACCGACCCCGAGGGCGTGCGCGCCGTGATCACCGCCCCGGGCAGCCAGCTGCTCGCGGTGCTGCGCGACGACGACCTGGTGGCCTGCTGTCACCTGGAGCGCCGCGTCGACCCCTCGGGCCTGGTCGCCGGCTACTTCGGCATGTTCGCGGTCCGCCCCGGCCTCCAGGGCGGGGGAGTGGGCCGGCAGGTGCTGGCCGAGGCCGAACGCCGGGTCGCCGCGGAGTGGGGCGCCCGCGAGATGCGGATGCGGGTGATCTCGGCCCGCGACGAGCTGATCGCCTGGTACGAGCGGCGCGGCTACACCCGCACCGGGCGGCTGGCGCCCTTCCCCTACGGCGACGAGCGCTTCGGCGTTCCGCGCCGGCCCGACCTGGCGTTCGAGCTGCTGGTCAAGGCCCTGCCCTGATCGCCGACACGATCTCCGGCTCGTCGGTCACCACGCCGTCGAGCCCGAGCTCCCGCGCCACGGCCAGCTCGGCCGGGGTGTTCACCGTCCAGCTGATGACGCCGATCCCGGCCGCCCGGCAACGGGCGACCACGTCCGCCGACAGCCTCGCGAACTCGCACGACACCAGGCGCGCGCCCAGCTCCGCCGCCCGCTCCGGGGCGGTGTCCGTCGACCACCCCGTGACCAGGCCGATCGCGACCTCGGGCAGCAGCTCCCTGGTCTCGCGCAGCGCCTCGTCGTGGAACGAGATCACCGTCACCCGGTCGCCGAGCCCGCGCTCCTCGATCACCGCGGCCAGCGCCCTGGCCGCCGCCGCGTCCTTGATCTCCGCCTGAATCGGCGCTCCCACCGCGTCCACCACCTCGGTGAACAACGGGATGCGCTCGCCGAGCCCGGCGTCCAGCCGCCGCAGCTCCGCGAGCGTCAGGTCCCTCACGGCGCCGCTCCCGTCGGTGGTGCGGTCCACGGAGGCGTCGTGGATCACCACCAGCTCCCCGTCCCCGCTGAGGTGCAGGTCGAGCTCGACGGCGTCCAGGGCCATCCGGTCGGCGCGACGGAACGAGCGCAGGGTGTTCTCGGGCTCCGCGCCCATGAGCCCGCGGTGCCCGATGGTCTGTAGCGACATGCCGCGACCCTAGCCACCGCCGGTTGCCGCGCCCCGAACGTCGGACGACGCACCGGCGCCGCGCGTTTCCCGGACCACCGGTTGAACGAAGGATCCACTGCGGATACCGTGCTAATACAAGAATTTCTTCTGTGGAGGATGGGTCATGACGGAAACTTTGGCGTCCCTCACCTCTGAGAGCGACACCGCCGAGACCGACCGGGTGGTCGCCAGGCCCGCCTGGCACGCCCTGAAGCGGGCCGTCGAGGCCATCCGTCCCGCCCAGTCCGAGGACGGCTCCGTGGACTTCTCGGCCGAGGGCGCCCCCACCCCCGCGCAGCTGACCCGGGAGATCGACCGCGTCGTCGCCGCCGTCCAGGAGCTCGCCCCGCTGCTGCCGCACGACACGGCCTACCACCAGGCCCTCGTCGCCGACCTGCGCCGCTGGGCCGACGAGGGCTTCGGCGTGCCCGACTTCCTCGACTCGCTGCTCGCCTTCCACCCGGCCACCGACCGCGCCGACGGCCGCCAGCACCTGGTCGTCTTCCCGATGTACACGCAGAACGGCAACCCGGACCGCAACCTGGAGGCCGTCGTGCTGCGCCTCGTCTGGCCGGACTGGCTGGCCAGGCTCGAGCGGGAGCGCTTCGACAACCCGATGTTCCTCGGCATCACCTTCGAGGACTTCACCCCGGGCTACGACACCAACTCCGCCGTGCTCTTCCCCGAGACCATCGCCGTGCGCGAGGCCCCCGCGCGCTTCTCCTGGGGCGGCATCTTCTGCGACCGCGAGGCCGCCCGCTTCCGCCGGGTGGTCGGCGCCGCCTGCGACGTCACCAGCCTGCGCCTGCCCGAGGACGCGGCCGGGCTGCTCACCGACCAGGAGCGCTGCCAGCAGACGTTCGTCCTGTGGGACATGATCCACGACCGCACCCACAGCCACGGCGACCTGCCGTTCGACCCCTTCATGATCAAACAGCGCCAGCCCTTCTGGATGTACGGCATCGAGGAGCTGCGCTGCGACCTCACCGCCTTCCACGAGGCCGGCCGGCTCGCCGCCGACGGCCACCCGCAGGGCCGCGACGTCCAGTACGCGATGCTGCTCGACCGGCTCTTCCGCTTCCCCGTCACCGGCGCCCGGGTCCGCAACTACGACGGCCTCGGCGGCCAGCTGCTCTTCGCCTACCTGCACCAGCACGACGCGCTGCGCTGGACCGACAACCGGCTGAGCATCGACTGGGAGCAGGCCCGCGAGGCCACCGCCCGGCTGCGCGAGGAGATCGAGACCCTCTACCGCCAGGGCATCGACCGCCCCAAGCTCGTGCACTGGTTCAAGGCGTACGAACTGGTCTCC
>NZ_SMKI01000699.1 GCF_004348415.1 Streptomyces hainanensis
GTGGAGGGCGGTCGACGGTCGCGGCCGAGGCGTGGGGCACGACGTCCGCCCGTAGCAGCCGTCTCCTCCGAGCCCAGGCCGCCAGTCAGGCTCCCGCTGTCTCGGAGGGCGTAAGTCTGGGGTCGCTGGAGGGCGGGGCTTTGCCGGATGACGCTGTCGCTGGAGTGCAGGGCCGCTGTCAGTCGTCCCCGTGATTTCTGGGGAATGGTTCCCGCGCCGAGGGCGCGGGCTCGCACCAGCGTGCGGCAGCCTTGGGCTTGCCGGTCCGTGGCGATCGCGGTGAACAGCGGGTGCGCCAAGTTCTCGCGGGCCGCATAGCCGTCTTCGGCGTCCGTCGTCCTGCGATGCAGGTCCTCGACGATGCGGTGCGCGACGCGGCCTTCGGTGGGGCCAACCAGGTCGAGGATGGTGAGGCCGAGCCGGATGTCGAAGACAGTCATCCCGGGTTCGGGCTGCCGGTCGAGGTAGGTGGCTGTGAGGTCTGTCAGGTGGCTGTCGACCGGCTGTCCGGCGCTCCGGCGGCAGAGCACGGTCAGGCAGGCCGTGACAGCTTGCTCCCACGGGTCGCCTGGCATGGTGTCGACGAGGCGTACGGCGGCCCGCGCGATGTCGCCTGTGACGAGGGCGGCGAGTACGGCGACTTGGCGCCCGTCCAGCATGCGTTTGCCTACGCCGCGGTGCGCTTCGATGTGTGCGAGGGCCTCGGGCCAGCGTCCCTCGGTGGTGAGGGCGCGGGTGCCGTCGGCGAGGAGTACGCGCCACAGCCAGGCGCTGACTTCCTGGCGGTCCTCGCCGGTCGCGGCGAGGACCGCCGGAACGACCGCGCCCTCGATTTGGACGGCTACGCCCGCCTCAACGGCCCTGTACAGGTCGAGCAGTCGCTGACGAGCCTGATCCGCGCGGCCGGCGCGGAACTGGAGGCGGGCCAGGTTGACGACCGGTTCCAATGCCCGGATCGCGCTCGCGGCGGGCAGGGGGCAGGCGTGGAGATAGGCGGCGGCGTGCCGGTGACACAGCTCACGTGCGAGGTCGGGAAGGCCGAGATCGGAGGCGAGGAGCGCGGCCTGGTTGTGGACGGCGGAGGCGATGGCCTGGTCGCTCTTCCGCACCGCTGTGTCGGCGAGTTCGGTCAGGGTGCGCACGCGGGCGGGCAACGGCGGACAGGCGGGCCGGAATCGAGCGACGAGCGGGAAGCGCCGGGCTGTGGCTCCGTGCGGGTCCATGGGTCCCCCGGGGTGTGGGCGAGGACGGCTGAGGCGACGGTGCCCGCCAGCCGCACGGCTGGCGGGCACCGTCCGTTGCGCGCACGGATGTCACCGCCAGTCGACGATGATCCGGTTCAACGGGGTGTCCAGAGTGAAGAGGCCGGGCCGCTGCTCGATGGCGGGGGCGTCGAGGGGGTGGATCTCGAAGGTGGCCGCACGGTCGCGGTAGTGGCGGTCCCAGGTGCGGATGGCGTCGGCGACCTTGGCGCTCAGTTCGTCGCTGCCGGGGCCGTGGCCGATGACGCCGAACTCCCACAGCCTGCCGCCCTCGGGGGTCTTCTTCTCCGACGGGCGCCGGGCGAGGTAGGTGACGGCGCCCTTGTCGACAGCGGCCGTCGATGAGGGGTAGGGGTCGGCGACGAGCATCGTCCCCTTGGCGCTCTGGGGGAACAGCATCCGGATGAGGCCAGAGGGCAGGGAGCAGGACACGAACAGTTCCATCCACTCCGGCGACTCCGCGCCGTGGACGGTCATCCCGGTCCACTCCTCGGTGCGCGGCTGGTCCAGGACACCGGCGAGAGCGTCGACGTCGACGTACTGACCGGCCGGGGCCTGGAGTTGGACCGCGCCGTCCCCGCTGAGCGGGACCACGCGGCGGTCGTCGTCGGCGATGCCCCGTCGCAGCGGCATGAAGGTGTTCATCGCACTGCCGAGCGATACCCAGCGACCGTCGCGCTGTTCGTAGGCGATGGAGCGGGAGACGCTGCCCCTGAGACGCTGCGGGACGAGGAGACGGCCACCAGGGGCGAGCTGCCGCAACCAGGCGTGCGGCACACCGTGCGCGCCCACGGTCGCGATGATCCGCTCGTACGGCGCTCCCTCCACATAGCCGAGAGCACCGTCCCGGGTCACCACCCGGACGTCGCTGATCCCGGCCGCGGCGAGGTGCGCGCGGGCGCCCTCCACCAGGTCGTCATCGACATCGAGGGTGATCACATGCCCGGCCTCGCCGACGAGGTGGGCGAGGAGAGCGGCGTTGTAGCCGCTGCCCGCGCCGAGTTCGAGGACACGATCCCCCGGGCGGACGTCGAGCTGGTCGAGCATGAGAGCGACGACACCCGGCTGAGAGGCGCAGGAGATCGACCTGCCGTCACCGCCGTACTTGATGTGCACCGGCGCGTTGGCGTACGCGTCCCCAAGCGACGCATCGGGCACGAACAGGTGCCGGGGCACGGTCCGTAGCGCATCCTCCACGGCGGATGCGCGGGCGTGGCCGTCGGCGCGGATGCGGTCGACCAAGGCGTCGCGGAGCCGCTCCGCGTCGGTCTCGTGGCAGGTGGCTTCGCCACTCACCACAGCCACGGGTAGCCGAGCCGTCTGGCGAACTCCGCGGAGCCGCCGACGACTTCGGCGTCGGTGCGGGGGTCGGTGGTGGTGAGGTCGGCGAGCAGGGTGGCGGCGTCGTGGAGGGGGAG
>NZ_SMKI01000069.1 GCF_004348415.1 Streptomyces hainanensis
CTCCCCCCACCCCCCGAGCCGCCGGGGAATGCTGGCCGCCGCCGGCGGCCTGGTAGCCGCGACGACGTTACCGATCCCGGGCGCCGCCGCGTCGGCTCACGCCGCGTTACCCCGTGCGGCGGCCCAGGAGCCTCCGTCCGCCGCCGCGTCGTTCGGAAACCCGGTGATCTGGCAGGACTTCGCCGACATCGACGTGATCCGGGTCGGCGACACGTTCTACTACTCGGCCTCGACCATGCACTACTCGCCGGGCGCGCCGATCCTGCGCTCCTACGACCTGGTCAACTGGGAGTTCGCCGGCCACTCGCTGCCCCGCCTGGACTTCGGCGCCAAGTACGACCTCAACGGCGGGCGCGGCTACGTGCGCGGCGTGTGGGCCTCGTCGCTCGCCTACCGGCCGAGCAACCGGACGTTCTACTGGCTGGGCCAGATCGACTTCGCCCAGACCCACGTCTACACCGCGACCTCGGTCGAGGGCCCCTGGAGCCGGCACACCACGCTGCCCACCTACTACGACGCCGGGTTGCTCGTCGACACCGACGACACGATGTACGTGGCCTACGGCAACACGCAGATCTCCGTGGCCCAACTCTCCCCCGACGGCCGCACCCAGGTCCGCGCCCAGCAGGTGTTCAGCACCCCCGCCAGCATCGGCACCCTGGAGGGCGCCCGCTTCTACCGGATCAACGGCGCCCACTACATCTTCCTGACCCGCCCCGCCAACGGCCAGTACATCCTCAGATCCACCTCCGGCCCCTTCGGCCCCTACACGCTGCGGCAGGTCCTGCTGAACCTGCCGGGACCGATCCCCGGCGGCGGCGTCCCCCACCAGGGCGGACTCGTCCAGACGCAGGCCGGCGACTGGTACTACCTCGCGTTCGTCGACGCCTACCCCGGCGGCCGCGTCCCCGCCCTCGCCCCCGTCACCTGGACCAGCGACGGCTGGCCCCAACTCCAGCTGGTGAACGGCGCCTGGGGCGCCTCGTACCCGATGCCCAACCTGCCGACCCCACCCCGGCAGGTCACCCCGCTCATCGGCGTCGACACCTTCCAGGGCACCGCCCTGAAACCGGCCTGGGAGTGGAACCACAACCCCGACACCGGTCGCTACACCGTCAACAACGGCCTCACCCTGCGCACCGCCACCGTCACCGGCGACCTCTACTGGGCCCGCAACACCCTCACCCACCGCATCCAGGGCCCGAGTTCCACCGCCACCATCACCCTCGACCACGCCGCGATGCGGGACGGCGACCGCGCGGGCCTCGCCCTGCTCCGCGACTCCTCGGCCTGGATCGGCCTGAAACGCGACAACGGCACCACCCGCCTGGTCATGGTCGACGGCCTCACCATGGACAGCAACTGGAACACCACGGGCACCGGCACCGAACGCGCCACCACGCCGCACACCGGCACCCGGATCTGGCTGCGCGCCACCGCCGACATCCGCCCCGGCAGCGGCCGCCAGGCCCGCTTCTCCTACAGCACCGACGGCACCACGTTCACCACCTTCGGCCCCGCGTTCACCCTCAACAACGCCTGGCAGTTCTTCATGGGCTACCGCTACGCGATCTTCAACCACGCCACCCAGGCACTCGGCGGCGCCGTCACCGTCACCCGCTTCGAACTCGCCACCCCCTGACCCGACGGCCTGACGTCGGTGGTGGGCCTCCGTGCGCGGGCCCGCTCAGGCGGGGGCGTCCCCGAAGTCGGGGATCTCCAGCCGGGTGCCGCCCCGGAGGGCGGACTGGTGGGCGACGACGCCGGGCAGCGTGTAGCGCGCGGCGACCCAGGCGTTGACGGGGGGAAGCGCGCCCGTGGTGACGGCGGTCACGAAGTCGTCGGCCAGGAAGTGGTGGCTGCCCTCGTGGCCGTTGGGGGCGTGGATGAACTCCCGTGGCAGCCGTGAGCGGTCGTGGACGGGGGCCGATCCGGAGGTGAAGGCGTCACGCAGGGCCGGGGCGACGTGGGCGAGTGACGGATCGTCAGGGGCCAGGGTGGCCCTCGGGCGCAGGTGTTCCGTGACGTCCTCGACGCCCGACTTGTCCTGCCAGAGGCTGACGGTCGCCAGCTGCTCCAGACTCCCCTCGGTTCCGAAGAACCGGAAGCGGGACTCCCTGATGTGGGAGGGGTATCCGACCCTGCGGAACTCGTTGATGCGGAAGGAACCGCCACCGGCGGCCTCGAACAGCGCGGTGGCGTTGGAGAAGTCGTTGCCGAAGCGGCTGACCGCGCGGTCGAAGACCCCGTCGCCGCGGTCGTCGACGACCCCGATCGCGCTGACGCTCGTGGCGTGGGTCCGCCAGGCCCCGAGGATGCCGCCGAGGGAGTGGGTCGGATACAGCAGCGGCGGGTAGCTGGCCGTGGCCTTCCACTGCTCGCCGCCGCTGTACTGGTAGGCCTCGTAGAAGCCGAGGTCCATGTCGTGGACGTAGTCGCCCTCGGCGTGGAAGAGCCGGCCGAAGGCGCCCTCGGCCGACCGCTGGCGGGCGTAGACGGTCGCCGGGTTGTAGTGGCTGGTCTCGCCCATCATGTACGTGAGCCCCGTCTCCCCGACCGCCTGGACGATGGCCGCGATCTCCTCCTCGGTCACGGCCATCGGCACCGCCGAGTAGACGTGCTTGCCCGCGCGCAGCGCCCGGACCACGAGCTCGCCGTGCGTCCAGCGCTGGGTGAAGATCGCGACCGCGTCGACGTCCGAGTCGAGCAGGGCCTCGAACGACGGGACGGTACCGGCCAGGTCGTGGCCGGCGGCGAGCCGCGCGGCCCGCTCCGGCAGGAGGTCGCAGGCCAGGATGTCCCCCACGCCGGGGTGCAGCCGCCACAGCTTCGCGAACGAGCCGGCGAACTGACCGCACCCGACGATGCCAAGAGAGAACACGGAAGACTCCTCACCGCGACCCGTGGCCGCGTCATCGCACTCGGAACCGGCGGCCAACGGCGGCCGGCGCGACACCACATGCGACGATATGAGCCTAGGAAGCGCGAAGTCTTCATCGATGAGAGCAAGGATTTCTTGGATCCTCAGGTGCCGTCCGGGGTCGAACCGTCTAGTCTCACCGGCTGGGCCGGCCGGCCCACGCTCATGGACGCCGCCCACCAGCACGACGACCTGGAGATCAACCTCGTCGCCGAGGGCGGCACGATGCTCTATCTGTTCGGCGGCGTGCCGGTGGAGGTCGGTCCCGGGAGCGTCGCCGCGTTCTGGGCCGCCGTGCCGCACCAACTCGTCGCGAACTCGGCCACCCGCGTCCACTGGATCTATGTGCCCTTCGCCGAGTTCCTGCGCTGGGGGCTGCCCGCCCCGCTCGTCAGTCGTCTCCTGTCCGGCGCACCACTGGTCGCCGCGCCGTCGGCCGCCACCGCGACCGATCCGGCGAACTTCGCCCAGTGGGCCGACGACCTGGCCAGCGGCCGGCCCGAGCGCCATCGGATCGCCATGCTCGAAGTCGAGGCCCGGGTGCGCCGACTCGCCCTGGTCACGCTGGGCGAACCGGTGCGCCACTACACGGGAGGCTCTCCCGCGCTGCGCCAGGTCATCGCGATGGTGCGGCACATCGCCGAGCACTTCCGCGAGCCCCTCACCGTCGCCGACGTCGCCGCCGCGGCCCGGCTGCATCCCGGCTACGCGATGGCCCAGTTCCGCAGGGTCGTCCACACCACGGTCGGTGACTACCTCACGCGGTGCCGCCTGGCCGAGGCCCGCCGCCTGCTGGTCACCACGGACCTGCCGATCGCCCAGGTGGCGTCGGCGTCCGGTTTCGGCTCGGTCAGCCGCTTCTACGGGGCGTTCACCGCCGCGTGCGGCGTACCGCCGGCCAGGTTCCGGGGAGAGCACCAGCACACCGGACTTCGGTGATCCGTCGTCGGGTCAGCGGGTCGGGTGCTCGGGCCCGGGAGCTGTGAGCAGCGTCGCCACCGCGTCGACGAACGCGGTGATCCGCTCCAGCTCCGGGCCGCCGCGGGCGATCCGGAAGCCGTGCCGGCGGGCCCAGAACGCGGCCTGCACGGCGTGGAGTTGGGCCCAGCGCCGGACACGTTCGCGGTCGAGGCCGGCGGCCTCGGAGTAGACGTCGAGGGCGTGGTGGACGGCCCCGGGCAGGTCGTCGCTGTCGATCAGCCGCAGGGAGAACGACTTGAGCAGGGTGCCGCCGTCGTGGGCGGGGTCACCGGCCAGGCCCTTGGGGTCGACGGCCAGCCAGGGCTCGCGCTCGGCCCGCAGGATGTTGCGCGGGTGGAGGTCGCCGTGGATGACGGTGTCCGGCTGGTCGCGCCCCAGTTCGCGCACGGTCGCGGTCGCCGCGGCCAACACGCCGGGTGCGAGCGGGTGCGACAACTCCTCGGCGTCCCGGCGTAGTTCCTCCTCCCAGGCGTCGGCGCGCTCCTGAAGCGCGGGGAGGCCGGGCGGGGCGGGGACGGCCAGTCGGCGGCTGAGGCGCCCCGCGACCCGCAGGACCTCGTCGCCGTCCGCGACCTGGGCCAGCGTCGACGTCCCCGCCCGCTCCAGCAGCATCGCGAACCGGTCGTCGTCCCGTTCGTGCAGCCGGACGGCCCCGCGCCCGGCCCAGGCCGCGAAGGCGTCCGGCTCATGGACGTTGCCCGGGTGCGGGAACGACACCTTCACCACGGCCGCCCCCTCGGCCGCGCGCCGGACGGGCACCACGACGGCGACGCCGCCGTGCATGACCTCGCCGTCCGGCACGCAGCCCCAGCGCTCCACCAACTCACCGACGATCGCGGGCAGCTCGCCGAGCCACGCCGCGCCGCGCTCACCCTCGCGCGCCACGGTGGCGCGGGCGAACTCCCCGGGTATCGCGATCATCGCGGCAGCGTACCGGGGCCGGTGGCCGCCAGCACGGTGGCGAGCAGCAGGGGGCGCGGCCGGCTCGCGACCACGGGGGCGAGGTCGGGGAGGCCGACCGGCCGGGCGGATTCCGATGTCATCCGGGCGGGGTCTCCTCGTGCAGGGCGCGGCGGCGGACGGAGAGCAGCCAGTCGTCCACGCGCGCGGTGTCGGGGTGCTCGGGCAGCGGGCTGCGGGGGAGGGCCTCGTCGAGGCGGGTGGTGAGGTCGTCGCGCCAGGCCCGCAGCTCCGCCCAGGACACCTCGTCGCGGCGCACGGCCATGAGGCGGTCCCGGTGCGGGCCGACGTCGAGGGTGAGGGCGCCGGTTCGCAGGAGGTCGGTGCCGGCGATCAGCAGGCGCAACAGATGCACCAGGTGCTTCGGGCGAGGCTCGTCGCCGCGGGCCCGGCGCGCCTCGGCCTTGGCGAACTGCGCCCGGGCGTACCGGCCGTAGGTCCGGTGGACGCGGCGGGAGAGGAAGGCGGGTGCCAGCGCGCGCAGTTCGTCGCCGAGCGGGGTGTGTCGCTCGACGAGCGGGCTGTGCAGCACCTCCAGGACGTTCGGGTTGGCGGTCAGCGCCAGCTCGCAGAACCGCTCCACCTCCCAGCTGAACTGCTCGGGCAGCGGGCCCTCCACGTGGGTGGGCGGTTTGGCGAGCCGCCAGAAGGCCGTGGTCGGCGCGACGTACACGCCGCGCCGGTCGGTGTCGGAGCCGGTCGTGACCAGCCCGAACGCGCGCGATCCGACGACCACCGACAGGATGGTGTGCCGCTCGACCAGGTGGGGGTGCGACGTCGTCATGTGCACCTCCCCCTCCGACGGCCTCCGACGGCCTCCGACGGCCACTGCGCGGATGCCGATGATGCCATCGACCTCCCGTTGTCCGCCGACGGTTTTCGTGGGTCGGGCCGCCCACGGCCGCCCCCGCGGGCTGCGGGGGGCGGCCGGAGGCGGGTTCGGTGCGGTGGGTCAGTTGGCCAGGGCGGCGAACTGGCCGGGTTGGTAGGAGCCGCCGGGGTTGCGCACCATCACGTTGAGGCGGTTGTTGGCGTTGATCAGCGCGATCAGGGACACCAGGGCGGCGATCTGGTCGTCGTCGTAGTGTTCGCGCGCCCGCTCCCAGGTGTCGTCGGACACCCCGGCGTGGGCGTCGGCGATGCGGGTGCCCTCCTCGGTGAGTGCCAGCGCGGCGCGCTCGGCGTCGGTGAAGACCGTGGACTCGCGCCACGCGGCGACCAGGTTCAGCCGGGTCGCGTCCTCACCGGCGGCGGTGGCGTCCTTGGCGTGGTAGTCGACGCAGAAGCCGCAGCCGTTGATCTGGCTGGCGCGGAGCATCACCAGGTTCTGGGTGTCCCGCGGCAGCGGCGACTGGAGGATCGCCAGGGCGACGTGGTAGATCCGCTTGGCGATCTTGGCGCCGAGCTCGTTGGTCATCAGGTCGAAACGGGGTTCCATCGGGTTTTCCTTCGCCTTGTGCCTCAGCGGTCGACCATGGGACACCGGCGGGCCGCTCCCCGTGACAGGTGTGGTCGGGGGCGGGTCGGGTACTCGGCTGGCGTTTCGCCGCCGAGGTGAGGGGACGGATCATGGCGCGGAAGGACGTGGAGGCCGCGGACGCCCGGCGCAGGGTGGTGCGGAAGGGACAGCACGACGACGTTCTGGGCGTGCTGATGCTGATCAGCGGGGCCGCCCTGTTCTTCGGCCCCTGGGTGGCGGGTCAGATGGCGGACGCCGCCCGCGACGCCAACATCAACGAGCTGGTGGTGGGCCTGATCGTGGTGTTCGTGGCGGGCTCGCGGCTCTCCAGCGGCGGTGGCATCAGGAACGACCTGGTGATCCTGCTCGCCGGCGGCTGGATGATCGCCGCGCCGTTCCTGCTGGGCCTGGGGAACACCCGGGTGGCGGGGCCGCGCCCGTTCGACATCTTCGTCGGGGTCGTGCTCACCGTGCTCGCGGTGGTCGGTCTCGGGCTGCTCAGGGCCTCCCGGCGGCCCGCGCCCCGGGCGCGACACGCGTGAGTCGCGCCCGGGGAGGGGGCGGCGGTCAGCTGTTCGGGCCGTTGAGGATCCAGGAGAGGTTGAAGCGGCGCCAGAGGAGCGCCCGGTAGGAGTCGCCGCCGGTGCCGTCGTTGAAGAAGTCCGTCTCGACCAGGGCGCCGACGCGGTAGTCGGCGGTCTTGGTCATGCTGGTGTAGCCGCCCTCCTCGCCGACCCCGGACACCGGGGCGTCGGCGAGGTGGCGGCCGTAGGTGTAGCCGCGGGCGTCGGCGTCGTAGCTGATCCGCACCCGGAGGTAGCGGCGGCTGCTGACGTGCGCCGAGTTCAGGAAGATGGTGCGGGCCGGCGCGTCGATGTTGTAGGCGAGCACCGAGCCCTGGCACATCGGGTCGGGCAGGCCGTTGTCGGCGGCGAACGCGCCGAAGCTGTTCAGCGTGCCCCGAGCCACCATCCGGTAGTCGCCGTTGAGCGGTCGGTCGTTGCGGTAGAGGTTGCCGTCGGGGGTCTGCGTGACGGTGCCCTCGTTGTAGGTCTGCGGCAGCGGCTGGTAGGTCCACGTCCGGTTGCCCGCGGTGCCGCGGCCGACGATGTTGCGGCCCTGGGCCGGGATCACCAGTTCCCCCGACCGCATCCGGATGCCGTTGCCCGGGCCGACGGCGTCCCACGCCCAGCCGTCCGGGGTGAGCTGCGAGGTCAGCCGCTGCGGCGTCGACCAGGTGGCGCCGTCGTCGGTGGACCGGCTCAGGTAGAGGTGGCGGCGGCCCGCGTCGGTCGCGTCGACCTTCCTGGTGCGGGTGCCGTCCGGCAGGAGGTCGTTGCCGGAGAAGCTGCGGTCGCCCGCGTTCCACGACATGAAGAGGTGGATCGTGGAGCCGTCCACGACCGGCGTCGGGTTGCCCCAGGTGCCGTTCCCTGAGCCGACGACCTCGCGCAGCGACTCCCAGTCGCCG
The DNA here is from genome assembly GCF_004348415.1 of Streptomyces hainanensis. Lineage (GTDB taxonomy): Bacteria > Actinomycetota > Actinomycetes > Streptomycetales > Streptomycetaceae > Streptomyces > Streptomyces hainanensis. Next base: position 7,792 of record NZ_SMKI01000069.1, read on the forward strand.
GGGTCGGCGCCGTGGTCGGTGGCGGTCCTGGTCCGCTTGTAGACGAGGTTGATGTCGCCGAAGTCCCGGTTGTTGTGCCGGCGTCCCTCCGCGAACGCCAGGATCCGCCCGGTGCTCGTGGTGACCACGGCGGGGATCCGGAACGAGTGGAAGCCGACCCCGGAGGAGAGCCGGTCGGGCGACGACATGTTGGCGCTGCGGAACAGCGCGAAGGCGCGGTGGTAGGGCGCGGCGTCCTTGGCCGGGTCGTCCACCGCGGCGACGGCGGGTTCGCCCGCCGCGGCGGCCGTGGCCGGCCGGGCCACGGCGGCGGCCAGCGCGGTGCCGAGGCCGGCCGCGATCGCGGTTCGTCGGTTCAAGCCTGTTGGGCCCACTTCGACTCCCTTGTGGGGGGTTGTGGCATGCACCTGATCATTGCCTTTCGGCAATGTAGAGGGAGGGGGCTCGGGGCGTCCAGAGTTGCGATCGTGACGGATGACACGGCGTCAGGCGGTGAGCGGGCCGCCGCGACCATGGCCGCCACCGCCGCCACCGCCGCCACCGCCGCCACGGCCTCCGAACGGGTGGAAGCCGCCGCCGTGGCCGCCGCCCGGCCCGCCGTGGCCGTCGTGGCCGTCGTCCGGGCCGCCATGGCCTCCGTCGCCGGGGCCGCCGTGCGGTCCGCCACCGGGGCCGTGCGGTCCGCCGTCGTGTGGTCCGCCGTCGTGGCCGTCGTCCGGGCCGTGGCCGGGGCCGCCCGGGCCGGGGCGGCCGAGGGGGACGACGTCCGAGTAGACGACCCGGTGCTCGGTCGGGTCGAGCGGGTCGGCTCCACTGTCCGGCCGCAGCCCCTCGGTCTCGAACACCATCAGCCGGACCGGCCCGTCGCCGTCGGGTCCGTGCCCCGCGACCGGCAGCTCGCCGGTGAAGGCGGCGCCCGTCGGCCCGTCCTGCCGGGCCAACTCGACCCGGGACTCCGGGATCTCGACCCAGCCGAGCGCGTCGTCCGGCACGTCGGGGTCGCGCCGTTCGAGGACGGCCACGACGCGCGGAGCGCCGTTGGTCCCCGGCACGTACGAGGGGCCCTCGACCCGCACCGACAACGGTCCTGGCGGTCCGTGGTGGCCGTGGCCGCCGAACCGGTCGCGGAGCCGGTCGCGGAAGCGACCCGGCGGCGGACCGCCCTGGAAGCGCGGCCGGACCACGGTCAGCAGCCGCTCCGGCAGCAGCCTGACCACCTCGGAGAGCACCACGGGCGACAGGTGGCAGTCCGTCACCGAGTTCGGCTGGAACCGCGCCAACGCCAGCCGCAGGAACGGCAGATAGCCGGCGCCCGGGTCCAGGTCCAGGTCGCAGAACCAGCGGTTGGTGTCCGCGTCGAACTCCGGCGCGTAGCCGACGACCGTCACCGCGAAGCCGGCGGGGAGTCCCGCGCCGGCCAGCGGCACGCCCTGCCGCACGGCGGTCGCGCCCGCGAAGGTGGCGGCCGAGGGGCGGGAGACGTCCGCGGACTGGTGGATCGGGTCCCGCCCCGTCAGCGTGACGAAGGGCAGCGCCTCGGACGGCGGGTCCCCGGCGCCCTCGTGCAGCAGGACGCCCAGCAACTCGCCGTCGCCCGAGGAGAACCACGGGCGGCCGAGATAGATCCGCAGGCCGCCGCCCCGCCGGCGGCGGACGGTGGTGCCCGGGTCGGCGTCGACGTCCTCGAAGCCGATCGTCGGCACGCAGTACAGCAGGTGCGGCGCCGCGGGTGGGGCGCTGCTGAGCACCACGTGTTCCACGGGCTGCCCGGTGGTGGTGATCGCGTCGGGGTCCCCCGCGACCGAGGCCGGGAAGTGGTCGGCGAACGCCGAGGAGGCCACCGGGTGGTAGCGGATCAGCCGGTGCCTGGTGTCGCCGAACTCGTGCTTGGCGGGAATCGGCGGGGCCGACGGGGTGTCCGCGCCGCCCGCGCGGGCCTGCTGCTGCGCGGCGCGGGCGTCGAAGGTGAGCCGGTCGTTGTCGAGTCCGCAGGGCAGCGGGTCCGGCGGGGCGGCGAGCGAGGCGAAGTTCCGGGCGACGGCGAGCGGGATGTGGCAGACCGGCACCCTGCCGGTCAGGGGCGGTGGCAGGGGGATGCTCCTCCCGTCGTCGACCGGCTCGGTCCACTCGGCGAGGATGTCGATCCGTTCGGTGCTCGCCGCGTCCAGGTCGACCGTGCCGGTCAGATACTCGGCCGTGTCGCCGCGCGGCCGTTCCGGCCCCGGGACGAAGGCGAGCACCGGGACGGCCAGGGGCCGCTGCACGGCGTGCACGAGGGTGATCTCCTGCCAGGGCGTCACCATCCAGTGCTGGTTGGCGGCGACCGCCTCGCGGACGGTGCCCATCGCGTCCTGCCCGGTCGTGCCGAGCCCCCGTTGGCACATGGTCAACGTGCCGAGGATCGGCTCGTCGGCGGCCAGATCGAGGCGGGAGCAGACCCGGAGGGTGAGCGCGGCGGCCTTCGGCAGCGGCACCGTCAGCACCCGCTTGCCGGGGTCGAACTGGTGCGGCCCTTCGCCCTCGACGAGCCGCAGCCGCAGCGATCCCGGCTCGTGCCAGCTGGTGCCGTCCCAGTCGGCGGAGAAGCCGTCGTCCCCCGCGCTCGGCAGGTCGAGCACCACCACCCCGGTCGAGGCGGGGTCGGGGAGATAGCGGACGACGGCCTGTTCGCCGGTGTGCAGCGGGTACGTCCGGCCGGGGCTCCCGTCGGGTCCGGGAAGCGCGGTGACGATCTCGACGCCCGGCAGCGACGGGTCGTCGAGCCGCCCGCTCTCCCGGACGGCCAGGTCGTAGGCGCGGCGCCGCGCGTCCCGGTCCTGGGACGCCATGTCCGCGTCGAGCTTGCCGTGTCGCTCCACGCACTCCAGCGACGCCCTCGGCGCGACGAGGTGCCGCTCGTCCACACCCCGGTACGGCGGGTGGCCGCCGTGCGCGTCGTTGAACCGGGCCGCGTACCGCTCGGCGGTCACGTCGGCGTCGCTGCGGATCACCATCCGGTGTTCCGACTCGGCCTCGTTGAGGCGGAAGCGTGGCACGACGGCGGGCGGCGGCACCGGGTCGAACCGCTGGAACACCTCGGGTTCGCCCGTCGGCTGCGTCACCAACCGGCTCAGGTCGTGGTCGCCGGTCAGCAGGGTGTCGGCCTCGGCCGGCGTGAGGCCGTTGCCCGCCAGGTCGACGGTGCGCAGCCGCACCCGGTAGCCGTGGCCGAAGCGCAGCCGCGGCAGCGAGCCGGGGCGCACCGTGGTCTCGATCCGCAGCGGCAGCCCGTCGACCGGCCTGTTGTCGAGGGCCTCCGGCCGGTCCCCTGCCTCGGCCGCCGCGCCGTCGCCGCCGGCGCCGGTCGGGAGCACCTTGGCGGGCCGCGGGGCGGACAGCGACCAGCCGTCCCAGGTGACGGCGTGTTCGTGGACGGTGACCACGCCGGGCAGGTCGGGCTGGTCGACCAGGGTGTCCTGCGCGAAGCCCTCGTCGGTGTGCGTGGCGATGACGTCGGCGCCGTCCGGGCCGCTGTAGGTGACGTTCCGCTGGTGCAGGGAGAACCAGGCCCCCCGCCGCTCGTCCCGCACGTCGACCCGGTGGCCGCGCACCAGGTCCTCGGCGTGCAGCACCACGACGGGGTCGGGGCCCTGGTCGGTGCCCACCTTCGCCTCGTGGCCCGCCGCCCGCGCCAGCTGGGTGTGCAGCGCCCGGGCGCGATCGTTGTGGACCAGGGCGATGCCCTTGGTGCGGGCCGCGGGCGCGGCCGGCGCGGCGGTCCCCCCGGCCTCCCGCGCGGGGGTCCGGGCGGCCACGGTGGTGCTGGTGATCCGGGCCGCGATCGTCTTGAGCGCGGCGCCGTCGATGTCGCTCTGTTCGAGGGAGAACTCCGGGTCGGGGAGCGCCAGCAGGCCCCGGGGCAGCGGACCTTCGGGGGCGTCCTGGCTGGCGGCGGCGAACAGCCGGTCGTCCGCGCGGAGCGTGAACGAGGTGCACGGGCGGACGTTCCTGGTGGCGTCGGCGGGCATCAGGGAGGTGAAGGTGGGCGCGGCACGCAGGCAGCGTTCTCCCGGCCCGTCGGGGGTGACGGCGCCGGCCGGCAGCAGCAGGTCGAGGACGAGGCCGAGGCGGCGCAGCAGGAACGGGTGGTCGCCGAGCGCGGCGAGGATCCGGTGGAAGTCGATGGTCTGGTCCTGCCGCACGGGCCTGGGGGCGGCCGGAGTCATGACGGCGGGCCGGGCCGGGCGGTGGAAGGCGAGATGCCGCTCGGCAGGGCCGAGTTCGCTCAGCGTGACGAACTGGGGGCCGGCGGGCGCCTCCCCGCGGGCGAGGGCGGCGAGGCGGGTGGTCTGCTGCCCCGAGGCCCGTTCGCGTGCCGCGGTGAGCGCGGCGGCGATCCGGTCGTGCGCCGCGGCGAGGCCCTCCGCGGTGCTCATGCCTGGCTGCTCGGCGGCCAGCGACCGGAGGGGCCCGGTCATGTCGGCCACGGTCGGCATGCGGCGCGGGGCGGCGGCGGCTACCTGGGCGAACTCCTCGCGGTGGGCGGCGGCCACCTCGGCCGCCGGGTAGCTGACGTAGACGTCATGGGTGCGGTCGTCGGGGGTGAACGGCTCGACGGGCGTCCGCTCGGGGAACAGCCGCTGCCACAGCGCCCCGTCGGGTGGGGTGTCGCCGAAGTCGGGCGTCGCGTCGAAGGCGGGACCGGCGTCCGCGCCCTGGGTGTCGGTCACGACGAACCGGAAGGTGGCGGCGGCCAGCCGCTCGGGCCAGTTCCGGAAGTCGGGGAAGTCGTGCAGGGTGGTCGCCGCGTCGGCGCGCAGCCGGGGGGCGACGAACAGCGACACCCGCGGCCGGCCGTCCTGGGCGGAGAGGCCGGCGGGGATGGCGACCCACTGGATGTCCTGGGCGGGTGTCGGCATGGTCGCTCCTCAGGCGGCGAAGGCCAGGCAGTACCGGTCCCAGTCGTCGACGTCGACGAACTGGCTGAAGGGGGGATCGCCGGCGGAGCCGCGGAAGCGGCGCTCCAGGTGCAGCGACACGGACTTGCTGAAGAAGGCGACGCGCACGTTGACCGTGACCCGGCCCTCCCCGTAGACCTCGGGGAAGTTGTCGTTGCCCCTGGTGACCTTCTCGTAGGTGAGGGCCAGGTAGAACTCGACGGAGACGCTGACGAGGCCGAGCACCGAGAGGTGTCCGCCGCAGCGCACATAGCCGCTGATCACGGTTCCCGTGGTGCCGATGGCGAAGTAGATGCCGGCCATCAGGGAGACGCCGCCCTCGGCGATGCCCAGGTTGATCGCCGCGCTGCCGCCGAACTCCAGCGCGCCCTCGATGAGTTCGACCTTGTCCCCGCACACGGTGATGGCGAGGAAGCCGCCGCCGCTGAACGGCGCGATGCTCAGGTTGAAGGGTTTGTGGCGCTCGGAGAGGGCGAAGCGGAACCGGAAGGGCTGGTCGTCGAAGGGGATGGACAGCTCGGCGGCCAGCACCATGTTGGTCAGGCTGAACACCCCGACGGCCAGGGCCGGCAGGGCGAGGGAGTAGCCGGCGCGGATCCCGCCGGGCGTGACGTCGACGAACGCGCCGGCGCCGAACCCGTCCCTGGGCAGCACGTCGCGCAGGTCGTTGACGAACTCCAGCGCCCCCTGGAAGGCCATGGTGATGCCGTCGGCCGTGACGTCGGGCTTGGCGCCCGGCGTGCTGACGAAGGTGAGCTTGTCGGCGTGCACCGTGACCATGTCGGCGAAGTCGAGCGTGAGGTTCTTCAGCACGCCCCTGACCGTGGACCTGGTGAGCGTCCGGCGACACCTCCGTGCTCGCCTCGAGCGCCAGCGTGGCCTTCGACGCCTCGATGAACGGCAGGTCCACGAGGGGCGGCGTCCACAGGTACCTGATCACGCGGCTCGGCGAGGCCGGGTCCCCGAAGTCGCGCAGGACGGGCAGCGGCAACTGGGCGTTCTCCAGCAGGTTCTGGACCTGCGCGTCGGTCAGGTTCCTGAGCTTGCCGGGGTCGAGCGGCGGTGGCGCGGGGCTGAGCAGGTCGGCGAGTTTCACGGTGCCCAGCAGCCTGGCGTCGGCGAACGCCGCCTTGAGCGCGTCCTGGGGGAGGCCGGGGACGCCGGCCAGCGCGCCGGGCAGCGGCCCGGCGCGGCTGGTGATCTCGGTGATGGCGACGTCGGGCCGCGCCAGGCCGCCGACGTTCTGCGGGCCGAAGGCCAGCGGAAGGCCCTTGGGCAGCTGGCCCGGGTCCACGGAGAGGAACGGCCCGCTGGGGTGCGCCCCCGGGGCCTCGGGGCCGTCGGCGAGGTGCGCGTCGCTGAGCTTCACCGGCGTCTCGCCGCCGGTGGTGGTCACGTGCTCCAACGCCGGGACGCGGACCCGCCCGGCCGCCATCACCGGCAGGACGCCGAGCGGATGCTTCGGCGCCTTCGCCAGCTCGAAGGTGAGCGTGGTGACGGGCAGCGTGGTGGCGTCGACCGCGTCGGCGGGCGGCTCGGCGAGGGTGAGCGGCCGGCCGGCGAGGTCCGCCGTCCTGAGCGACGCGTCCTGGCCGTTGTACGCCCCGCCCGCCTGGTCGCCCGTCACCCCGGTCGGGAAGAACACGAGCGGCAGCCCGAAGGTGACGGTGTGGCCCCTCCGGTCCGTGCCGACGAGGGTGAAGAGGTAGGGGTGCCCACCGTCGTCGCCCGGCACCAGGAAGGTGTGGGCGGAGTCGACGCCGGCGACCTCCGGTGTCCTGAGGTCCGTGATCCGCAGCGAGACGAACGGCATCTTCCGGCCGCCCTGCTCGTAGCCGGCGGTCGTGGCGTCGTACCGCTGCTCGGGCTGCTTCACCGTGACGTAGGTGCGCCTGCGCAGGTAGGCCACGGCGGAGACACCGCCGGGCGCGGTCTCGAACCGCCGCTCGTGGGTGTCGGTGACGCTGGCCAGATGGCCGGTGGACAGCCGCCCCCAGTGCTCTGTGCGCACGAGCTGGTCGCGGCCGAGCCCCGCGGTGTTCTCGTAGGAGGCCAGGTTCACCACCGGGAAGCCGCGCCGCGCGGCCTCGGCCGGGTCCGGGTAGTCCCAGGCGGCGCCCAGCTCGACGGTGGCGCCGAGCGGGGTGAACAGGAAGCGGCGGGTGGTCAGTGGCTCCGCCGTGTAGTTGCCGGCGGGCGAGACCAGGTCGGGGGTGCTGGTCAGGGTGACCATGTCCAGCAGGTCCTGCGGCTTCAGCGGCAGGGACGGCTCGGCGTGGTCGGGGCGGCCGGGCGCCACCGCGAAGGCGCGCAGCGGGAGTTCCCCGCCGTCGGCCGCGGTGAGGGCGGTGTGCCAGAGCTCGGTGCGGCCACGGAAGCTGCCGGGGGCGGCGCGGTGCGTCCAGGTGACCTCGCCGTCCGGGGTGAGCAGCAGGCGGGTGGGGAACTCGATGGCGGACACGGGCTGGCCGTCGAGGACGGTCGGGGTGGCGGGGTCGGCCTGCTGGCCGGGCGCCAGTCGCCGCAGGCCGAGGGTGGCCCAGTCGAGCAGGTCGGCCACGTCGAAGCCGATGCCGTGCGGCCCGGGCGGCACCGTGAACGACAGCGTCGTCGCCCCCGACGACCAGGCCGGCCGCCCCTGGGCGGCGCCCGCCGCGTTGTCGGCCGAACCCTCCGCCACGTGCTGGGGCGGCAGGTGGAAGACGACGAGCCCGGGCTGGTCCGGGTCCCCGGCGACCAGCCGGCCGCGCCGAGGCGTCAGGTTCACGAGATCGACGAGGACGAACAGCAGGTCCTCGGGGCGGTGCAGCAGCAGGCGCCGGGCGGCGGACACGGAGCCTCCGGAGAGCGGGGGGCGGGGTGGTCCTCCGCATCTTGGCCAGGGCCTACCGGCCCGGCGCCTCGGCGCGCGCACCGTGTCACGCGGTGGGCGGTCGCCGTTTCGGCCCAACGCGCCCGGGACGGCCGGCCCGCCCGGCCCGGCCAGGCCAGGCCGGGAGCCCCGGCGCCTGACGCCGCGCTCCGCGCTCCGCCCTCCGCGCTCCGCCGCCCGGCCACCCGGTCGGCGGAGCCGCGCCGCGCCGGACGGCCCCGCCCGGATTGTGGCGGCCGCCGCCGGCGGCGACGGTGGTCGAAAGGACCGCCCCCCGGCCGACGCCGGGAGGTGCCCCCAGCGCCGGGAGAGCTGATGCCGCGACACGACGAGATCGCCGACGACGGATCCACCGCCGACAAGCAGGCACAGCTCGACCCGCTGCGCGACCGCGGCGAGGACGGGAACCTCACCACCGGCTTCGGCACCCGGGTGGACGACACGGACAACGCGCTGCACGCCGGCGAGCGCGGCCCCACGCTGCTGGAGGACTTCCACTTCCGGGAGAAGATCACCCACTTCGACCACGAGCGGATCCCGGAGCGCGTCGTACACGCCAGGGGCGCCGGCGCCTACGGCCACTTCCGGCCCTACGCCTCGCTCGCCGAGTACACCCGCGCCGACTTCCTCCAGGACCCGGACCGCGTCACCCCGGTCTTCGTCCGCTTCTCCACCGTCGCCGGCTCCCGTGGCTCCGCCGACACCGTGCGGGACGTGCGCGGCTTCGCCACCAAGTTCTACACCCGCGAGGGCAACTACGACCTGGTCGGCAACAACTTCCCGGTCTTCTTCGTCCAGGACGCCATCAAGTTCCCCGACTTCGTGCACGCCGTGAAGCCCGAGCCGCACAACGAGATCCCGCAGGCCGCCTCCGCGCACGACACCTTCTGGGACTTCGTCTCCCTCCAGCCGGAGACCCTGCACACGGTGATGTGGCTGATGTCCGACCGGGCGCTGCCGCGCAGCTACCGGATGATGCAGGGCTTCGGCGTGCACACCTTCCGGTTCGTCGACGCGGAAGGGCGCGGCACCTTCGTCAAGTTCCACTGGAAGCCGCTGCTCGGCACCCACTCCCTGGTCTGGGACGAGTGCCAGAAACTCGCCGGCCAGGACCCCGACTTCAACCGCCGCGACCTGTGGGAGGCCATCCAGCGCGGCGACTTCCCCGAGTACGAGCTCGGCGTCCAACTCGTGCCCGAGAAGGACGAGTTCGCCTTCGACTTCGACCTCCTCGACGCCACCAAGCTGATCCCCGAGGAGATCGTCCCCGTCCGCCCCGTCGGTCGTCTCGTGCTCGACCGCAACCCCGACAACTTCTTCGCCGAGACCGAGCAGGTCGCCTTCCACACCGCACACGTGGTGCCCGGCATCGACTTCACCAACGACCCGCTGCTCCAGGGCCGCAACTTCTCGTACCTCGACACCCAGCTGATCCGGCTCGGCGGCCCCAACTTCCAGCAGCTGCCCGTCAACCGGCCCCTCGCCAGGGTCCGCAACAACCAGCGGGACGGCTACGGCCAGCACCGGATCCACCCCGACCGCACCAGCTACAGCCCCAACTCCATCAGCGGCGGCTGCCCGGGGCTCGCCTCCCCGGACGCCGGCGCCTACGTCCACCACCAGGAGCGGGTGGACGGCGCGAAGATCCGCCGCCGCAGCCCCAGCTTCGCCGACCACTACGGCCAGCCCACCCTCTTCTGGAACTCCATGGCCGACTGGGAACGCGACCACATCGTCGCCGCCTTCCGGTTCGAGCTCGGCAAGGTGACCAGGCGGGAGATCAGGGAACGCACCGTCGACCAGCTCAACCACGTCGACAACGAGCTGGCCCGCCGCGTCGCCGAAGGGCTCGGCCTGGCGGCCCCCGACCGGGCCGCCGTCGCCAACCACGGCCGCACGTCCCCCGCGCTCTCCCTGGCCAACGGCGCCAACGCCGCCCCCGACGGCGCCACCGTCGCCACCCGCCGCGTCGCCATCCTGGCCGCCGACGGCGTGTCCGCCCCCGACGTGCTGACCCTGCGCGACGCGCTGGCCCGCGGCGGCGCGCTGCCCGAGGTGCTGGCCCCGCACGCCGGCGAACTGCGCGCCGCGGACGGCTCCACGGTCCTCGCCGACCACGCCATGACCGCCATGGCCTCCACCCTGTACGACGCGGTCTGCGTGGCCGGCGGCCCGGAGAGCACCCGCACCCTGGCCAGGGACCACACCGCCAGGGGCTACCTCGCCGAGGCGTTCCGGCACGGCAAGGCCATCGCCGCCGTCGGCAGCGGCGTCGGCGTCCTCGGCACCCTCGACCTGTCGGGCGTGCGGCTCTCCGCCGACGGCGACGGCGTCGTCGACGACCGCGGCGTCGTCACCGCCGCGGACGGCGCGGCCGCCGACGGCCTGACCACCGCCTTCGCCGACGCCATCGCCGAACACCGGGTGCACGACCGCGCCCGGCACGCGTGACCCCGCCCGGAGCCGAGGCGCGTGCCCGAGCCGCCACCAGGTCGCTTAGGGTCGTGGCATGGCGCAGACCGATGTCGAGATCGAGGGCCCGGCACGCGGGCTGACCGCCGCCCAGGTCGCGGAGCGGGTGGGCCGCGGGCAGGTCAACGACGTGCCCGTGCGGTCCTCCAGGTCCGTCGGGCAGATCGTCAGGGCCAACGTCTGCACCGTGTTCAACGCGATCATGGGCACCCTGTTCGCGATCATCCTGGTCGTGGGCCCCATCCAGGACGGGATGTTCGGCTTCATCGTCCTCGCCAACGCGCTGATCGGCATCGTCCAGGAGCTCCGCGCCAAGCACACCCTGGACAGCCTGGCCGTGGTCGGCGGGGCCCGGCCCACCGTGCGCCGCGACGGGGTGGCCGCCGAGGTGCCGCCCGACCGGATCGTCCTCGACGACGTGCTGCTCCTCGGCCCCGGCGACCAGGTCGTGGTGGACGGCACCGTCATCGAGGCCGAGGGCCTGGAGATCGACGAGTCGCTCCTCACGGGCGAGTCCGACGCGGTGGTGAAACGTCACGGCGACACCGTGATGTCCGGCAGCTTCGTCGTCGCCGGCGGCGGCTCCTTCGTCGCCACCCGGGTCGGCCGCGAGGCGTACGCGGCCCGGCTCGCCGAGGAGGCGTCCCGCTTCACCCTGGTCGACTCGGAACTGCGCAACGGGATCAGCCGGATCCTCAAGATCTGCCTGATCCTGCTGGTGCCGGCCGCGATCGGGCTGATCCTCGGCCAACTCCTCGGCCAGGACGCCGACACCGACGAGGCGATCCGCCGGATGGTCGCCGGGATCGTGGTCATGGTGCCCGAGGGCCTGGTGCTGATGACCTCGGTGGCCTTCGCCATCGGCGTCGTCCGGCTAGGCCGGCAGCGCTGCCTGGTGCAGGAGCTGCCCGCCATCGAGGGCCTGGCCCGGGTCGACGTCGTCTGCCTCGACAAGACCGGCACCCTGACCGAGGGCGGCATGGACGTCGCCGAGCTGCGGCTGCTCGAAGCCCCTGACGCGGCCGGGGACGAGGCGTACGTGCGGCGGGTGCTGGGCACGCTCGGCGCCAGCGACCCGCGCCCCAACGCCAGCCTCCAGGCCATCGCCGCCGCCTTCCCCGCCCCCGGCGGCGGCTGGCGGGCCACCGACACGCTGCCGTTCTCCTCCGCCCGCAAGTACAGCGCCGCCGCCCTCGCCGAGCCCGAAGAACCGGGCGCCGTGTGGCTGTTGGGCGCCCCCGACGTGCTGGCGCCGGCCGACCACCCGCGGCTGGCCGCCGTCGACGAGCTGAACGCGCGCGGGCTGCGGGTGCTGCTGCTGGCCAGGGCCCAGGGCAGCCCGGGCGTCGCGGAACCGACCGTCGCCGCCGGCGCCGAGCCGGTGGCCCTGGTCGTCCTCGAACAGCGGATGCGGCCCGAAGCCCCCGACACCCTGCGGTACTTCGCCGAACAGGGCGTCGCCGCCAAGGTGATCTCCGGCGACAACGCCGTCTCCGTCGGCGCCGTCGCCCGCCGGGTCGGCCTCGACGGCGGCACCGCCGTGGACGCCCGTGGACTCCCCGCCGAGCCCGACGAGTTCGCCGACGCGGTGGCCGGCGGCGCGGTCTACGGCCGGGTGACCCCGCAGCAGAAGCGGGAGATGGTGCGGGCGCTGAAGTCCCGCGGCCACACCGTGGCGATGACCGGCGACGGCGTCAACGACGTGCTGGCCCTCAAGGACGCCGACATCGGCGTCGCGATGGGCTCCGGCTCCCCGGCCACCCGCGCGGTCGCCCAGATCGTGCTGCTGAACAACAACTTCGCGGCGCTGCCGACCGTCGTCGCCGAGGGCCGCCGCGTTATCGGCAACATCGAGCGCGTCGCCAACCTCTTCCTCGCCAAGACCGTCTACTCGGTGTTCCTGGCCTTCGCGGTCATCCTCACCGCCGTGCCGTACCCCTTCCTGCCGCGCCACATGTCGCTGGTGTCCGCGCTGACCATCGGCATCCCGGCGTTCTTCCTCGCCCTGGCCCCCAACCACGAGCGCGCCCGCCCGCACTTCGTCCGCCGGGTGCTGCGCCTCGCGCTGCCGTTCGGGCTGATCGCCGGCGCCGCCACCTTCGGCGTCTACCTGCTGGCCCGCGCCCACTACGGCGGCACCGAGGCCAGCCGGGAGGCCGAGAGCAGCGCGGCCACGCTGACGCTGTTCCTGATCGCCCTGTGGATCCTGGTGATCGTCGCCCGCCCGCTCACCTGGTGGCGGACCCTGCTGCTCGGGCTGATGGCCGCCGGCTTCGCCGTACCGCTCTCCGTGCCGTGGCTCCAGGACTTCTTCGAACTCTCCCTGGACGGCCGCCAGCTGCCGGCCGTCGCCGTCGCGGTGGCCGTGGCGGCCGGGGTGCTGCTGGAACTCGTCTTCCGACTGGCGCCCCGGTATGTTCCCGACCTCCCGGCCGAGAGCTGACGCCGGGCCGGCTTCGCCGGCCCGGTCCCGGGCATCGCGCCTCCTCGGCGCCGTGCGCCGAGCGCCAAGCGCTTCCGCGACCCGGCGACTCTCCCCGCCGTCGGCGGGGCCGTGCGACGATGCTCGGCGGGGCGGAAGCCGTCCGCCGTGAGGGGAGCCACAGCCATGACCGAGCCGCCGTTCGGCGCCCTGCTCTGTGACATCGACGGGGTGTTGCGGCACTGGCCGCCGTTGGACGAGATCGAGCGGGCCGCCGGGCTCCCCGTCGGCGCCGTCGCGGCCGTCGCCTTCACCCCGCCACTGATCGACGCGGCGATCACCGGGCGGACGACGGACGCCGAGTGGCGGGCCGCCATCGTCGCCGAACTGGCCGCCGCGCACGGCTCGGCCGACGCGGCCGAGGCCGCCGTCGCCGGCTGGTCGGCCGTGCTGCCGCGCGTCGACCACGAGGTGGTGGCACTGCTCACCGCGCTGCGCGGCGTGATACCGGTGGCGCTGGTCTCCAACGCCACCACCCGCCTCGACGAGGACCTGGCGAGGATCGGCCTGGCCGACGTCGCCGACGCGATCGTCAACACCAGCGCCCTCGGTGTCGCCAAGCCGGATCCCCGCGTCTACGCGCTGGCCGCCGACCGGGTCGGCGTGCCGGCCGCCCGCTGCCTCTTCGTCGACGACACCGAGGCCAACGTCGTGGCCGCCCGCGCGGCCGGCATGACCGGCGTCCACTTCCGCACCGCCGCCGACCTCCGGCTCGCCCTCACCGGCACGAGCCAGCCGGGCTGACCGCGCCTCGCCGGCCTACCGCCTCGCCGGCTCAAGGCGATCGGAACAGCTCGTCCAGGTGGTGGGTGAGGATCGCCAGCGCGACGTCGCCGTCGCGCTGGCCACCCCACACGCTTGAGCCGAGGCCGTTGCCCATGGCCAGCAGTCCGGCGGGCCGGCGGACTCGCGGCGGCCGCGCCGCGCCCACTCCGCCCCCGCC
>NZ_SMKI01000006.1 GCF_004348415.1 Streptomyces hainanensis
GGCGGAAGGTCTCCGGCGGGGTCCAGTCGCCGGTGCGGAGGAAGTTCTCGATGGTGGGCATCCACGGCCGGTGGTCGATGCCCTGCTCCTTCAGCCAGTCGTCGTCGTAGTACTCGTGGGTGTAGCGGTCGGCGGGGTCGCACAGCACGGTGGCGACCTTGCCGGTCCGGCCCTGTTCGCGCATGCCGAGGAGGACGCGGATGGCGCCGAAGACGCCGGTGCCGGTGGAGGGTCCCGGCGCGATGTTCCAGTCGCCGGCGGCGAGGACACGCATGGTGGCGACGGACGCGGCGTCGTGGACGCGGATCATGCGGTTGACGGTGGTGGGGACGAAGGAGGGTTCGACGCGGGGGCGGCCGATGCCCTCGATGTGGGAGCCCTTGTCGGTGACGGTGGGGTCGCGCCAGAACCAGCCGTCGAAGTACGCGGAGTGCTCGGGGTCGGGCACGCACACCTTCAGGCCGCTGCCGGTGTAGCGGGCGTGGCGGGCGACGGAGGTGGTGGTGCCGCCGGTGCCGGCGCCCATCACGAACCAGTCCAGGTCGGGTACGGCGCGCAGGAGTTCGGGGGCGAGTCCCTCGTCGCCGCGCCAGTCGTAGGCGCGTTCGGCGTAGGTGAACTGGTCCATGAAGTGGCCGCCGAAGCGGTCGGCGACCCGGCGGGCGTAGGTGACGATGTCGCCCGAGACGGGGACGACGTTGCCGCCGAGGTCCGTGATGGCCTTCTTCTTCTCGGTGGCGGTGGTGTCGGGGACCACCGCGTAGAAGGGGATGCCGAGTTTCCGGCAGTACCAGGCCTCGGAGATGGCGGTCGAGCCGCTGGACGCCTCCACCACGGGGCGGCCCTTGACGAGCCAGCCGCTGGCGAGGGCGTGGAGGAGCAGCGCGGCGGCCAGCCGGTGCTTGTGGCTGCCGGAGGGCTGGTCGGCCTCCCGCTTGACGTACAGCCGCAGCCCGGTCAGCTTCGACGGGAGCGGGATCTCCGTGATCGCCGTCTCCTCGGGCGCGAGGTCGCCGCGGATCCGCTGGACGCAGTCGATCACCCAGCCACGGTCGTCCGGGTAGACGTCCGACTCGTCGTCGCCCTCCACCCGCCGCTGCTCCGTGGCGCTCTCCACCAACGTCATCCCTGACCTCCGGCCGGCTCGATCGGTGCCACCGGACCGGCCGCACGCGCCCGCCCATGATGCGGCGGTGCGACGAGGGGCGGCCGGCACGCACTCCCGGTGCGTGGTGGGTTCACCGTTCCGGCCCAACCGGCCGTGTGCCCGTTCCCGTGCCCGTGCCCGTGCCCGTGGTTCACCTGAAGGTGGGGAACTCTTCGACGCCCAGCACGCGCAGCAGCTCCAGCCGCTCGCGGGTCTCGGCGTCCGCCGGGGTGAGGACCAGCAGCTGCTGCCCCTGGTCGGGGGTGACCAGGGTCTCGCAGTCCATGAGCAGGCGGCCCACCCGCGGGTGCAGGAAGGTCTTGCGGTCGGCGCGCCGGACCGCCACCTCGTGCTCTTCCCAGAGCCGGCGGAAGTCGGCGCTCGCGGCCCGCAACCGGTCGACGAGCCCGGCGACCGCGGGGTCGCCCGAGCGGCGGCCGGCGGCCGCTCGCAGGTCGGCCACCAGCTGGCGGGCGTGGTGTTCCCGCTCCTCGGGCGGGCAGACGGCGCGGGCGGCGGGGTCGGTGAACCAGCGGAACACGACGTGGCGCCGGTCGCCCGAGAAGCCGGTGTGGTCGCCGGTCAGCAGGATGGCCGCCCGGTTCTGGGCGAGGATCTCGCCCAGGTCGGACAGCACGAGGGCCGGGGTGCCGCCGAGCAGGTCGAGCATGCGCACCAGGCCGGCGCGGGCCAGGCGGGCCGCCCCGTCGGCGGGCGGGGGCCGGTGGCCCGCCAGGTGGAACAGGTGGTCGCGCTCGTCCTCGGAGAGCCGCAGCGCCCGGGCCAGCGCGCCGAGCAGTTGGGCCGAGGGCTGGCTGCTGCGGCCCTGTTCGAGGCGCACGACGTAGTCCACCGACATGCCGGCGAGCATGGCCACCTCCTCCCGGCGCAGGCCGGCGATGCGGCGACGGGCGCCGGCGGAGACGCCGACCTCGGCCGGGCGGATCGCCGCGCGGCGGCGCCGCAGGAAGTCGGCGAGCTGCTCACGTTGCATGCCCCCATGGTCCCTCGCGGCCGGCGGGCCGAGCCAGGGAGCGTCGCTCCCACGATGAACGCTCCGCTCCCGCGCCCCGTGGCGCGGGCGCAGGGTGGGCGGCACGCCGACGACGAAGGAGAACACGATGCGGACGCGAACCCTGGGCAGTGCGGGACCGGCCGTCTCAGCCCTCGGCCTGGGCGCGATGGGCATGTCGGGCGCCTACGGCGAGGCCGACCGCGCGGAGAGCGTCGCCACCGTGCGCGCGGCGTTGGACGCCGGCGTCACGCTGATCGACACCGGCGACTTCTACGCCATGGGCCACAACGAGTTGCTGCTCGCCGAGGCGCTGCGCGGCCGGGACCGGGACGACTACCTGCTGAGCGTCAAGTTCGGCATGTTGCGGGGGCCGGGCCCGGAGTTCGGCGGGCACGACGGCCGTCCCGAGGCGGTGAAGAACTTCCTGGCCTACTCGTTGACGCGGCTGGGCACCGACCACGTCGACGTCTACCGTCCGGCCCGGCTGGACCCGGCCGTGCCGATCGAGGAGACGGTCGGCGCGATCAAGGAGCTGATCGACGCCGGGTACGTGCGGCACCTCGGCCTCTCGGAGGTCGACGCGGCGACGATCCGCCGCGCGCACGCCGTGCACCCGGTCGCCGACCTGCAGATCGAGTACTCGCTGATCTCCCGCGCGGTGGAGGCGGAGGTGCTGCCCACGCTGCGGGAGCTCGGCATCGGCCTGACCGCGTACGGCGTCCTCGGCCGCGGCCTCATCTCCGGGCACTGGACGGCCGGGCACCGCGCCGCCCCCGGCGACAGCCGCGGCCACAGTCCCCGGTTCTCCGGCGGGAACGTGGCACACAACCTCGCCCTCGTGGAGGCCCTGCGCCGGGTCGCCGAGGCCAGGGGACGCACCGTCGCCCAGCTGGCCATCGCCTGGGTGGCCGCCCGGGGCGAGGACGTCGTGCCCCTGGTCGGCGCCCGCACCCGGGAGCGGCTGGCCGAGGCGCTGCCCGCGACGGAGCTGCGCCTCACCGCGGACGACCTCGCCGAGATCGAACGGGCGGTGCCGCCGGGCGCGGCACGCGGCGACCGGTACCCGTCCGCGTTCATGTCGGGTCTCGGCGTGGGGAACTGAACCCGGCCGCCGCGGTGGGCCACCGGCCCACCGCGGCGGCCGGGGGGTGTCCGGTCAGGCCAGTTCCACGCGATCGATCAGGCCCGCGGCGGTGAAGGCGTCCACCAGCCGCTCGCGGCCCTCGGTGAAGTGGGCCCAGCTGTCGAAGTGGACGGGGACGACGCGGCGGGCTCCCAGGACGCGGGCGGCCTCGGCGGCCTGGGCGCTGTCCAGGGTGAGCAGCTGCCCGTCGAGGAGCGGCGTGCGGACGGCGCCGGCGAACAGGACGGCGGTGTCCACGGGGCCGAAGCGGTCGGCGATCTCGCGGACCGGGCCGAGCTGGGCGTTGTCGCCGCTGACGTAGACGGTGGGCAGGCCGTCGGCGGTCAGGACGAAGCCGACGACCTCGCCGACGACCGGTTCGAGGTCCTCGCGCGCTCCCGGGCCGTGCAGCGCGGGAACGCCGGTGACGGTGATCGTGCCGGCCTCCGGGCAGCACAGCTCGACGGACTCCCAGTCCTTCAGGGGCCGGGCGGTGCCGCCCAGGCGGACCGCGCCGCCGGGCGTGGTCAGGATCAGGGGGACGTCGGCGAGCAGGGCGCGGCCCGCGGTGTCGAGGTTGTCGTCGTGCTCGTCGTGCGACAGGAGCACCACGTCGACCCGGTCGAGTTCGGCGGGGGTGATGGCGGCGGGCGCCGTCTTGGTGAGCCCCGAGGGGTAGCCGCCAGGCGGGTCGAAGGTCGGGTCGGTCAGGAAGTGCAGTCCGCCGTACCGGATGAGCGCCGTCGGACCGCCGAAGACCCTGACGGTCACCTCTCGGTTGGACGGGTCGGATGCTGCCATGTCGACATCTCCTCACGGATGGGTTCGCTGGCATCCGTGAGAATAGAGTTGGTCACGGATGAAGGCAAGCTGTACCGTGAGGTCCGTGAGTGGGAGCGCGGACGCCGAGCCGAGGAACCCGGGGCTTCCGCCGGCGCCGGGGGCCGACCGGTATCCCGCGCTCGACCTCGCCAACAGCGCCGTCGTCCTGCCCGGCGGCCAACGCCTCGACCTGCTGGGCGAGCCGTCCGCCGCCGGCCGGTGGCTGGTCGACCGCGCACTCGCCCCCGAGGACGCCGAACTGCGGGAGATCTGTGCGGCGCGCATGCGCGCGCTGCGCGACCAGGTGCGCGCCCTCTTCGCCGCCCTCGTCGACGGGCAGCCGCCCCCCGGCGCCGCGCTGACCGCCGTCAACGACGCCCTCACCCGGGTTCCCACCGCCGCCCCGCTGGGCTGGGATCGCGTCCGCGGCCCGTACCGCACCGCCCCGCACCCCGTCGACCAGATCGTCGACCAGGCCCTCGGCATCCTCGCGGCCAACGCCGCCGACCTGCTCACCGGCCCCGACGCCGAACGGCTGACGGCGTGCCCCTCCACCCCCTGCGACCGCTACCTGCTCCGCGCCGGCCGCCGCCACTGGTGCTCGGTCCGCTGCGGCGACCGCGCCCGCGCGGCCCGCGCCTACGCCCGCCGCACCGGCAACGGCGACGCCGAGGCCCCCCACGGCGGGCCGGGATCCGGATGACCGCCGAGGTCGACGGGCGGCCGCGCGCCGCCCGTCGACCCCGGTCTCAACCGCGGGTGCGCAGCGGCTGGATGGAGATGTCGCGGTAGCGGACCGCGTTGCCGTGGTCCTGCAACCGGATCGGGCCGGCCGTCGGGCCCTCGGGGGCGCCTCCTCCCGTCGGTCCTGTCAGCGCCACGTCGTCGTGGACGGTGACGCCGTTCCACACGACCGTGACGCGGGCGTCCGCCGTCTTGACGCCGTCGGCGTCGAAGCGGGCGGCGCGGAAGGTGATGTCGTACGTCTGCCAGGTCTCCGGCGGGCGCGCCGCGTTGACGTCCGCGGCCCGCTGTTCGTAGATGGCCGCCGCCTCGTTGGCGGCCAGCGCGTCGACGCCGTAGGAGTCCAGGACCTGGATCTCGTAGCGGTCCTGGAGGTAGACGCCGCTGTTGGCGCGGTCCTGCCCGGTCACGTCCGGTGGCAGTTCGGGCAGCCAGAACTCCAGACGCAGCCGGAAGTCCTGGAACGCCTGCTTGGTGCGGATGTCGCCGCAGCACACCTCCATCGCCTCGTCGTCGACCAGCGGCCACTCCACCATGCGGCCGTCGCCGTGCTGGAACGCGGACCGGTCGACGCCGTCGAAGAGCGTGACGGGGCTGCCCGACCGGTGGACGGTGAGCAGGTCGAGGTTGACGTGCCCGGTGTCGTCGGGTTCGTGGACATAGGTGATGGTGTTGCTGCCACGGCGCAGGTTCAGCCGCTCGCTCTGGGTGGACCACTGCTCCCAGGTGCCGGTGGACAGCAGGTTCGTCTGTCCCACCCGCCGCCCGTTGACGTAGACGCTCAGCGTCTTGGTGCCGGTGAAGGGGTCGGGGCCGTTGGAGTAGCGCAGCCCGACGTCGTGCGGGCCGCCCCTGGCGGCGTCCACGGTGAAGGTCGTGCTGGCGCCCTCGGTGCCGTAGCCGGCGACGAAGCCGCGCCCCGAGTACGCGTCGTGGTCGTCGGCGAGCCGCGCCCCGCCCGCGAGCCGCGCCTCCTCCGCCTCGTACGACGACGGGGCGGACTCCGGCACCCCGGGGATCCGGTTGAGGGTGTACCAGGCCTCGGTGTTCCACAGCTCCTGGCCGCTCACGTCGGTGAACGGGCGGGGCGAGCGGAGGTGGACCACGTGTCCCGGCTTCAGGCCCGGGATGTCCAGGGTGACCGTCCTGCCGTCGGCGGAGACGGAAGCCGAACGCACCGTCAGGGTCTCCTCGTCGACCTTCGGCCCGCCGTACTGGGCGGTCGGCAGGTAGCGCCACTGTTCGACGCGGTAGCCGGCGGCCAGCGCGTCCACCGTCTCCTGGGAGAGCGGCTTGGTGTACTCCACCTCGAAGCCGCCGCTCGTGGCGCGCATGGCCAGCATGTCGAAGGCGTCGTCCCCGGTCTCCGTCAGCTTCTGCAGGCCGAAGGTCAGCTTCCCCTCCTGGCCCCAGTTGCCGCCCGCGCCGATGCCGCCGGCGTAGAGGGCGCCGTCCGGGCCCACGCTGAGCCGGTTGACGCCGGCCTCCAGGCCCTGCGTGAAGCGGAAGACCGCGCCCTGGTAGGCGCCGTCGACCTGCTCCAGGTACGCCCGTTGGATGCCGCCGTAGGTGACGTCGCCGAAGAGCATCTGCCCGGCGAACGTGCCCTCCTGGAGGGTGAGCGGCGTGCTCGGGGAGTTGGCGATCTCGTTCTGCGGCAGCCACAGCACCGGCTGGGTGACGGGCTGGTCGTCGAAGGGGCCCGCGGGGTTGGTGTAGTGGTTGAAGAAGTCGCCCTGGTCGACCTGGACGAGTTTGGACGAGGGCAGCCAGCCGCCCTGGTTGTCCGTGACGAACAGCTCGCCCTCGGGGCCCCAGCCGATGCCGTTGGGGGTGCGCAGGCCGCCCGCGACGTAACCGACCTCGCCGGTCTCGCGGTTCACCCTGATCGTGGTGCCGCGGTTCTCGGCGGGCTGCGGGTTGGTCGTGGCGCCGCCGAGGTCGATGGCGACGGACAGGTTCAGGTAGAAGTAGCCGTCCCGGTAGAGCAGGCCGAAGGCGAACTCGTGGAAGTTGCCGCCCCACGGCCAGGTGGCCACCGTCCGGTACTCGTCGATGACCTCGTCGCCGTCGAGGTCCACCAGTTCGGTCAGCTCGTGCTTCTGCGAGACGTACAGGGAGCCCTCGACGTACTTCAGGCCCTGCGGTTCCCGCAGTCCCTCCGCCACCCTGACCGCGGTCACCTGCCCGGGACCGGTGTCGCCGGTCACGTTGTCCAGCAGGTAGACCTCGCCGTCGGTGGGCTGCTGGTTCGGTGAGCCGCCCCCGCCCCAGGTGGCGACCGCCAGACGGCCGTCCGGCAGCCACTCCATCGCGGTGACCTGCGGCTCGAACCCCTCGGGCCGGAGGTCGGTCAGCTCGTAGTCGGGGTGCACCTCGGTGAGGGGCAGGCCGTCGCCCGGCGAGTCGAAACTGCCCTCGCACTCCTTGCGGCCGGGAGCGGTGACGCGCACGACGCCGGCGTCCGTGCTCAGCACGGAGTTCGGCACGACGGAGAAGTCGCTCGCGCCCGGCGGCCGCCAGGAGAGCGTGAGCTGCTGCTCGCCGTCACGCTCGAAGTACTCGACGAACAGCGCGTGGTAACCGGCCGTCAGCTCCACCGAGCCGTCCTTGGACGTCGCGCCGTGCAGCCCGTCGTGGTCGATGACCTGCTGGTCGTCCACGAAGAGCCGTGAGCCGTCGTCGCTGGTGAGGCGGAAGGTGTAGGTGCCGTCCTGCGGCACGTCGATGTTGGCGATCGCGTGGGTCACGAAGCGGTTCTCGAAGCCGAACTGGTCGGCCGTGGTCCAGTCGATGGTGGGCATCAGCCGGTCGACGTTCGGCGTCTGACCCGGCTTGAGCGTGCAGATCTCCTCCAGCGGCACCTGTACGTCGTAGGTGCGCAGGGTCACCCCGGGTTCCTGGGGCGGTGGTTCGTCGGCGGCCCGGGCCTCCTGGCCCGCGGCGGGCGCCGCCCAGCCGGCCCCGGCAAGCAGGGTCACGGCCAGCAACGTCCCGAGGCGGCCGCGGAGTCTTCGATGGAACCGGCGGTGGGTCGACGGTTTGACCATTGCTCCTCCTGACGCGAGTGGAGCGGGACAGAGCCTGGAGCCCAGGCTCGGCGCCGGAGAGACTAGGGACTTCGTGTTGACGTGTCCATGCTTCTGGCGTGGTCGGTTGAAACGGACTCGCCCGACAGCCGGAAGATTCGGGGCGGTCGGCCCGTCTTCTGCCACTCGGACGAAGAAGTGCGCGCGGGCGCGAAGGAAGTCGTCGCGCGGTGAACTCGCCGGCCGTCCCGCGCGTGGAACAGGGGAAGGGGCGGTCGCCCACGACCGGCCGAAGGGCCCGAGGGCCGTCGCGAGACCGAGGCCGGAGGCCTGACCATGAAGCAACCGCCCTCGAACCGCCGGGACCGGTCGCCGGCCACCCGGTTCACCGCCGCCTTCGCCCGCGACCCGGCCGTCGCGCGCCGTGGAGTCGTCCCCGGGCGGCGGGCGTTGCTCTCCGTGCTGGGGATCGGCCTGGCGGGCATCCTCGGCACGTCGTGGTGGCTGGCCGGCGTTCCGCCGCTGTCGGGCGACGGCTCCGCCGCGGCCCCCGCCGTCGAGCCGCCGCCCGAGGCCGAGCCGGATCCGGTCCCCGAGCCGGAGGCCGGGGCGGAAACCGAGCCCGAGCCGGAGCCGGCGGCCGACGCGGAGGCCGAGCCCGAGGAGCAGCGGGAGCCGGAGTCGGAGGCGGAGCAGGAAGCGGAGGCCGATCCGGCGCCCCCGGAGTCCGACCCGGCCCAGGAGCCCGACGAGCCGGAGGCGGAGGACGAGGCGGCCGAAGAACCGCAGGTGACGCCGCCGTTCGGGGGGCCCACGACGCGGTTCCAGGACGGCGGCACCTACCGGCTGGTCGCCGCCGGAGGCGACCTGTGCCTGGACGTGGTCAACGGGTCGACCGAGCCCGGCGCCAACGTCCGCCTGTGGGGGTGCAACGGGGCCCCGGCCCAGGAGTTCACCTTCCACTGGAACGAGTGGGCGAGCGAGTACACCCTGTCCTCCCGCGGCAACTGCGTGGACACGGCGGGCGGTTCGGGCCAGACGGGCGCGAACGTCGAGATGGCGGAGTGCAACGGCTCCGCGTCCCAGGTCTGGAGCGTCGAGCGGCAGCAGGGCCTGAACGCCTACACCCTGGTCTCCACCCACAGCGACCTCTGCGTGGACGTGGAGGGCGGCGTCCACGAGGCGGGCGCGAACATCAGGCAGTGGATCTGCGGCGGCGCGGACCGCCAGATCTTCAGCGTGGAACGGGCGTAGCCGGACGGCCGGGCGCCCACGACACGGGCGTCGTGGGCGTCGTGGGCGCCGGTGTCCGGGCGCCGGTGCTCAGGTGCCGGTGGACCGCGGCAGCAGGGGCCACTGGCCGGACAGCCGCATGGCGGCCTCCGTCACCGCGGGATCGCGTGCGGCGGCGGCGACGCCGTCCAGATAGGCGTGGGCCGCTGCCTCGTACCGCTCGTCCACCTCGCTCTGCGCCGCCTTCAGCGCGTCGTCGTACGCCTGGGCCTCGGCGGGGTGGGCGGCGGCCCGCTGGCCGGCCCGCCGCGCGGCCAGGGTGGACTCCCGCTCCGCCGCCATGAGCCGCTCCCGCTCCCGCGAGGTGGCCCGGTAGGCCGCCAGATACGGGTGCGCCACGGCGAGCCCGAGCAGGAAGGCCACCCCGCCGGAGAGCAGGAGCAGCGCGGTGAACATCAGGCTCATCGTCTGCTCGCCCATGCCGATCTGGTCGAGGACGCTGCCCGCGTCCGCCATCCCCGGGTCCAGGTAGCGCGCCTGGTCGGGGTTGGTGAGCAGGGCGCGATCCTCGGCCAGCAGGCTCGCCCGCAGCCCGCCGAGCACCCAGCAGGCGTGGACCCAGGCGCCGAGCAGCACCAGGGCAGGCAGGGCCAGCAGCCGGGGCGCGCCCGTGGCGGGGAGCGTCCGCAGCAGGCGGCCCAGCACGTGCGGGACGCTGACCATGACGATCCCCACGGCGACGGTGAAGGTCGCGGTGAGGAGGTTGGCCGACGGGTCGCCGGTGCCGTGGACGCGCTGGAACGAGGTCCAGTAGATGGGGAGTTCGACCAGCGTCAGGCAGCACAGCAGGGCCAGCGTGCCGCGCCGGGAGATGCCCGTGGCGCTCGCGCCCTCCCAGCGTGCCGGATCGGCCGCCGGGCGGGCGGCGGGCTCGGGGAGCGGATCCGCGTCGGGGGCCGCCTGGGCGGCCCCGCCGGGACGCCGTTCCACCCAGTGCGCCACCGTGTCCCTGAGCTGCCGTCGGCGTGCGGCCTGCTCGGCCAGCCGGTCGAGTTGCGCCCGGGTGATGTCGAGGTGGTCGGACCGTTCCGCCCTGGCCTCCCCGCTGTGCCGCAGCGCCGCCTCGGCCGCGTCCGCCTCCGCCTGTGCCTGGGCCGCCGACCGGACGGCCGCCGACCGCTCGACGGCGGCCTCGCTGTCCAGCCGGTGCCGGAGCTCGTCGCGTTCCGCGGCGAGCGCGGCCAGCCACGACGGCAGTCCTTCGCCCTCCAGCACCCAGGCGTCGAAGACCCCGCGCCGGGCCGCCCGCCGCCCCGCCCGGCGGCAGCGTGCGAGCAGCGCCGAGCGCGCCTGCCGCAGCTCCTCCTCGTGGCCGGACCGGTTCCGCCGCCGGGGCCGCGGCGCGTTCCGCGGCGCCGCCGCGGCGGCGGCCCGGCGGCCGGGCCGCGGTATCCGCCGGCGGCCGTCGTCAGCGCCGGTATGCGTCGTCGACATCGGCGTCCGCCCGCCCTTCGAGCAACTCGGTCCAGAACGCGTCGAAGTCCGCGTAGTCCTCGGGATCGCGGCTGAACCACATGCCGTAGCCGGCCGGGTAGACGACGGCGTCCGCGAGCGAGGGCACCCGCCCCTGCTCGGCGAGCAGGTCGATGAGCGCCGCGCGGGACTCCGGCGTCGTCAGGTCCTGCTCGGTCAGGCCGGGTTCCAGGTTGGACTGGATGAAGTCGCTGACCACCAGGATGTGGAACGCCTCGCCGTCCTCCGGGGCGGAGTCCGCGACGCGGCTCAGCGCGCCGAGCACGTCGGAGCCCGACTCGGTCGTCCGCGCGCAGTCGAGGAGTTCGGTGGCGACGCCCTCGGCGACGGCCCGCTGGGCGGCCCGCACGTCGTCCCGGTCGAGCGTGGAGTCGGCGTCGGGGTCCAGGTCGACGCCCTCGGCCTGGCACGACGAGAACTGGGACGCGCCGGTGATGGGCGCGAAGGCCAGCGTGCGGCAGTCGAGGTCCTGGAGGAAGTCGGGCAGCGTGGAGTGCAGCTTGGCCTCCGCGTCGAATCCCTCCGGGGCCGGGACCCCGGAGCCCGAGCCGTCGACCAGCAGGGCGCAGGCCGCCGAGTAGCGGTCGACGCTGGTGCCCAGCGCCTGGCCGACGGCGCCGCAGCCGGTGGCACCGGCGGTCAGCGCCGCGGCCAGTGCCGCGGCCGGCAGCGTCGTCCGGCGGCCGCGGGCCAGGGGCCCGGTGTGGTGTGCCATCTCATCGCTCCTCTCGCGGCCGGTCGGCCTCGGACTCGGACTCGGGCTCGGACTCGGGCTCGGCCTCGGACTTGTGCTTGTGCTTGGGCCTGGCGTCCAGGATCGCCAGCGCCCGGGCCGTCCTGGAGAACTCGACGGCGGTCGGCTCGATCAGCCAGCTGTCCGACTCCCGCCAGGACGCGTCGAGTTCGAGGCGCGCCGGCGCCCAGTGCGCCAGGTGCGCGGGCGCGGGATCGGGGATGTCCCGGTGGTGTCGCCGTACCGCGTCCCAGTAGCAGCAGATCAGTTGGTCGATCACCGCCGTGACGGCGACGGCCCGGCAGCGGCAGACGTCGGCCTTGGCGCGCCACTCGCCCACCCGCTCGCCGAACCCGGCCAGCGCGGCGGGCGCCGGTCGCCCCAGACCGTCGTACCGCCTCACCACGCTCACGGCCTCGCGCCTGATGTCGGTGATGAGCCGCCGCTCGCGGTCGAGCATCCGGGAGCGCAACTGCTCGACGGCCCGGTCGGCGGTGGCCCGCTGCTCCCGGACGAACGCGGTCACGACCGCTCTCTGGTCGATCGCCTCCGTGGGCGGTGGCACGTGCGGCAGGCCCTGGCGGCCGTCCCTCCTGCCGCGGATCCGCGCTCCCCAGAGCGCGGTCCGCGGCGGCACCGCGTTCCGAACGACGCGGTTGACGTTCTCTGTTCTGATCACGCTCGCTCATTCCTCCGTCTCGGTCCTTCCGACCGACTGCGCGTGGCGATCCCCTTCGCGTTCCGGCCCGATGAATTCGGGGTCGACGCGTTTCCTTACCGAAAGCATTAGCAGGCGTCGGCGAGTCGCGGTGGAAAGGAGACCGAAGGCCCCGGAAAACGACCCGCGTTCACCCGGAACCCGCCCGCGCGGGGCACCGGATCGCGCGGCGCGGGAGCGCGGTGAGCGAGAGGAGATCGTCCGAAGTCTCCTTGCGGGGTGGACGCAACGTCTACTGTTGTCCATATGGGTGCGGATATCGCGGCGAGTTGGCCCTCACACGCCGAACTCGTCGGAGATTTGCGATCATTACGCCGTCCCGGTCTCGCCGGGCTGCGTACCGTTCCGCTGCCCGCCCTGCGGAGGGCCGCGCTCGCCTGCGGCTTCTGTGCCGGCTCCGACGACGTGCCGGCCGGCGTCGAGGCGCTGCTCAGGCAGGCCGTGCAGCGGCTCGGCGAACGCGACACGCTGGGTCTCGCCGCGGCCCGGAGCTTCGGTCTCGTCCCCGGTGGCCGGGGCGCCGCGGCGCAGGACCGCCGCAAGGCCGCGGCCCTGGTGTACGGCGTCAGCACCGAGACGTTCCGCAAACGGCAGGAGGGCCAGGTCCTCGACCAACTCGCCGAGGCCGTCCTGGCGTTGTGCCGGGAGTCCGGCCGCCGGGCGGCCGGCCGGGTCGGCGACCGGGCGCCGGCCTCCCCGGCCTCCCCGGCCGCCGCCCGGGGCCCAGCCCGGGCGCGGGGCGACCAGGCGCCGCCCACCCGGATCGAGACCACCCTCGCGGACGCGCCGGCGCCCTTCGTGCTGCACGTCTCCCCGGTCGACCTGCTGCGGAACATCGACATCCTGGTCTCCTCGGAGAACGTCTACCTGGAGATGGCCAGGACCTTCGGGCCCACGCTCTCCGGGGCCCTGCGCCGGGCCGGCGCCGTCCGGGACGCCGCCGGCCAGCTGGTGGACGACGTGCTCGCCGACGAACTCGCCGCCTGGGTGCGGGAACACGGCCGGCCCGGGCTGCCGGTCCGCCCCGGCACGGTCGCGGCCACCTCCTCGGGGGCCATGCGGGCGCACGGCATCCGCCGGGTCTACCACGCGGCCGTCGCCGTGCCGTTCGCCGACCGGGACGGCTACGAGGTCGCGCCGGGGGACATCGCCAGGGCGGTGCGCGAGGCGTTCGCGCTGGCCAGGGCCGAGCGCGAGGCGTTCGACCCGCCGCTGTCCTCGATCTGCTTCCCGCTGATGGGCGCCGGGCGGGCCCGGCTCGCACCCGAGGTCAGTGCCAGCTGGATCGGCTGGGCGGTGCACGAGGAGCTGCTCCGCGACCCCGACTGGACCGTGCACATGGTGGTCAAGAACCGGACCACCGCCGAGGCCATCGCCGACCTCGACCCGCCGCGGCCCGACCCGGACGGGGCCTAGGGGCGCCAACTCGGGTCCGACAGGCGGATGCCGGCGGCCCGCGACCGGCGTTCGAGCTCGGCCAGCTCGCCGCGCCGCGGCACCCCGTACAGCAGGACGCCGCCGGCCGCCGACCCCACCACCTGGAGCGTGTCGCCGGTGGCGGCGCGCTCCAGATGCGGCCCGTACCGCCGCCGGCCGAGCTCCGTCAGCGGGCGCAGCCGCTGGTTGGCCGAGCCGCGCCAGACCAGGTCCGTCGGCTCGGCGGCGACGTAGCGGCCGGTGACCACGGCGTCCGCGTGCCGCAGGGCCTCCCACAGCCGGGGCGCGGCCACCAACTCGGCGTCGGTGTGGCCGGTGTAGACGAGGATGTCGACGGGCCGGCCCCCGGCGGCCGCCTCCCGCCCCACCGCCCGGGCACCCTCGAGCAGCGCCGAGAGGGCCGCGGCCTGGGCCAGTGGCTCGCCGCCGCTGACGGTGAGCCCTTCGGCGCCGGCGTCCAGCGCGGCCCGCCACCGGTCGAGCAACTCGCCCAGGCCGGCCCCACGCCCGCCGCCCGGGTCCCAGGTGTGCCGCGACATGCAGCCGGGGCAGGCCAGCGGGCAGCCCTGGAACCAGATGCCGAGCCGCCGGCCAGGGCCCAGCGTCGTCACCGGGAAGTGCGTGCCGCTGATCCGCACCTCCACCCCTGACGTGCCGACACCATCGCCGTCCGGCGTTTCCTCCACCATCGGCTTCCCTCCCTCTCGGATCGCGGTAACGGTGCCCGGCCGCCGCGATAACCATCCGGGCCCGCCCAGAAATCCGACGGTTTCCGCCCGGACAAAACCCGGAGGTGAACCAGGAAGCGCCATTCGCGGCACAGTCGGGCTCGGTAGAATTCAATTCGCTTATTTCCGAGGGAATTACGGTGATCGCTCATGACCGATCCCGAAGGGTCGGCGGCGGACGGCGGGCCGCGCGGGCCGGGAGAGCCGCGGCAACCGCCGCCGCCCACGGAGTACGAGCCGACGGTGGCGGCACCGGGCGGCGTACCCGCCACCGAGACGGAAACCGGGACCACGACCGGCGGCGGCCGGGGCGACACGTCCCGGCTCCCGCCACCGCTGCGGGCCCGGTTCCGGCTCCGTGAACTGCTGCGCCGCCCCGAACGCCCCGACCAGGCCGCCGTCTACCGGGTGCGGGACGACGCGGGGAGCCACGTCGTCAAGTGGTACGACCGCGGCCGGGCCCCCCACCCCCGGGTCCGTGAGCTCCTGCGCACCCGGCAGCTCCCGCACGTCGTCCGGTTGACCGAGACGGGCCGGATCGACGGGCACCCCTACGAGATCGCGCCGTCCTACGGGGACACCGACCTCGCCCGGTACCGGCTCGACCACCCGGGACCCGCCGACCCGGTGGTGGTGAGGGCCGTCGTCACGCAGCTGCACGCCGCGCTGACGGCCGTGCACCGGCTGGGCATCGTGCACCGCGACGTCAGCCCGGCCAACATCGTGCTCGGCTCCCTCGACCCGGCGGACCCGGAGCTGACCCTCGTCGACTTCTCCGTCGCCGCGTACGCCCCCGAGGAACGGCTCGCCGACCGGGACGCCTGGGTGGGCACCCCGCTCTACCTCTCCCCGCAGGCCGTGGCGCGCCGGCAGATGATCCACCCGCAGGCCGACTGGTGGGCCCTCGGGATGATCACCGCCGAGCTGGCCGGCGGCCGACACCCCATCCGGCACAGCCACTCGGGCTACGTGGACCTCGAACTGTCCTCGGGGCCGCCCGACCTGTCCCTGGTCGAGGACCCCCGGCTGCGCGCGCTCTGCCGGGGGCTGCTCACCCGCGACCCGGACCTGCGGTGGGGCTCGGCACAGGTCGCGGAGTGGCTGGCGGGCGGCGCGCCGCCGGTCGCCCCGGCCGACTGGCCGTCGCCCGCTCCCCCCGAGGGCGCGGACGTCACGCCGTTCCCCTTCATGGGGCAGGAGTTCACCGACCCGGTGCGGCTCGGCATGGCCTTCGACGGCTACTGGGCGCAGCTGGAGCGCGCCCTGGCCCACGGCCGTGGCCGCGGCGCGTTCGCCGACTGGTTACGGCAGTTCGCGGCCGCCCCCCGCTACGACGAGGCCGCCAGGGAGGAACTCGCCGCGCTGGTCGGGCTGCTCGGGCGCCGCCCGGGGCCGGCCGTCCTGGTGCGGCTGCTCTCCTGGCTCGCCCCGCCGCTCGAACCGTCCTACCGCGGCGAGCCGGTCGACCCGGCCCACGGGCTGGCCGACCTGGCGGCCAGGGCCGTGCACGACGAGCGGGCGTTCGCCGTCGTCGAGGAGCTGGCCCGGCACGAGATCCTGCCGCTGCTCGCCACCCGGCCCGGCGGCGAGGGGCTGGCCGCGATCCACCGCGACTGGGGGGCGGCGCGGCAGCGCTGGCGGCCGACCGTCGACGCGCTGTGCGCCGAGTTCCCCGCGCTGCGGCGACGGCTCCGCGACCACCCGGCGCTCACCGCCGTCGAAGGCCCCCTCCTGCCCCAACTGCTGCACATCGCCGCCGCCCCCGAACGGTGCCGCGCGCTGCTGGCCGAACAGGCCTCCCGGCGGCTGCGGTCGCTGCCCGAACCCGTCGACTGGTACGGCTGGTTGACGAGCGACCGGCGCGATCCGCTGCGGCTGCTGCTCGCCGAACGGCTCGCCGGCCTCGCGGACGAGGACGCCCAACGGCTCCGCGTCCACCGGAACCTGGAGCGGGAGGCGCGCCGGCTCGACGCGGCCGCGGCCTGGCTCACCGTTCAGGAACTGCCCGCCACGCTGGCCTGGGCGGTCGGCGGCGCCCTCGCCGTGACCGTGCCCTGGATCTTCCTGGTCGGCCTCGCCGACGTCGTGAGCCTGGCCCCCCAGACCACGGTGGCCACCGCCTGGAGCTACGCGGTGCCGGCCGCCGCGGCGACGCTCGCCCTGGAGCTCTGGGCCGCCCACCGCATCGGCTACCTCTTCTACCACCCGGAACGCTCGCTGGCCGGGCTGGTGATCCACCAGGCAGGGCGGGCCGCCAGGCCCGTGCTCAGGCACCGGGTGCTCGGCACCGTGGCCGTCGCGGCCGTGGTCGGCCTGCTCCTGGCCACCCTGCTCCTCGCCGCCTGGCTCTGGCCGTTGGGGACCGTGCTCGCGGTGGCCTGGTGGACCTGGCGGCGCCACCGGACGTCGCCCGCCCGACGGCCGGGCGCGCCCCTCGGCCGACCGCTCGGCCCACCGCTCGGCGACCGCCGGGACAGCCCGACTGGAGAGACCCCATGAGCAGCGGATACGCGGTTCCCGAGGTGACGTTCGTCGCGCCCGACGTCTCGTTTCCCAGCTACAGCCTGCCCTCACTCGACCTGCCCTCACTCGACCTGCCGTCCGTCGACCTGCCGTCCGCGGACGTGGTCACCGACCAGCTGCTCGACGTGCTCGGCACGGCGGTGCTCGGCCTCGGGGCGCTCAGCGGCGCGCTGCTCGCCGGCCGGGCCGCCCTGGCCGGCACCCGGCTGCTGGCCAACGCGGCCGTCAGGGCCGCCGACGCCCAGTGCCTGCGGGGCGAGGAGCTGCGCCGGGCCAGGCGGTCGCGGGAACTCTGGCGGGACGCCGCCTTCGCGGTGTGCCGGGCCAACGCCAGGATCGACGCGCTGCGTGCCCGGATCGACCGCGAAGGGCCGGCCGGCGGCCCGGGGCCCGCGGGCGGCCCCGGCCCGGCGCCGCTGCCCGAACCGCCGCCCGCCCTCGACCCGGTGGGGCTCGGCCTGGCGCAGGTGCACCGGTGGCTCGCCGACACCGACCGGGCCGTCCGGCTGCTGGAGGCCGAGCTCGCCAGGCGCGCCATGGCCGCCGCGGCCGCCGTCCTGGGGGACCGGGACGAGGCGGCCGCCCGCCGGGCGGACCGCCTCAGGGCCCGCCGCGAGCGCGTGCTGGCCGGCTACGCCGAGGCCGACACCGAGACGGCGGCCGCCGCCGCGCTGCCCGCCTACACCACGCCGTTGCCGGACGCCGGCGCGTTCGGCGAGGAGCCGGCCACCGAGCTCGGCGCCGAGCTGCTCGCCGGTCTCGACCCGGCCGTCCCGGTGGCCGAGTGCGTCGCCGTCCAGCAGGCGGTCGCGCACGCCGTGGAGCTGGCCGGATCGCGACCGGCCGCCGCGGCGCGCCATCTGTCCGAGGCCCGCGAGCTGGCCTTCACCGCCAACTGGCGGGCGGCCGACCGGCGGGAGACCACGGAGTGGGCGGCCCAGCAACTGCGCTTCCTCCGGCAGCCGTTGCCCGAGGGCGTCGACCCGTGGCCCGAGGCGGGCCCGGAACTCGCCGCGCTGGAAAGGGTGCTGGCGACGGGCGAACCCCCCGACCCCAGGCGGCGGGCGGAGATCAGCGCCCGGGTCGCCGCCCGCCACGAGGCGCTCCAACGCCTCTACGTCGCCGAGCTGTTGCGCCGGGAACTGGCGACCGCGGCCGCCGGCGACGCGCTCACGGTCCGCCAGGCCGCGCCGGGCGTCGAGCACATCGAGTGGGTGCCGCCAGGCTGGGGAACCGAGCACTGGCTGCGCCTCGCCCTGGACCGGCAGGGCACGCTGCGGGTCCAGACCGTCCACCGGGCCAGGGCCGCGCACGAGGACACCAGGGCGGCCAGGGAGCTGGACCGGCGCCGTTGCCACGAGGCCGGTCGTCACCTCGCCCGCCTCGTGGAGACCGCCGCCGAGGCCGGGCTCTCGCTCGACCTCGTCTTCGACGAGAGCCTGATCGCCGCCGACACCCGTCGGAGCCACGCCCCCGCCACCGACCGGCGCCCGGACGACCAGGAGCCCCAGGCCCGCCGGCACCACCCGGGGGAGCGACGCCCGTGACCTCGCACCCGCCGGGCACCGAGGGGCCGGCCGGCCTCACCATCCCGCCCTTCGCCCAGGAACTGGCCGGCACCCTGAGCGTGCACGCGCAGTACGTCCTGCACGGCAACATCCGCGACGACTACCTCGTCAGCCGGCACGGCCAGGACCGCTACTTCAGCCTGGCCGGCCTCGTCTGGCACACCCTGCGGCTCCGCGGCTTCGACGCCCTGGTGCGCTACGACGTGGTGGACGGCTTCACCGTGCACCCCGCCGACGCCCTGCCCCACGTCGAACGGCTGCTCGGCCGGGGCACGGTCGGCCGCCGCTTCCGCGGTCGGCTGCTCCGGGCCGACCCGCCCGCGCTGCTCGACCTCGAACCGCTGCTGCGGGCCGTCGCCACCGGGCTCGAACCCGCGCAACGGCCCCGACCCGGCGCGGACCGGGCCGAGTTCGGCGCGGGGCCGCTCGAACAGGAGCACCCGCAGCGGCTGGCCCTGCTGATCGACTACGCGGCGCGCATCCCCACCGAGGTGAACCGGCTCAGCGAGCGGGAGCGCGACTTCTTCCTCGGCTGCCTGAAGCTGGCCAACGACGTGGAGCCGATCCTCCACCACCGCACCGGACGCACCCTGTTCAACCCGATCGTCTGGCTGGCGGACGGCGAACGCGACCTGCCCACCTGGCTGGTCTCCGGCAGCGACCGGATCCGCACCATCGGCGTTCCGCTGCCGGACATGGAGGACCGCCGGCGGATGGCCCGCCTCCAGGCCGCCGAGTACGCCCCGCCCCCGGCCCCGTCCTCGACGCCGCCGCCGTCGGTGTTGGGGTCGACAGCGGGGTCGGTGTCGGGGTCGGCGGCGGGACCGCCGGGAGGCGTCCTCTCGCTGCTGAAGGACGGCGAGCGGCCGCCCGCCGCCGAGCTGGACGACCGGGAGACGCGGGAGTTCGCCAGGGCCGCCGGCGGGCTCACGCTGCGCGCCATGCGGGATGCCGTCCGGCTGGCCGCCGACCGGCGGCTGCCGTTCGGCCGGATGCCGGACGCCGTCCGCATCTACCGGCTCGGCGTCGAGGACAACCCGTGGCGCCGGGGGCACATCAGGAACCAGATCCGGGAGGGCGAGGCGTTCATCCGCGCCCGGGTCAAGGGCCAGGCACCGGCGATCGGCAAGACCATGGACATCCTCAAGCGCGCCGCCCTCGGCCTCTCCGGGGCCCAGGCGGCGCACCCCGGCCACCGGCCGCGCGGCGTGCTGTTCTTCGCCGGGCCCACCGGGACCGGCAAGACCGAGCTGGCCAAGTCGGTGGCCACCGTGCTCTTCGGGCGGGAGGACGCGTATCTCCGCTTCGACATGAGCGAGTTCTCCGCGCCGCACTCCGCCGACCGGCTGGTGGGCGCGCCGCCCGGCTACGTCGGCTACGAGGCGGGCGGCGAGCTGACCAGCGCGGTGCGCACCGACCCCTTCCGGGTGGTGTTGTTCGACGAGATCGAGAAGGCGGACAAGGGCGTCCTCGACAAGTTCCTCCAGGTGCTGGAGGACGGCCGGCTCACCGACGGCCAGGGCATCACCACGTACTTCAGCGAGTGCGTGCTGATCTTCACCTCCAACCTCGGGGTGATGACGGAGGACCCGGCGACCGGGCTGAAGCGGCGGGTGGTCGAGCCAGGCACCGACTACCAGGAACTCGCGGCCACCGTGCGCGACCAGGTGGAGCGGCACTTCGTCGAGGTGGTGGGCAGGCCGGAGCTGATGAACCGGCTGGGCGGGAACATCGTGGTCTTCGACTTCATCGGCGCCGAGGTGGCGCGGTCCATCTTCGACCTGCAGGTGGACAACATCCGCTCGCTGATGCGGCAGGACCAGCGGTTGCACCTGCGGCTGACCGAGGAGGCCACCGAGCGGCTGGCGGAGCGCTGCACCGCCGACCTGGACAACGGCGGCCGTGGCATCGGCAACGCCCTGGAGACGGCGCTGATCAACCCGCTGGCGCGGGCCCTCTTCGAGGAGGGGCCGCTGCCCGAGGAGAGCGTGGTCACCGTCGAGGCGGTCGCCGAGGACCCGGACGGCACCGTGCGCCTCGACCTCGGCATCAGCCGGCCCGCCGAGTGGGGCACCGGATCGTGAGCGACCTCGACGACCTCGGTGGCACCGACGACTGGAACGACTGGAACGACTGGAACGACTGGGACGACCCGGACGGCCGCGACCAGAACCGCGACCAGAACAGGGACCAGAACCAGAACCGGGACCGGGACGACGGGGCCGCACCGGAACCGGTACCGCCGACGGCGACCGAGCCGCCGCCCGAGCCGACCGCGCGGACCACGGACGCCGCCGAGGCCCGGGCCCGCTGCTGGAACTGCGGCGAGCCGGTTCCGGACGCCACCCCGGACTGCCCTTCCTGCCTGAGCCCCCGCACCCACCTCGTGCTGCTACTCGACACCCCCTGCCTGCGGCTGACGGCCGGCCCCGGCCGGCCGCTGCGGCTCGGCCGCGACCCGGAGTGGGCGCCGGCGACCGCCGCCGCGCTCGGCGACTCGGCGGGCGTCTCCCGCCGGCACGCCACCATCACGGTGGCGCGGGACGGCACCGCCTGGGTGGCCGAGGAGTCGGCCGGCAGCCTCAACGGCACCTGGGTGAACGGCCGCCGCGTCGAGCCGTCGGGCCGCCAACCACTGCGCGGCGGCGACGAGTTGGCGCTCGGCCAACGGGTCCGCGGCACCGTGCGGATCGACCACCCGCTGCCGTAGGGCCGCCGAACGCGCCCCGCGCTCAGCCCGGTTCGGGCGGCGCGATCGCGGCCCGCAGGCCGGCCAGCAGCCGGTTGGCCTCCCGTCTCCCCGCCTCGGTGCCCAGGTCGAAGGAGTGCTCCGGGTCGGCCTTCAGCGCCGCCTCGTCGCGGCGGTCGCCGAACAACACGTAGGCCAGGCGCGGCCGGTGGCGGCGGGACTGCCAGACCATCCCCTGCGCCCAGTCGGCGTCCCGGCGCAACGCCTGCGCCCAGTGCCGGGTCTGCGCGTAGCCGGCGCCCTCCGTCTCCAGCAGCCAGGAGTCCTGGAAGACCGCGGCCAGATCCTCCTCGGTGATCAGCGTGATGAGCTCGATCGGCACCGAGGTCGTCAGCCGGGACAGCGAGTAACGGGACGCCTGGGCCCGGGGGATCAGCCGGGCGTTGGCGAGCGGGTCGAACTCCAGGGAGCGCAGGAAGACCTCGGCCAGCGCGGTGGCCGGCTCCTCGGCGACATAGAGGTAGGGGAACGGGTCGTCGGCCGTTCCGTCGAACCGGCTGCCCCCGAAGTGCGGGTGCGCCGCCACCGGGTTGAAGCCGGTGGCCGGGTGCACGGTGAGATGACAGCGCCACAGGGAGGTGTCGGCGTCCAGGGCCAGCCGTCGCGGGGTCAGCGCCGAAGGCGGTGGGAAGGCAGGCATCAGTCCCCCTCCACCAGCGCCAGGGCCGCGGCCGTGAGCAGTTCGTCGGGCACCCGCCCGATGAGGCTGGCCGGCGGGTCCGCCAGCCACCGGTTGCCGCCCAGCCACCAGTCGGCCGCCCCCCACGGGTCCTCGTCGGCCAGCAGCAGCCGGTTGATCCTGGTGACCACGGAGAACGGGCCACCCTCGTCGGGGTCGAACTGGAAGTCGGGGTAACGGGGGCCGCGCTCGGGGTCGTTCAGCCGGATCAGCCCCGCCGCCAGCGGGTCGTCGGCGACCCGGGGGTCGAGCTCGCCGGCGGACCGCGAGGGCACGGCGAGCAGCCGCCGCCGCGCCGCCGCCAGGATCTCCCGGGCGGCCGGGTCCTCGCCGTGCCCGACCAGGGCCGCCAGCCGGGGCGACAGCGCCCGAGCCCGCTCCGGGGCGAGCACGGACGCCGGCCCGCTCAGCTTCAGCGAGTCGACCGCGGGTTCCCGCACCGGGTTCCCGTAGGGCAGCGGTATCAGCGCCCGCCGGACCAGGAGCAGCGCGCGGCGCCCGGCGGGCCCGTCCGTTCCGGCCTCGAACAACGCCCGCATCGCGGCCAGGAACGTGTCGAACTGTTCGGCCGTCAGGTCCGCGCGGATCAGGTCCACGTGGCGGTCGACGAGATCCAGCAGGTCGTCGGCGTTCATCGGTGCGCCCTCCTCATGCCTTGCTCACGCCTCTTCCGTCGTCGGGCCGAACGGCCGGGGGTTGCCCTGGTGGATGAAGGCGGCCCAGGCCGCCAGCCGGCCGAGGGACGGTCGTCGGGCCTCGCGCCGCAGTTCCGGGCTCAGCCCAGGCGGGGCCTGTCGCGCCGGGTCGAGCATCCACAGCTGGGCGGCGCGGAGCGCGTCGGCCGGCGCCAGCGCGCCGGCCGTCAGCCGGTGGTGGAAGACCGCCATCAGCAGCGCCGAGGCCCCGTCCCTGGTCGCCCACCGGGTGCCGACGGCGTCCGCCGCGCCGCGGGTCACGAACGCGGTGGTCAGGGTGAGCGCCTCGTCGTGGTCCCGCTGGCTCAGGTCGGTCTCGCAGGCGCTGAGCACCACCAGCGGCCCGGGTTCCTCGGGGCCGGCGCCGCCGGGCCGGTCCAGGATGCGGGTGACGGTGAGCGTGCCGGGACCGTCCGGCGGCGCCGCCAGGCTGAGCGCCGAGACGGTCGGCCGGGGGCCCGCCGAGCCGTGCGAGGTGATGTGCACCAGCGAGGCCGCCCGGTCCCGCGGCCCGCCGGGCAGCACGTCGAGCAGTTCGTCCGGGGTTCCCGGACCCCGCACCCGCACCGTCTCGTCCAGGAACTCCCCGTAGAGCAGCGCCTCTTCGTAGCAGGTGTCGCGCAGCGTGGTGACCTCCTCGGACGCCCACAGCAGGTCGAGCCGCGGGTCGGCGACCAGCACCGGGCGCTCGCCGGGCGGCAGCCGCCTGCGGCGGGCCGCGTCGAGGAACTGGGCGCCGGAGGCCGCGTAGGAGAAGACGGCCCGTCCGAGCGCGAAGCCGGACGGGAGTCGGGCCGCGTGCCAGGGGACCACGCCGAGGTTGCCGCAGGGGACGAGGACGACGCGCGGCGGCGCGTCCCGGCGCCCGAGCCGGTCGAGCAGCGGTCCGACGACGGCGCGCCCGGCCCAGGAGCACAGCTCGTCGAGCGCGGCCTCCCACCGTTCCTCGGCGTCGGGTCCCGTCCGGGCCGACCGGCGTTCACCGGCGCGCAGATAGTCCTCCAGCGGGCCGCGGGCGATCCGGCTCAGCCCGGGCAGCCGCAGCACCCGGTCGCCGCCCGCCCGGTCGAGCACCAGCGCGGTACCGTCCGCGTCCCCCTCCCCGGGGACCAGGTAGACGAGCGCGTCGGCCCCGCAGTCGGCGAGGCCGGCCAGCAGCTCGGGCACCGCGGGCGTCGCGAGCAGCGGCCGCCCCTCGTCCCCGCCGCGGCGCAGCGCTTCCAGGGCCCGCCGGCGCAGGGTGCCGGGGATGACCGCGTGGGCCTCACGGTCGGCGAGCAGCGATCGGATCGCCAGGTCCGGTTCCTCGGACGACGCCTCCCGCCACTGCTCGGCCAGTTCGCGGTGGCCGAGGGCCGCCAGCTGCTCGGGAACCCCCGACGAGGTGGCCGCGGCCCGCAGCACCAGCGCGCGGCCGGCCTCCAGTGCCGCCACGGCCGCCTCGACATCCCCCTCGTCCACCGCCCAGGCGGCGACGCGCAACGCCCGGTCGGCGGCGGCCCTGGCCACCTGGAGCCCGTGCTCGGCCCCGAGCTGCATCAGCACGTCCTCGCCGACGACACGCAGCGACTCCAGGCCGGTGGCGATCGCGTGCCGCCCGTCGTCGAGCGCCGGATCGTGGCGGGTGCCGTACGCCTCCGCGAGTCGCCACAGCACCTCGCCGGTGCTCCACAGGTCGCCGCCCTCGGCGAGCGCCGCCCGGCCCCGCTCCAACTCGTCGATCGCGTCGTCGAGATGAAGCCGGTCTCCGGTCAGCTGGTAGGCCGACGACAGGGCGAAAGCGAGGCAGGCACTGGTGACGGCCCGCTGGTTCGCGGCCAACGACGTGCCGTCGAGCCGTGGTCGGATGCGTTCGACGACCCCGACGAGCCGTTCCGGATCCCGCTCCAGCCGCGCCGCGAGCGCCAACATGGGGAGGTGCAGCATCGTCAGCAACGGGCGCAGGGCGGGTGGCACCGTGTCGTCGCCCTCCACCAGCCTCTCGAAGTGGGAGATGCCTCGCCGCAGGTCCGCGACCCGGCCGAGGTTCCTGGACCTCACCACATGGGCCAGCGCGAGCAGGTAGCCGAGATGCGCGGACAACTCGCCGGGGATTCCCGACCGCAGGGACAGGCCCTCCAACTCGCGGATCACCCCGTCGAGTTCCTCCGACTCCTCGGGGTCGTCCTTCAGCCGGTCGAGCAGCAGGCCGAGATACGAGAGCCTGGTGGACAGGAGGAGGCTCCCCGTGGGGGTGGAGAACGCCGCCGTCTCGTTCAGCGGCTCGGGAACGAGCTCGGCGAGCATCCGCAGCGCCGCCTCCATGTTCTGGAGGTTGCCGCCCCTGATGGCCCTGGTGACCGTGGGGGACAGGCTGAGCGCCGTCGTGGCCAGCTTCAGGAGTTGGTGGCCTGGCGGCAGGGCCCTGGCCGCCCCGCGCAGGTGTTCCACGCTGTCGACGGCGAGGTCGGCCTGCCCCGTCCGCAGTGCCAGGAGCAGCTTGCCGAGGCCGCCGAGCAGCAGGTCCGCCGAGGCGTCGTCGCTCTCGGTGGGGAACCCTGGTGCGGTGGTGAGCAGTTCGGCGAGGCTGCCGAGCTGGTCGGGACCGACGGTTCCCGGGGCCTGGAGCTCGGTCCCCAGCAACATGGCCGCGGTCTCCCTGCGTACCTTCTCCTCGGGCACCGGCCCGGAGCTCTTCGGCGGCTTCGGCGGCACGGGCACCTCGGGGAGCAGGGCGCCCACGGTGTGCGTCAGCGCCCGCAACTGCTCGGCGTAGGGCATCGGCTCCGACCGCCCCGCCATGAACTGCTGGAAGAAGCCCAGCATCCCCCCGTAGTCCCCGCCGGTCGCCATCCCGTGGAACATGGTCAGCACGGACTCCAGCCCGGCCAGTTCACGATCCAACGGGTCGGGCGGCCGCGTCGCCCGCAGCTCGACCAGCACCTCCTTCGCCTCGGCCATCTCGGCCATGACGCGGGGGTCGTGCAGGGGGTTGCGGACCGACCACTCGACGATCCGGTCGAAGCCGGGCAGCTGGCCGTTCTTCCCCCACTGGGGCATCGGGCTCAGCAGCAGCGCCAGCAGGAGTCCGGCCCGTAGCCGGTCCGTGGAACCGAGTCCGGCTGCCGCGCCCGTCGGGCGGACGGCGCGCAGCAGCCGGATCCCCTCCTCCCGGTCCCCGGCCGAGTCCGCCCCCCGCAGGTAGCGCACGGCATGCAGGCAGCCGAGGCGGCACCGGAGCGTCGCCGCTTCCGGATCGCCCGGCGCCAGCCGCGCTTCGGCCTCCGCCAGTTCCCGGATGGTCCGGTCCAGGACCCGGGGGTCGGCACCGGACGCCGGCGACGTCCGCGACATCGCTTCCGTCGCGGACAATGTCGACATCGCCGCGAGGGAGGGCAACAACCCGTCAGCCCGGCGCAGCGCTCCCTCGACCCCCGTCATGGCCCCTCCTCCTTCGGGCAGTGCTCTCCCGTTCATCTTGGGAGTTGTCGGCCACGGAGGAACCCGAGACGGCGAGTTCGGACGGAAAATGACCTGTCTATGCCCAGCCGGACGCTAGGAGCCGGGCGCCGAACGCGGTTTGAATGGACGGTGGAGTTCGCTGCGAGGACCGCCGCACAGGGGAGGGGACGTGGACGGGACGGTGGAATCCCTGCTGGTCACGGGGATAGCGGTGCTGGGCACCCTGATCTCCGCCGTGCTGACCCAGCGGCAGGCCAACCGCTCGCTCACCCAGGAGCTCGACCGGCTCGACCAGTGGCGCACCGCCGACCGCGCGGAGCAGACGAGGCACGACACCGCCCTGGTCCACCGCGTCGTCTACACCGCCCTGAACACCGCGGCCCGGCGCTATCTGGCCGCGCTGACCGACCAACTGCACGCGTTGGGGCTCGGGACCGGTGTCGAGGCCACCACCACCGAGCTCCACGAGGCACGCGCCGCGCACGCCGACTCCTACGCCGAGCTCCAACTCGTCGCCCCGGAAGCCGTGTTGGCGGCGGCCAGGACGGTGAACCACCGGCTCAACCACACCTACGGAATCCTCATGCGCCTCACCAACGGAACCGAGCGCCCGAACGACTCACCCGACGTCGCCCAGGCCGCCATCACCGACCTGTGGAGCGCGGGCCTGCCGGAACTCCGCGAGAGCATGCGGCTGGACCTGGATCTCCCCGACACCCGGAGGCTCCGCGGCCGATGACCAACCCGCAGCATGACGGCCGGGTCGCGGCGCTCCGCGCCTGGGCCGCCGTCGCCGTCCGCCAGGCGCAGCAGCTGCTGCCCCACGCGCGGAAGAACCCGCGGCTGGCCGTGGTGCGGTTCGCCATCGAGCACCTGACCACCGTCGAGCGGCTGTTACCCCCGGACGACCCGGCTCGGGCGGCCGTCGTGCCCTGGCTCGGGCTGCTGATGAAGGCGTGGCTCGGGGGCCGGCCGCAGGCCGAGCCGGCGGAACTGGCGGCCGTCCTCGGCCATCTGCGGTGGACCGACCGTGCCAGGCCGCTCAACGACCGGCTCGCCATGCAGGCCAGGACCGCGCTGGCCGAACTCCTCGTGCCGGCGGAGATCCCGCCGGAGGCTCGCGACGGCTCCGGGCCGCCGGAGTTGGTCGACTCCCTGCGGGCGCGGCTGACGGAGGCCCTGAACGTGTTCGCGCGGATCGTCGCCGGCAACCTGGCGACGCGGGAGGTGGTGCTGCCGGCCATGGAGCGCGTCGCGGCGCAGCTCTCCGCCCTGCCGGGCCCGCCGGAGAACATCCCGCCGGCGCCGCCACTCGGCGAAGTCGAGGCGGCGGAGACCCTGACCCCCGCGATGCCCCGTGACGAACCCTCGGGGGAGGCGCTGGCCGCCGCCGTGCGGCAGGTGGCGGACCTCGCGGGCCGGGACGGGGTGTGGTGCATGCGTCTGCTGGCCTGGCTGTGCGACACGGCGAACCGCACCCGGGTCACCGAGGCGGTCGTCGAGCGGGAGCTCGCCGATCTGGGTCTCGACCAGCCCGTCCTCACGCCGCTCCGCGAACTGCTCGCCGCGCTCGGGTCGGACGGGCGGAACCTCCGGGCGCTCACCGCGCGCGTCGGCGGCGTCGCGCGAGCCGTCAGGGAGACGTTGCTCGCCCTGCCCGCCGAGGCGCCGGAACGGATCCGCCTCGCCAAGCTGCACGCGGCCCTGCTCGTGCGGGGAAACCTCCTGATGCCCGAGTCGCTGGACTTCTCCGAGGTGGACGCGGCGGTGACGCGGCCCGATCCCGACCCCGAGGCACGCGAGACCTGGCCCGGCAAGGTCAGCGCGGAGTGGTACCTCAACATCATGATCGACAATCTGTGGGGGGCGAACGGCGGGATCGATCACCTGGAACGGAGCGTGGCCTGGCTCCGGCAGTCGATCGACACCCTTCCCGCGAAGGGGAGGAGGGCCGCGACCACCCGGCGGTACCTGTCCTCCCTCCTCGCGCAGCGCGTCGCCACCGCCGTCCGGCTCGAAGGCAGCCTCCAGGACGGCGTGGCCGCCCTGGCCCTGGCCGAGGGGCTGTCCGCCGCCGACGAACGCGACAACATCGTGGCCATGTTGAGCCTCATCGCCGGGTACCAGGTGGCCCGCCGCGGCCAGGACCAGGCGGCGATGGCCCGCCTGACGGAGGAACAGATCAAGCGGCTGACCGACTGGTACGCCACCCCCTCACCCGACGCCGGCGTCCGCGTCACCATCACGGGCGGGCTCGGCCATGCCTACAGGGATCGCGCCAGCCGCACCGGAGACCCGGCCGACCGCGCCGCCGCCGCCCGCTACCTGCGGGAGGCGGTGGAGATCGACCCCGCCACCGTCCCCCCGCTGTACGCGCCGTTCTACCCCGTGGTGCGGGCGCAGCTGATGATCGCGCTGGCCGGGGTCGACCCCCGGCGCGAGGTCGTGGACCGCGCCACCGCTGAGGTCCACGGGGTGATCGAGGAATCGCGGATGTTCCGCCGCGAGGAGGGCCGGCTGCGGTTGGAGCTCGGCCGGGCCATGCTCCTCGCGACCACCCACCGCAGCGACCTCAGCCTGCTCGACCCGTGCATCGCGGAGCTCAACCGGGCCCGCGCCCTGGTCGCCGAGGGCCATGGCCCGCCGTTGCACGCCGAGGTGCTGATCGAGCTGTCCAAGGCCCACTGGACGAGCGCGATGACCGGTGGCGGGCACGCGAGCGAGGACCGGAAGGCCAGCCGTGCCCTCCGCCGCGAGGCGCTTGAGGTGATGGCCGTCGACGTGCTTCGGCAACTCGGCGCCGAGCACGCCCTGTCGGTGGCCAGGGCCACGACCGGCGAGGCCCTGTGGCTGGCCCTGCGATGCGCCGAGGACCGCCGCCCGGCCGAGGCGGTGGAGGCGCTGGAACTGGGCCGGGCCCTGGTGCTCCGGACGGCCGCCGCCGCACCCGGCGTACCGCGGCTGCTGGCGGACCGGGGGCACTCCGACCTGGCCGAGCGGTGGCGGACGCAGGCGCCGCGACATCCGCTCGGGCCGGAGGGCGTGGCCGTGGTGGCTGACCCGTCCCCCGGCGCCGAACTGCCGGGCAGCCTGCGGCGCAGGGCGCTCGCCGCGCTTGGCGTGGGAGGTGGCACCGGCGCGCGGGAGTTGCTCGGCACCCCGGACATCGCCGCGCTGAGCGCCGCGCTGGCCGCCTCCGGGGCCGACGCGCTGGTCTACCTGGTCCCCGGCGAGGGCTTCCGCCCCCACATCCCGGGACGCGCCCTGGTGCTGCGCCCCGGGGACGCCGAGCCCACCGTGCTCGCCCTCCCGCTGCTGCTCTCCCCCGGCAGCCACCAACTGGAGCGCTACCTCGCCGCCAGCGCCGACCGCACCCGCCTGGCCAGCGCCGAGGACGCGTCGTCCGCGTCGCGGGAGGCCGCCGAGAAGGAGTGGCAGGCGGCCCTCGGTGACCTGTGCGACTGGGCGTGGGCCGCCGCCGTCGGGCCGGTCCTCGACTCCCTCGAACCCCTCGGCCGGCCGCCGCGGGTCGTGCTGATTCCCTGCGGCCCGCTCGGCGTCGTCCCCTGGCACGCGGCGCGCCTACGCGTCCTGCTCGGGGGAGACCGGTACGCCTGCCAGGACGCGGTGTTCAGCTACGCCCCCTCGGGGGCGCAGTTCGTGAAGGCCGCCGCCCGCGACCGGCTGCCCACCGCCGGGCCCCGGGTGCTGGTCACCGACCCGCGGCTCAGCCTGGCCTGGGCGGAGATCGAGACGGAGGCCCTGCGCGCGGGCTGCTACCCGGACGCTCGCAGGTACGGCGAGTTCGTGGCCGCCGAGGGCGAGCCGGACGCGCCGGGAAGCTGCGCCGACCTGCTGGACGTGCTGCCGGGCGGTGGCCGGCCGGCGGCGGTCCTGCACGTGTCCTGCCACGGCGTGGCGGGACCGAGCCCCACCCGGTCCGCGTTGTCGCTGGCGGACGGCGAGTTGACCGTCGCCCGGATCCTGGACCACGCCGAGGCG
The DNA here is from genome assembly GCF_004348415.1 of Streptomyces hainanensis. GTDB lineage: Bacteria > Actinomycetota > Actinomycetes > Streptomycetales > Streptomycetaceae > Streptomyces > Streptomyces hainanensis. The sequence goes on from NZ_SMKI01000006.1 coordinate 29,920, forward strand.
GCGGCACCGGGCCCGGACGGCCCGCTGGTCGTGCTCAGCGCCTGCGAGACCGACCTGAGCACGGGCGACCACGACGAGGCGCTGACGCTCTCCACCGCCCTGGTCGCCCGGGGCGCGGCCGACGTGGTCGGCTCCCGCTGGGCCGTCAGGGACGGCGCGACCGCGCTGATGATGGCCGTGTTCCACCACTTCTTGAGTGACCGGGGCTTGAGTGACCGGGGCCTGAGCGACCGGGGCCGCACCGAACCGGGCCTCGCCCCCGCCGACGCGCTGCGCGCCGCCCAACTCTGGATGCTCGACCCGGACCGCCGTCCGCCGCCCGGCCTCGACGACCCGCTGCGCGGCGAGGCCGCCCGCACCGACCTGGACCGGATCCACCTGTGGGCCGCCTTCACCCACCAGGGCAACCCGGCGGCGTCCTCGGCCCGTTGACCCGGTGGGCGGTCGATCGTACGGTCACCAGGACCTCAGCTCCATCCCCCCACCGCCGGGGCCGGTCGACGCGCCCCGGTGAACTGGAGAGGACGGTACCCACCATGCCGACATCGCATCGCCTCGCCTGGGCCGCCGGCGCGCTCGCCGTGTGCGCGGCCGTCGCGGGATCCGCCACCGTCTGGGCCGCGCCGCCGGAGGCGGCCACCCCGTACGGGGAGAACGGGCGGCTCGCGGTCTGCGGCACCACCCTGTGCGGCGAGGGCGGCGAGCCCGTCCAGCTGCGCGGCATGAGCACCCACGGCACCCAGTGGTTCGAGCACTGCGTGACCGGCGAGGCGCTCGACGTCCTCGCCGACGACTGGGGGGCGGACGTGGTGCGCGTGTCGACGTACGTCCAGGAGGACGGGTACGAGACCGACCCGGCGTACTTCACCGACCTGGCGAGCCGCGTCATCGACATGGCGACCGAGCGCGGCCTCTACGTCATCGTGGACTGGCACATGCTCAGCCCCGGCGACCCGAACGCCAACACCGAGCTGGCCGAGCGGTTCTTCACCGACATCACCGCCCGCCACGGCGACCAGGACAACCTGCTCTACGAGATCGCCAACGAGCCGAACGGCGTCGGCTGGGACGCCATCAGGAGCTACGCCGAGGAGATGATCCCGGTCGTGCGCGCCGGGGACCCGGACGCCGTCGTCCTCGTCGGCACCCGGGCCTGGTCCTCGCTCGGCGTCTCGGAGGGATCCGACGAGTCCGAGGTGGTGGCGAACCCGGTGGACGCCGACAACATCATGTACACCTTCCACTTCTACGCCGGCTCGCACGGCGACGCGTATCTCCAGACGCTCTCCAGGGCGGCGGACCGGATCCCGATGTTCGTCACCGAGTTCGGCACCCAGGACTACTCCGGCGACGGCCCGAACGACTTCGCCATGGCCCAGCGGTACCTCGACCTGATGGCGGAGAAGGGCATCAGCTGGACCAACTGGAACTACTCCGACGACTTCCGCTCCGGCGCCGTCTTCGAACCCGGCACCTGCGACGGCGGGCGGTGGTCCGACCCGTCGTCGCTGAAGGAGGCCGGGGTCTGGATCAGCGACCGGATCTCCTGACCCCACGCCCGGCCGGCGGCCGGCGGCCGCCGGCCGGTCCACGGCCGCCGCCCGGGCGGAACAGCTCAGGTTGGCGGGCGGGAACGGCAGTGTTCGAGGCAACCGGAACAGTTGACCTTTCGTTTCCACTCGGTGGCTTTCCCCTCCGGGCCACTGCCGCAGGCGGCATGGCCGTCACGCACCTCGTGCACGGTCAACACGTCGTCCCCGAACGTGCCCGGGAACCAGTCCCGGAGCTCGTCCGCATGAGCGCGTTCGCCCGCCTCGGGAAGGTTCACCCTCTTCTGAGGCCGGTAAGTATCTCCGGTCATACCTCGCCCTTCAACGCCGCCGCGGCTTCGCTCTGCGCGTTGGTTTCGCGCACTCGTTCACGGATTCGCCGTATGGTCGGGCTCTCCTCGCCGTTCGAGGCGCTGAGGGGAGGCAAGGGGGGACGGCCCTCCGCTGGGGCCACGTACATCCCCACGCCGTCTGTCCGCCCGTTTCGCGGGGGCCGGTCGCTCATCGGCTCTGGCTCGGCCATGGTTGGTTGTCCTCCCTTGGTCACCGAGTGCACACCAAGCACAACTCACCGCGCCCACCGGGCGGTAGCGTGGGACATGGACCAAACCATCAGCGCCATAAGAGTTCGGGGAGTTGGGCGCATGGCCAGACGCGCGCCGAACACGGCACTCGCTCGGCTGCTCGTCGAATCGGGGCTGAACGAGACACAGTTGGCGCGCCAGGTGAACCGGCTGGCTCATGAGGCAGGAGTGGCGACCCGGTACGGTCAACCCTCGGTGAGCCAGTGGTTGAGCGGGACCGTCCCGCGCGCCGTGGCGCGCCCGCTCGTCGCCGAAGTGCTGGCGCGCCGGCTCGGCCGGCCGGTGACCCCTGCGGAGTTGGGGTTCGCGAACCCTCGAACCGCGCTGCCGGTTTCGCCAACGTCTTACGGGCGTACCGTGGAAGAGTTGGTCGACCTGGTGAGGAGCGACATGGACCCGTCCCGCCGAGGGGTGATCAGCGCCGGACTGTACTCCGTCGCACAGACGATCCCAGGCTGGCCGGACATCGTGGGCCGAATGGAATCCGTTCAGACCGGATACGCGCACAGAATCGGAATGGCAGACGTTCAAGCCGTCTCGGAAATGACCGAGCGGCTGTCAGAACTGGACGACCGTTTCGGGGGGCAGCACGCGCGTCCCATGGCGGCCGCGTTCATGGCGAACACCGTGGCCCCTTTTCTCCGCGCCGACGGGCCGGAAGAGGTGCGGCGAGCAATGCTCTCCGCCGCTTCCTTCCTCTGCTATCTCACGGGCTGGATGGCTGTCGACGAAGGGCTGAACGGCCTCGCGCAGCGGTATTACGTCAAAGGGCTCGAACTCGCGGGGGCGAGCGGCGATCACCTGACCTACTGCCACATTCTCCGAGGGATGTCGGTGCAGGCGGTGGACCTGGGGCACGGACGATCGGCGGCGCGGCTGGCCGACGCCGCCGCGGCGGCATCCCCGATCGCCACGCCCCGGATGCGTGCCTTTCTCGCGGGTCAGCAGGCGCATTCCCACGCGGTCGAGGGCGACCGCCGCGCCGCACTTCGCAACATCGCCGAGGCCGAGGCCGCACTCGACAGGGCGGACAGCCAGCTGAACACCTTCGGCGGGTACAACGCCTCCACCCTCGCCTACCACGTCGCCCAAGTGCGGTACGGGACAGGGGACGTGCCGGGCAGCGTCCAGTCGCTACGCCTGCATTTCCGCCTCCGCGACTCCACGGACAGCCGCAGGTCCCGGCTGCGGTTCGGCGCGATGATGGCAGAACGCCAGCTTGAGATGGGCCACCTGGAAGCGGCGTGCGCGTCATGGCACCGCGTTCTCGACGAGTATCCGGACGTGCACTCCGGCAGGGTGGACGAGCGGGTCGCCAGGATGGGGCGACTGCTGGGCCCGTTCCGGAGCAATCGCACGGCCCGCGCGCTGGGTGACCGGGCCCGCGAACTCACGGCCTGACCGACGCCCCGCCGTCCACCCTCGCCGCCTACTCCGCGACGCCGTCGATCTGGAGGGTCTGCACCTGCCCGGTGGTGAACGGCACCGCCACCGTGCGGCCGTTCAGCCGCAGGTCGTCGCGGCGGACGTAGAGGTCGCCGCCGCCGCCGGTCCTGGTGGACCAGCGGGGGACGACGCCGCCGGTGCCGCCGGTGACCTGGCCGAACGGGGAGAGGTCGAAGGTCAGGGTCTGGGCCGCGCCCGGGTTGGCGGCGACGACCACCACCCGCCGGGCCGCCGGGTCGTAGGCCGCGACGCTGTAGTCCGTGCCGGTGTCGATGATCCGCATCCCCGGCCTGATGTGCCGGGTGAACTGCGCCAGCACGTAGTACTTGGTCTGGACGGCGCCCGCCGCCAGCGTGGCCGGGTCGTAGGCGATCAGCGCCCAGGACGGGGTGGGGTCCATCACCTGCCAGTAGACCCAGGCGGTCGGGCGCAGCCAGCGGAAGTCGAGGAGCAGGTTGGTGGCCAGCGACAGTCCGGTTCCGTCGCCGTCGCCGGTCTCGGAGTTCCACAGCGCGGTGCCGGTGGCGGCCACGTCACGCTGGAGGAGGTCGCGGCGACCGCCGGAGCCCTGGTAGCCGTGCACGTTGACCCGGTCGACCAGCGAACGGGTCGAGGAGGAGAAGGAGTTCCACGTGGTGCGCGCCAGGTCGTAACTGGTCTCGTCCGAGGCGGCGATGGCCGTGGAGCCGAGGCCGAGCCGGTCCAACTCGGCGCGCAGGTGGCCCAGGACGGTGGACTGGACGCCCGCGTCGACGTGGCAGCCCTCCTGGGTGCCGTCCGCGCGCCACCACGACGAGGACGGCTCGTTGAACGGCTCGACGGAGACGAACGGCACGCCCCAGGAGTCCCGGGCGCGGCGCGCCGTCGTCGCCAGATAGGTGGCGAACTGGCGGTGGTTCCAGGACTGGAGGTTGTTGCCGCCGTCCGCCGCGCCCGACGGGTTGTGGTTCAGACACATCCACCACATCGGCGAGTTGGAGAACAGCTCGGCCCGCGCGCCTCGTTGGACGGCGCGGGCGAGGGCGGCGCGCTGCACGCGGTCGGCGTTCCAGTTCCAGGACGCGGAGGCGGGATCCTCGCTGCGCCAGTCCTGCCAGAACCCCTCGATCTGCTTGAAGCGCGGGATGTTGGGCGAGACGGCCATGGCCTCGCCGTCGACGGTGTTCCAGCCGCAACCGCCCAGGTTGTAGCGGGCGATGTTCAGGCCGAGGCCCGGCAGGGTGCGGCCGGCGTAGGAGACGTTCCCCAGGGTGAAGAAGGCGTCGGCGAAGTCGTCGCGTTCGCCGAAGACGTTGGCCCACCAGGCCAGGGACGTGCCCCAGCCCTCCCAGGTGCCCTGCCCGGCGGCCGGGTCGATCCGTACGGTGGCGTCCGCCCGCGCGGTGCCGGCGGCCAGACCGCTGCCGAGCACGGCCGCGCCCGAGGCGGCCAGAAGTGTTCTGCGTCTCATGGAGGTTCCCCTTCGCACAGGGTCCCTCGCCCCGTAACACGGTGGGGCGCGACGGGCCGGATGTCCAGACCCCGGGCGGCGCGCGGCGGTGGTGCGGGGGGTCTTGACCGGGGCGTGCCGGCTCCCATACTGACGGGCAACGGCTCGTCATGTTCACGTAACCATCGGTCCCTCGCCCCCTCCCGACCGACCGGGCGCGACGTGGCGGACGGAGTCGCGAACGACGATGTGGGTGCCCAGCACGACGTGGCGCGTGGCGTCGGGCGCCTCGTCGTCCAGGGCCAACCGCACGGCCGTGTGGCCGAGTTCCCGGTGCGGCACGTGCACGGTGGTGAGGTCGATGTCCGCGGCCGGCGGCAGGTCGTCGAAGCCGACCATCGAGACGTCCTCCGGCACGCGCAGCCCCCGCTCGCGCAGCGCCACGCGCGCACCCGCCGCGATCTGGTCGTTGACGGCGAGGACGGCGGTGAAGTCCCGCGGCCCCGCGTCCAGTCGCTCGCGCATCATCCGGTGGCCCTCGTGCCGCTCCATCGTGCCGTCGACCTCCAGACCTGGGTCGTGCGGGACGCGGTGCGCGGCCAACGCGGCGCGGTAGCCGGCGAGTCGGCTCTCCTGCGTGGTGTAGCCGGGCCGCCGGCCCAGGAAGAGGACGCGCCGGTGGCCGGCCGAGAGCAGATGGCTGGTGGCGGCGTGGGCGCCGGCCGTGTTGTCGTACTCGACCACCACGGCCGGTATCCCGGGACCCATCGGCGGTCGGCCGCAGAGCACCAGCCGGGAGCCCACCAGGGCGAGCGCGCGGGCGTAGTCCGTCATGCGTGCCCGGTAGGCCTCGTCCGCGACCACGTTCCCCACCAGGATCACGGCCTCGACGTGTTCCTCGCGCATCAGGTGGACCATCTCCAGCTCCCGCTCGGCGTCCCCGCCCGTGGTGCCGACGATGCACAGCCGGCCCGCGCGCGCCGTCTCCTCCTGCACGCCCTGCGCGACATGCGCGTAGTGCGGCGAGGTGACGGAGTTGACCACGACGGCCACGCTCCCGGGCCGGGTGCCCGCCAGGCCGCGGGCGTGCGGGTTGGCCACGTAGTCCAGTTCGCGGACGGCGCGCATGACCTTGCCCCGGGTGGCGGGCGCGTTGGGATACGTGCCGGAGAGGATGCGCGAGACGGTGGCCACGGAGACCCCGGCGCGCGCGGCCACGTCCCGGATGGTCGGGGGGCGGGGCCGTCCGTCCCGGGGCGTACCTCGGCGAGGCATCCGTCCTCCCTGCGGGGCCGGTGTGGAACCGTTTGAACCTTGATCGTGGGGCCGGCGGTCGGGCGCGTCAAGGGGCTGAACTCCGGTGATCCACCTCGTCCCTTCTGTTGACGTGCACGTGCCACTTTGGTTCCATCTCGGATTGTGTAAACGGTTTAACCGGCCCGGTTCCACCCGGGAGCAGCCAAGGAGGTCTGCATGCACGACAGGCAACGGTGGGGACCGCGTCGCGGGAGGGCCGCCATCGCCACGGTGTTCCTCGCGCTCTGCGCGACGCTGCTCACCGGTTCCCCGAGCCCCGCCTCCCCCCACGACCCGGCGGCGGCGGACGCCGCGGGACCGGCCGCGAGCGCGCTGGCGCCACGCCCGATGGAGAACCTCGGCCGCGGGGTGGTGGCCGTCCGCGGCAACGCCACCCAGGTCCTGGTCTCCTGGCGCCTGCTCGGGCTCGACCCGCAGGGGATCGGGTTCAACGTCTACCGCTCCACCGCCGGGGGCGCCGCCGTCCGGCTCAACTCCGCGGTCCTGACCGGCGGCACCAACTACGTCGACGCCGGCGCCGACCTGACGCGGGCCAACAGCTACCACGTGCGACCGGTGGTGAACGGTGTCGAGCAGCCGGCCAGCGACGCCTTCACGCTGACCGCCAACCACGCCCAGGAGCCGGTGGTCCGGGTGCCGTTGCGGGCCGGCGGCCCGGTGAAGTTCGTCTGGGTCGGCGACCTCGACGGCGACGGCGAGTACGACTACGTGGTGGACCGCCAGACCTCCCCCCAGTCGCTGGAGGCGTACACCTCAGACGGCCGGTTCCTCTGGGAGGTCGACCTGGGGCCGAACAGCGTCAACCAGGACAACATCGAGCCCGGATCCGCCACCATCGACGTCGGCCACAACGACGGCGTCACCGTCTACGACTTCAACAGCGACGGCCGCGCCGAGGTCGCCCTGCGGATCGCCGACGGCGTCACCTTCGGCGACGGGACGACCTGGACCCATGCCGACGACAACCGGCAGTTCATGGCGATCCTCGACGGACAGACCGGGGCGCTGCGCAACTGGGCCGCGGTGCCGACCGACTACCTCGCCGACGGCCCGATGGCCGCGCGCCTCGGCGTCGCCTACCTCGACGGCACCACGCCCAGCCTCGTCGCCTACATGAAGAACCGCCAGGACAACGGGAACTTCAACCTCATGATGACCGCCTGGCGGTGGAGCGGCCAGAACCTCTCGATGCAGTGGAAGTGGCTGCGCGGCGGCCAGAACGCGCCCGACGGGCACAACACCCGCGCCCTCGACCTCGACGGCGACGGCGCGGACGAGATCGCCGAGATCGGGTTCGTCCTGGAGGGCGACGGCACGTTGAAGTACTCGATGGCGGACGAGGGCGTGGTGCACGGCGACCGCTTCCACATCGCCGACATGGACCCGAGCCGGCCGGGACTTGAGGGCTACGGGGTGCAGCAGAGCAACCCGAGCGGCCTGCTGGAGTACTACTACGACGCCGCGACCGGCGACATGATCTGGGGGCACTTCGGAACCCCGGGCGATGTGGGGCGCGGCATGGCGGGCGACGTCGACCCGCGGTTCCCCGGCATGGAGGTCTGGTCGTTCTCCGGCCTCTACAACGGCCCCACCAACCGGCTCACCGAGCCGAACACCTCGTTGCGGCCGTGGCCGCAGCTGGGCCTGTGGTGGGACGGCGACGTTTCGATGGAACTGCTCAACGACGGCAAGATCGAGCAGTGGGACCCGGCGAACCCGACACCCACCGGCAGCCTGCCCCGGCTGGTCAGCACGTGGAACTACGGCGCGGTCACCGCGGCCCAGGGCGGGCCGACCCTGGTCGGCGACCTCTTCGGCGACTGGCGGGAGGAGGCCGTGTACACCAACGCGGCCTACGACGAGCTGATCGTCTTCACGACCAACCAGCCGAGCGACACCAGGCTGTACACGCTGGCGCACAACCCGGCCTACCGCAACGCCATGACCTTCAAGGGTTACATGCAGTCCCACCACCCCGACTACTACCTGGGCAGCGGCATGACCAGGCCCCCGCAGCCGAACATCAGGTACGCGGGGTAGGGCCCCACGGCCCCACGGCCCCACGGGTGGGCGGCCGGTACGTCGGTCGCCCGCCCGTCAGCCGCCCCGTCGGCCGGCCGGCGGGGCTACAGGCCGCGCCCCAGGTGGCCGCCGGCGGCGGCCACGAACCGGTCGGTGGCGGCTATCGCCGACTGCCGCAGCGCGGCGAGCGCGTCGCGGTCCGCCGCCGCGCGCACCGCGAACGTCGCCATGGACGCCTCGCGCGCCGACCCCGCGAGGGGCGGCGCGAGCACGGACACCGACACCAGCGGCGCGGTGACGGCGGACCGGGTGGCGTGCGACGCCGTCCGCGCCGCCGCGAGCGCCTCGGCGTCGGCGCCGGCCAGCCGCAGATCCTCCCGGAACCACAGGGCCCGACGGTGGTCCCCGAGCGCCGCCACCAACTCGGCCACGGCCCTCAGCTGGTCGTCACGCCGCTGGTCGGCACGCGCCTCCCGCCGGGCGGCCCGCCCCGCCCGTTCCTGCAACAACCCGGTGACGACGCCGCCCAACAACGTGCCGGCCACGGCGATGACGCTGGCCCACATGCCGCGCTCCCCCTCCTGCCGATCGTTCGCTTCGCCTGAAGCCATGCCCATGATCCCGGCCGGGGCACCGCACGACCGGCGCTTTCCCGGCCGTCCGGACGTAGGGTCACCTCCATCGGGGCC
>NZ_SMKI01000700.1 GCF_004348415.1 Streptomyces hainanensis
GTCCTCCCCCCGCTCCCGCCCCGGGTCAGTCGCCCAGCCGCTGGTAGGAGCGGATCGCCAGCGTGGCGAAGACCGCGGTCAGCAGCACCGGCCAGGCGATCGCCAGCGCGAGTGCGTGCTCGGTGGCCCAACCGCCCCCGCCGAGGCCCGGATTGCCGAACAGCTCGCGGATCGCCGTCACCGTGGCCGACAGCGGGTTCCACTCCGAGACGGCGCCGAGCCAGCCCGGCATCAGCTCGGGCGCCACGAAGACGTTGGAGAGCGCGGTCATCGGGAACGCCAGCGGGAACACGATCGCCCCCACCGTGTCCGGATTCCCCAGCGCCAGGCCCAGGTAGATCCCGATCCAGGTGATCGCGACCCGCAGCGCCAGCACCAGCGCGACGGCCAGCAGCGCCCGGCCGACGCCGCGGTGGAACTCCCAGCCCACCAGCAGCCCGCAGACCACGAGCACCGTCATCTCCAGCATCGCCCGCAGCAGGTCGGCGACGCCCCGCCCGGTGAGCAGCGCGGTGCGCGCCACCGGCATGGAGCGGAACCGGTCCACCACGCCGCGCCCCACGTCGACGGCCACCGCGCTCCCGGTGGCGCCCATCCCGTAGAGCATCGTCATGGCGAAGACGCCGGGGAGCAGGAACTCCCGGTAGCCGCCGCCGTCCGGCACGGTCATGCCGCTGCCGAAGACGTAGCCGAAGACCAGCACGAACATGATGGGCAGCGCGAAGTAGAGGATCAGTTCCTCGGGGCTGCGCGCCAGGTGTGCCATGTTGCGGCGCGTCATGATCAGGCCGTCCGCGACGGCCACCCTGGCCCTCATGCCGCCACCTCCGCCCGGGGCGCCGAGCGCTCGCCGGTGAGGTGCAGGAACGCCTCGTCCAGGGTGGGACGCCGGGTGCCGATGTCCTCGACGCCGATCCCCGCGTCGTGCAGGGCGCGCACCACCTCGGTGAGCGCCGCCACCCGGTCCCGGACGGCGACGCTGACCCGCCGGGTGTCGGGGTCGGTCTCCGGCGGGTGTCCTTCACCGACCCTGGCCACCAGCTCGGCGACCGCGGCGAGCTGCCCCCGGTGCCGGACGACGACCTCCACCCGGTCGCCGCCGATCAGGCCCTTCAGCGTGTCCGGGGTGCCCTCGGCTACCACCCGTCCGCCGTCGATCACCGCGATCCGCTCGGCCAACTGGTCCGCCTCCTCCAGGTACTGGGTGGTGAGCAGCACCGTGGTGCCGCCCGCGACCAGCGAACGGACCGCGTCCCAGACCTGGTTGCGGCTGCGCGGGTCGAGGCCGGTGGTCGGCTCGTCGAGGAACAGCACCTCGGGGGTGCGGATCAGGCTGGCCGCCAGGTCGAGGCGGCGACGCATGCCGCCCGAGTACTGCCCGGCGCCGCGCCCGGCCGCCGCGGTCAGGTCGAAGCGCTCCAGCAGCTCGTCGGCGCGGCGGCGGGCCGCCCGGGGGCCGAGTTTGAAGAGCCGGCCGAACATCACCAGGTTCTGCCGGCCGGTCAACTGCTCGTCCACCGCCGCGTACTGGCCGGTCAGGCCGATCGACGCGCGCACCAGCTCCGGCTCGCGGGTGACGTCGTGGCCGCAGACCACGGCCCGGCCGGAGTCGAGCCGCATCAGGGTGGCCAGCGCCCGCACCGCCGTCGTCTTGCCGGCGCCGTTCGGCCCGAGCAGCCCGTAGACCATGCCGGTCGGCACGGCCAGGTCGAGCCCGTCGAGCGCCTGATGGCCCGAGCTCCCCCCGTAGCGCTTGCGCAGCCCCTCCGCCGCTATCGCGTGGTCGGGCATGTCCGCCCCCCTCTAACTATGTACACCGTACAGTTTGTATGTACACCGTACATGGTTCTAGGATCGTGTCAAACGACGACGGGAGTGGGATGGCTGCGGAGCGGGGGAGCGGGCGCGACCCGGCGTACCTGATGGATCTGTTGTGGCGCACCCAGCCGTCGGGCAGCCGGGGGCCGCGCGGCAGCCTGAGCGTGGACCGGGTGGTGGCGGCCGCGGTGGAGATCGCCGACACCGAGGGGATCGCCGGCGTCTCCATGCGCCGGGTCGCCGAGCGGCTGGGCGTCACCACGATGTCGCTCTACAACTACGTCCCGAGCAAGGACGACCTGCTCGACCTGATGTTCGACATGGCGGCGGGGGAGCCCGACCCGACCGACTGGCCGGACGACTGGCGCGGCGGCCTCACCGCCTTCGCCATGGCCCAGCGCCAGGCGCTGCTCGCCCGCCCCTGGATGCTCGACGTGCCCATCAGCGCGCCACCGATGGGCCCCAGCAACCTCGCCTGGATGGAGGCCGCGCTCTCCATCATGGACGACACCCCGCTCACCGAGGGCGACATGATGGGCGTGCTGTCCATCCTCAGCGGCCACGTGCTCAACGAGGCCCGTCTCCAGGTGACGATGGAGCGGGCCACCCCGCGTCTCGGCGTCGAGTACGCCGACTGGAACGTCCTCTACGGACAGATGCTCGCCCGGGCCGCCGCCTCCGGCAGCTATCCGACGGTGGCCAGGGTGGCGGCGAAGGCCTTCACGGAGGAGGAGAGCGGCGGCCCGGACGCCGACTTCCGCTACGGCGTCGACTACGTGCTCGACGGCGCGGCGGCCCTGATGCGCGCCCGCCAGGCCGGCTAAGCGCCGTCCGGGGGTTTCCCCCCACCCACC
>NZ_SMKI01000701.1 GCF_004348415.1 Streptomyces hainanensis
CTCCAGGCGCAGCATCCGCAGCACCTGCCGCCGGCTGGTGCCGATCAGCCGCAGCAGCGCGAACTCGCGGGCCCGGTCGGCGGTCGCCATCGGGCCGGGGCCGGGCGCGCCGGCCCGACTCAGCCGAGCGCCATGATCCCGGGTCCGAAGGTGATCAGCAGCGGCACCAGGGGGGCGAGCGCCGCCATCGCGGTGGTGGCGGTGCGCCGCGTCGACTCGAACCGGGGCGGCGGGTCGAGGAGCCGCCGCACCCGGTGGGCGAGCAGCCGGCGCGGGTTGGCGCAGGACAGCACGCCGCGGTGGGCGTTGAGCTCGATCAGGGCGAGCGCCGCGTCGAGGTGGCCGCAGCGCCTGGAGGCCGTGTCGTCGGCGGCCAGCTCGACCAGCCGGTGGGCCTGCTCGTTGAAGTGGGCGAAGAGCGGGACGCCGGGGAAGCCCACGGCCAGCGCCGAGGAGAGGTGGAGCAGCCAGTCGTGCCTGGCCCGGGCGTGGCCGAGCTCGTGGGCCAGCACCGAGTCCAGCTGACGACCGGTGAGGCGACGCAACGCGCCGGTGGTGACGACGAGTTGGGGCGGGTAGCCGGCGAGCAGCCAGGCGTCGGGGTACTCGTCCTCCAGCACCAGCAGCGGGCCGCGCTCCGCGGCGAGGCCGGCCGGCAGGTCGGGGGCGCGCTCCCGCAGGTGGGCGCGGCGGCGGAGCCGGCGGCCGCGCGCCTCGTACAGCTCGCGCCCGAGCATCGCGGCCGTCCAGGCGGCGCCGCAGGTCAACAGCAGGGCCAGGACGGCGATCCAGGGCGGGGCCGCGGCCAGGTCGTAGGCGGCGGTGACCGGGGCGGGCGCCGGCGCGAAGAGGTGGACGCGGACGGTGTCGAAGACGGCGGCGGCGCTGAGCGACAGCGCGGCGAGGCAGCTGAGCAGCACGGTGGCGACCAGGCACTGCCACACCCACAGCGCGGTGTTGGGCTCGCGCTCCGGCCAGCCGGCCCGGGTCAGCACCCGGGCGGCGGGACCGGCGGCGGTGGCGGCGACGGCCGCGAGCAACAGCAGGCAGAGGATCACGCGGCGGGCTCCGTCACCTGGGTCGGCTGGTCCTGGCGGACCCCATTGTGCCGTGCCGCGAGGCGGGCGGCGAGCGCGCTGCCGAGGGCGAGGGCGACGGTGGCGATCAGCAGGGTGGTGGTGTAGCCGTGGTCGAACGCGGCGTGCGCGGCGTCCAGCAGCCCGGCGGCCTGGTCGGCGGGGAGTCCGCCGGCGGCGGCCAGGCCCGCGTCCAGGCTGTCGGCGGCCGACTCGTCGACGCCGGCGGGGAGTTGGACGGTGGCGGTGTAGAGGGAGGTGAGGACGCTGCCGAGGATCGCGACGCCGGTGAGGCTGCCGAGCTCGTACGACACCTCCTCGACGGAGGCGGCCATGCCGGCGCGGTGGGCGGGCGCGTTGCCCATGATGGAGGCGGAGGCCGCGGTCATCGCGAGGCCCATCCCGACGCCGGCCACCAGCATCCCGGGTATGGTCCACGCCATGTGGTCGGGGTGGATGTCGACGAACGGCACCACGCCGGGCGTGAGGAGCAGCGTCAGCAGCGTGCCGGCGGCGTTGGCCGCGAGGCCGCCGACGATCAGGGGCGCGGGGCCCAGGCGGTGGACCAGGCCGCCGGCGACCACGCCGGCCGGCAACGCGCCGCCGGCGAACGCCGCCACCAGCAGGCCGGACTCCAACGGGCTCCAGCCGGCGACCAGTTGCAGGCGCTGGGTGAGCACCAGCTGGATCCCGGCGTTCGCGAACATGGCGAGGCCGGCGGCGAGGACGCCGGAGACGATGCGCCGGTCGCGCAGCAGCCGGAAGTCGAGCAGCGGGTCCTCCTGCCGGCGCTGCCGGCGCGCGAACAGTGTGAGGCCGATCGCCGCGACGACGAGGGCGATCGCCAGGTGGGTCGGCTCCCGGTCGGGCCTGGCGGCCTCCTTGATGGCATACACGAGGCCGACCAGGCCGGCCATGACCTGGGCGGAGGCGACCGCGTCCCACGGCCGGTCGGCGTGGCCCGAGCCGCCGGGTGCGAGCAGGACGGCGGCGACCAGCGCGACGACCACCACCGGCACGTTGATGAGGAAGACCGAGCCCCACCAGAAGTGTTCGAGGAGCAGCCCGCCCACGATCGGGCCGAGCGCGGAGCCGGCCACCGCCATCGAGCCCCACACGCCGATCGCGATGTTCCGCTCGCGCTCGTCGGTGAAGGTGACGCGGATCAGCGAGAGCGTGGCCGGCATCATCGCGGCGGCGCCGACCGCGAGCAGCGCGCGGGCGGCGATCAGCGCCGCCGGGTTCGGCGCGGACGCGGCGATCGCCGACGCGGTGCCGAAGACGACGAGGCCGGCCAGGAACATCCGCCGGTGCCCGACGCGGTCGCCCAGGGTGCCGGCGCCGAGCAGCAGCCCGGCCATCACCAGCGGGTAGGCGTTGATGATCCACAGCTTCTGGGAGGCGTCGGCGCCCAACTCCGTGGTCAGCGTGGGCAACGCGGTGTAGAGGACGGTCATGTCGACGGAGATCAGCAGCAGCCCCGCCGGCAGTACGGCCCTTTGGCGGCATCTGCTTGGTTTCTCCCCTGGAGGTGGTCGGTCCTGCTTACCGGACCGCTGGACGAGCGTGATCCGGTGCGGACTACTTCTTGCCC
>NZ_SMKI01000702.1 GCF_004348415.1 Streptomyces hainanensis
GGGGTCGTCAGGCGGGGGCGCGGGCCGTCGCTCGCGCCGCAGACGCCGCAGCAGTCTTCTGGTGCGGCCGGCGGCACGTTGCCCGGCGTCCTCCGCGAGCGCCTTGACGACCTCGCTCGCCACCCCGCAGGCGATGGTCGTGAACAGTACGGCGGCGGCCTCGACCGCGCCGAACCCCAACGGGTCGTCACGCTGTCGCCGCGACCGGGCGCCACGTGGGGCGGCGGTCACCGTCTCGTCGAACAGCGGCAGTTCGTCCGGCGCGAGTCGGGCGACCAACTCGCGCGCGAGCGCCAACCCGGCGCTCTCCCCCCAGTCCGTTTCCCGGCGCACCGCACCCTCCCCCGCGCGCGGACCCATCCAAGCTCCAGGCTAGCAACGGGAGTTGAATGTGCGAACCGGGTTTCCTGCACCCCTCACCCCCGTGTCGGCGGCCGCGGGTCCTCAGGTTCGGAGGTGGGAGGCGCCGTTGAGGTCGAGGACGGTTCCGGAGGACCAGGTGGCTTCCGGTGAGGCCAGGAAGAGCACCGCGGCCGCGACCTCCTCGGGGGTCCCGACGCGTCCGAAGGGGCTCTGACCGCGCAGGGCCTCGCCGTCCTGGCCCGCCAGCCTGGGTGCCTGTCGTTCGGTCGCGACGAAGCCGGGCGCCACGGACGTCACCGCGATGCCGTGCGGGGCCAGCGCGACGGCCATCGACTGCCCGAACGCGTGCAACGCGGCCTTGCTCGCGCCGTACGCGGGAAAGTCCGGCTCGCCCCGGAAGGCGCCTCGGGAACCGATGTTGACGATGCTGCCCCCACCGGCGCGGTCGACGAGGTGCCGGGCGACGCAGTAGGTGACGTTCGCCGCGCCGAGCAGGTTGACGTCGACCATGCGGCGCCAGTTCCGTTGCCAGTCCTCGTAGGACACGTCGGTCACCCGGTGCCGGGTGTCGTGGGACGGTGCGGCGGCGGCGTTGTTGACCAGGACGTCGATCCCGCCGAGCCCCCGCACGGCATCGTCGACGACGTCCCGCGCCGCCCGCGGATCGCCGAGATCACCGGCGAGCAGGGCGTGACCGGAACCGGGCAGTCGCCGCAGCGTCTCCTCGGCGTCGGCGCGGTCGACCGCGTAGTGCACCCCGACCCGGTCCCCGTGTGCGGCGAACGCCAGGGCCACGGCCCGGCCGATCCCGCGCGACGCTCCGGTGACGAGTACGCGCCTCATCGCGTGAAGACCTGGGAGGGGTCGCGGAACGCCTTGAACTCCAGCGCGTTGCCGGCCGGATCGTGGAGGAACATCGTCCACTGCTCACCCGGCTCGCCGGGGAAGCGGCGGTAGGGCTCGATGACGAACGCGACGCCCGCCGCGCGGAGTCGGTCGGCGAGCGCGTGGAAGTCCTCGGTCGACAGCAGCAGCCCGAAGTGCGGGATCGGCACCGCGTGCCCGTCGACCTCGCTGTTCCCGGCGGGTACCGGGCCGCCGGGTACCACATGGGTCACCAGCTGGTGGCCCCGCAGGTCCCAGTCGATCCAGTGGTCGGTGGACCGCCCCTCGCTCAGCCCCAGAACGCCCCCGTAGAACCGGCGCGCGGCGCCGAGGTCGTCGACCGGTATGGCCAGGTGGACGGCGGGCCGCAGGGACATGTGGGGGCTCCTTCGCTTCGGCCGCTTCGACGCCCTCCGACCTTGCACCCCCTGATGTCCGGATGTCAACATTCGGACATGACCGTCGCACCGCTCCCCAGGGCCAGTCGCCGCGGACTGTCGCGGGAGGCCGCCGACCTCATACGCGAGGCGATCCTCGCCGGCCGCTTCCCGCCCGCGGCGCAGCTGCGCGAGGTCGAACTCGCCGCCTGGCTGGGAGTCAGCCGCGGATCGGTGCGCGAAGGACTCGCCCTCCTCGAACGCGAGGGGCTCGTCCACAGCGTCTGGCACCGTGGCACCACCGTCATCGACGTCACCGCCCAGGACGTCGAGGAGGTCTACGGCCTGCGCGCCGCCCTGGACCGTCTCGCGGCGACCGGTGCGCAGCAGAACGCGACCGCCGACCAGTTGGCCGAACTGGACACCCTCGTCGACGCGATGTCGCGGGAGATCGGCGGCGAGGCGTCCGGGACGAGGCTGCTCGCCCTGGACATCGCCTTCCACGACCGGATCTACGACGCCGCGAACAACCGCAGGCTCGTCGACGCCTGGCACGCGGTGCGCTCACAGGTCCATCTGTTCCAGCTCCGCCGCATCACCCTCGGCTACGAGCACTACCGGGCCCGCGTCGTCGACGAACACCGCGAACTGGTGGCGCTCCTGCGCTCGGACGACCGGGAGACGCTGGCCCGGCGGGCCGAGGAACACGTCGACTCCGCTCGCCGCGGCCTGCTCACCGGCCTGCGCCCCGCACCGTGACGCCGCAGGTCGTCGCACCGGCGCGCCCGGCGCCCTGACCTTACCCTCGGGGGCAGGGTTCAGCTTCTTCGTGCGCAGGCCAGCCCGCTGCACGCGTGCACCAACACTGGTGGTGTGTCACCGCGGCGCTACAGAAGATCCGGGCCGGGTAGCGGGCGATACCGATCTCTCCAATGATGTGGACAGCGCGACAGGGTGCGCCGAGGCTCGGGGTGGCAGATGAGGATGACGGCCTTCAAGGGGCTGGAGGACACCGATCCGGGGTGGGTGG
>NZ_SMKI01000703.1 GCF_004348415.1 Streptomyces hainanensis
GTCCCTGACTCCGGTGGGCCGGAAGCCGAGCGACGTGTAGAAGCGGGCGGCAGCGGCGGGCCGGCGCTTCGCGCCGCGGTGGGGCCCCGCTACGCGGGGCTGTCCGTCGCGCCCGCCCGTCCCTGTCGGGCAGCGGTTGGGCGCGCCGAGCCCAGCGACGCGTCCAGGTGGGCGTCGATCGCGGCGAGCAGGCGGCGTTCCGTGCCGTCGCGCAGGAGCTCGATCAGGGCGCGGTGTTCGGCGACCAGGGCCGCCCGCTCGCGTCGGGCCTCCGGCCTGGTGGCCAGGCCGATGCGGGTCTCGGCGACGAGGGTGGCGAACATCCGGGAAAGCCGGGGGCTTTCCGCGGACTCGACGAGGGACTCGTGGAAGGCGAGATCCCGTTCCACCACCTCCGCCCAGGAATCGCCGGTGGTGGCCGCCAGTTCGGCGGCGGCCACGTCGAGTCGGGAGAGATGGCGTTCGTCCTTGCTCTTCCACAGCAGCGAGGCGGCCTTGCGCTCGATGAGGCGCCGGGAGAGGCAGACGTCGGCGAGGTCGGCCGGGCCGAGCTCGATCACGAAGACGCCGCGGTTCTTGATGTTGACCAGCAGGCCTTCCTGCACCAGCCGTTGCAGGGCCTCCCGTACCGGGCCCCTGCTGATCCCGAAGGTCGCCGCCAGCTGGGCTTCGGCCATCTGGCCGCCCGGGGGGAACGTGCCGTCCACGATCCGTTCCCTGAGCTGATCCACGATGAGGCTCGACGTGGTGCGGCGCGTGATCGGGACGAGTCCCTCAATCACCTCGGTCACGATTCCCCTAGCTGTCATTCGGATTGTTGACAGCTTACAGCGGGGTGTTGTGCCGGCGGGTACGGGCCTCGGTACGAGGGACGAGTTTCAGCCGCGTCGAATGGCCACGATCTTGGGTTCCGTCATGGCCTCCACCGCGTGACGTACGCCCTCGCGGCCGACGCCCGAGCGTTTCGGACCGCCGAACGGCATCGCGTCGATCCGGTAGTCGCTGCTGTCGTTGATCATCACCGCGCCCACCCGCAGCCGTTCGGCGACGGCCAGGGCCGTGTCGATCGAGGCGGTGAACACGCCGGCCTGTAGCCCGAAGTCGGTGGCGTTGGCGCGGGCCACCGCCGTGTCGAGGTCCGTGAAGGTCTCGACGGCCACCACCGGGCCGAACACCTCCTCGGTCGCGATCCTGACCCCGGGCGGCACGTCGGTGAGCAACGTCGGCCAGTGGAACGCGCCCTCCCGGCGCCCGCCGACGCGGACGCGGGCGCCGGCGGCCACCGCCTCCGCCACCCACGCGGCGACGCGGGCCGCCTCGCCGGCCGAGACCAGCGGGCCCACGTCGGTCAGCGGGTCCCGCTTGCCGCCGACCCGCAGCCGCCCGGTCGCGGCGACCGCCTCGGTCAGGAAGGCGTCGGCCAACTCCGCCGCCACCAGTACGCGTTGCACCGAGAGGCAGTTCTGCCCCGCCACCCCGAACGCGCCCTCGACCACCGCCCGCGCGGCGCGTGCCGGGTCGGCGTCGGCCAGCACCAGCACGGCGTTGTTCCCGCCGAGCTCCATCAGCGTCTTCCTCGCGCCGGCGGCCCTCGCCACCGCCTCGCCGGTGCGGTGTCCGCCGGTGAACGACACCAGGTCGACCAGCGGATGGCCCACCAGCGCCCGCCCGGCCCGGGCGCCGGCGCCCGGCAGCACCGCGATCCGGCCGGCCGGCACGCCCGCGTCCAGCAGGACCGCGGCGAAGGCCAGCGCGGTCAGCGGGGTCGCCTCGGCCGGCTTGAGCACCACCCCGTTGCCGCCGGCCAACGCCGGACCGAGCTTGTGCGCCACCAGGTTGAGCGGGTCGTTGAACGGGGTGATCGCCGCCACCACTCCGACCGGCTCCCTGGTGTACCAGCCGAGCCGCCCGGCGCCGCGCGCCGTCGCGTCGAACGGCAGGGTCTCGCCGGTGAGTTGGCCGGCCCGCTCGGCCGAGAGCCGCAGCGTCTCGGCGGCCCGCGACACCTCGGCCGCCGCCTCGCGGACCGTCTTGCAACCCTCCCCTGAGATCAGCCCGACCAGGTCGTCGCGGCGCTCGAACAGCAGGCCGGCCGCCGCGTGCAGCGCCTCGCGCCGTCGCCAGCCGGGCCACGGCGGGCCGTCGTGCACGGCCGCCGCCACCGCCCGCACGGCGGCGTCCACCTCGGCGGGTGCCGCGTCCGTCACCTCGCCGAGCGGGCGGCCGTCCTCCGGGTCGTGGACGGGGAACGCGGCGGCGCCGTCCCGCCACCGGCCGGCCCAGAACGCCCCGGCGGGTGGCCGCCAGACGGGCGCGACGGCCGCCCGGGTGGCGCCCGTCTGGTTGTCGATCCCTGTGCGCATCGGCTGCTTCCTCGCGTTCGTGGTGGTCGGGCGCCGGCCGGTGACCGGTCGGTCAGGAGTTCCAGTAGTGGCAGGAGACGGCGTGGCCTGGGCCTTCGGCCGGGGACGGCGCCGGCGCCTCGGTGGCGCACCGCTCCCTGGCGAGGTCGCAGCGCTGCCGGAACCGGCAGCCGGCCGGCGGGTCGAGCGGGCTCGGCGGCTCGCCGCGCAGCGTGCCGAACTCGACGTCGGCCGAGGGACGTTCGGGCAGTGAGGCGGCCAACAGGGCCCGGGTGTAGGGGTGGGC
>NZ_SMKI01000704.1 GCF_004348415.1 Streptomyces hainanensis
GGGTGGGGAACAGCCGCCCCACCCCGCCCGGGAAGGGCCCGGCGGATCTACAGTCGTCCACGGAGGTGGTCAACCATGACCGGTGACGGAACTCGCGCCGTGCGCGCCGGCGTGCCGGAGGGCGAGCCTTATGCCGCGCCCCTGCCGGGGCCCACGTTCGCGTCGCATTTTCATCTGCCGGGGGACCCGGCCGTCGCGACCTACGCCTACGGCCGGCAGGGCAATCCCAGTTGGACGGCGCTCGAGGCGGGGATCGCCGAGCTGGAGGAGGCCGTGGGGGCGGTGGTGTTCCCGTCGGGGATGGCGGCCACGACCGCCGTGCTGTTCGGCCTGCTGCGGCCGGGCGACGCGGCCGTGCTGCCGTCGGACGGCTACCAGCTGCTGCCGCGGGTCCGCGAGCGGCTCCAGGGGTTCGGGATCACGGTGCGGACCGCCCCCACCGGGAACGACGCGCAGGTGGCGGTGATCGACGACGACACCCGTGTCGTGTGGGTGGAGACGCCGTCCAATCCGGGGCTCGACGTCTGTGACATCCGGCGCCTCGCCGAGGCCGCGCACGCGCACGGCGCGCTGCTCGTCGTGGACAACACGCTGGCCACCCCGCTCGGGCAGCGGCCGCTCGCGCTCGGCGCCGACCTGTCGATCGCCAGCGGCACGAAGGCGCTGAACGGGCACGGCGACGTGCTGCTCGGCTATGTCGCCGCCCGCGATCCGGAACTGCTCGACGCGGTGCGCGCCTGGCGTACCGAGAGCGGGGCGATCCTCGGGCCGATGGAGGCGTGGCTGGCGCACCGGGGGATCGCCACGCTCCAGCTGCGGGTCGAGCGGCAGGACGCCAACGCGCTGGCCGTCGCCCGCGCGCTGCGCGAGCGGCCCGAGGTGAGCGGGGTGCGGTACCCGGGGTTGCCGGACGATCCGGGGCACGCCGTCGCGGCCCGGCAGATGCGCCACTTCGGCTGTGTGGTCTCCTTCACGCTGCCCGACCGGGAGTTCGCCGACCGGTTCCTCGGCGCGCTGCGCCTGGTCTCCGACGCCACCAGCTTCGGCGGGGTCAGGTCGACGGCGGAGCGGCGCGGCAGGTGGGGTGGGGACGACGTGCCCGAGGGGTTCGTGCGGCTGTCCGTCGGCGTCGAGGACGCGGCCGACCTGATCGCCGATCTGAACCGGGCGTTGGACGTTTCGTCCGCCGGCTCGCGGGCCACATGACTCTCATGACCCCAGCACGACCCGTGGTCAAACGCACCGCCCGCGCCATCCTGCTCGACGAGTCGACGGCCGCCGGCCCCTCGCTGGTCGTGATCAAGCGCGTCAGATCCGGGCACGAGCCCTACTGGATCACGCCGGGGGGCGGCGTGGAGCCCGAGGACGCGACGGTCGTCTCGGCCCTGCACCGCGAGGTGTTGGAGGAGCTGGGCGCCAAGGTCGTCGACGTGGTCCCGGCCTTCGTCGACACCGTCCGGCACGTGCCGGAGCCCGGCGAGGACACCCCGCCGGGGCTCAAGGTGCAGCACTTCTTCGCCTGCCGGCTGGCCGCCATCGATCCGGCGCTGCGGCACGGCCCCGAAGTCGAGGAGCCGCGCGGCACGTACGAGATCGTGCGGCTGCCCTTCACGCCGGAGGGCCTGGCCTCGGTGAACCTGGTGCCGGCGTCGCTCAGGGTGTTCCTGGTCGGGAACATCGAGGGCGTCCACGCGCTGCTCGCCCCCGATCTCGTCTGAGCGGGCACGCCCACGCCCAGGCGGTGTGGCGCGCGGCCGGTCAGCCCTGGTTGCCGAACCAGTTGCCGCCGACGAAGCCGCCCGCCTGCTCGGCGCGCTCCAGGGCCCGCCTGGCCTCCTCGCGCCAGGCCTCCGCGTCCGGTGGGGGCGGCGTCGGTGCCGAGGGCAGGGCGAGCTGCCCGGACGGCAGTGCCGGCGGTGTCGTACGGCCGCTGAGCTCGTGGGCGCGGCGCACCTGGGCGTCCCGGGCGGCGCCGAAGAAGTCGCCGCCCTTCCGCTTGTAGTCGTCGGTGCCCCAGGCGCGCTCGGCGTCCTTGGGCGGTTTGACCAGCCGGGGGATGTGCTTGGCGCAGTGGATGTACGCCTCCTCGACGTCGATCCGCACCCACAGCTCGGTGCGCCGGCCGGGGGCGGTGTCGGTCGGCAGCCCGGGGTGGCGGGCGCGCAGCTCGGCGTCCGGGACGATCCGGGCGCGGCCGTTGATGTGCAGGCCGATGCGGGCCCGCTCGAAGTCGAGGAGCAGCAGCCCGGCGTGGGGGTTCTCGGAGATGTTGCCGAGCGAGGCGTGCACCCCGTTCCCCCGGTACTCGGGGTAGACCAGGGACTTGGGGTCGAGCACCCGCAGGAAGCCGGGCGGGCCGGCGCGGAAGCTGTTGTCGCACTCGCCGTGGCGGTCCGACGTGGCCAGGAAGAACATCTCCTGGCGGCCGACGAACTCCCGCATCTGGTCGTTGAGATGGTCGAGGACCTGGTCGTCGTAGAACCGGTCGGCCCGTTCCTCGCTGCCGAGACTGCGTTGCAGCGCGTCCGGTGCTGCTGCGCCACCTGGTGGCGAACCTGGTGGGCAACGCGGCGCTCGCCGAGCGCGAGACCACCCTGTTCCGCGAGGACATGACGGCCCTGCGGATCCTGCCGCCGCGGCACTACGT
>NZ_SMKI01000705.1 GCF_004348415.1 Streptomyces hainanensis
GCGCCTGGTCGAGCGACATGGGTGCGGCGAGATGCGTCTTCTCGCGCACCACCAGGGGCCCGTCCCCCTCCACGACCACCGAGCCGATGCGCCGCACGGGCGGCTGCGCGGGGCCAGGCGCCGGCGCCGCGCGCACCGGGCGGTAGCGGCGGCGACGCCGGGCTCGGTCCGCGGATCGCCTGCTCGCGCAGGCGTCGGCCGCCGGGCGGCGCAGCGCGTTGCCCGGCGCGGGCTCGCCGGCAGGCGCCCGGTGACCGTGGCTGGTGTCCAAGGGAGTTCGCCGTATGGTCGCACCGACGCGATGCGCTCGCGCAGGCGTGCGCGGCAACCAGGCAGGGCAGCCGTCAGCCGCACGCGACCACCCGGGGCGCAAGCGTCCACCGCCACCGGGCAGCGGGCCGAGCGGCGCACGATGACCATGGCCAGCGGCGAGGGAACTCACCGGTTCGTCACGCCGACGCCGTCCGCACGCACAGGCGCGCGCAGCGACCAGGGCAGGGCGGTCGACAGCCGCACGCGGCGCAGGCATCCGCCGCCGGGCAGCGGGCCGTGTGACAGCGCAGGGTAGGCGGGCTCGCCCGCCGGCGGAAGCACGCCGAGCCGTCGAGCGAACACAGGCCCTCGGCCACGGACGGCCCCGCGCCACAGCGCGCCATGGCGGCGACGAGGCCGCGAGGCGTGCCGAGCTGCCGGGACCTCGGCCGCGCCGCAGGGACGGCAGGCCCGCCCTCGCAGGGGTCCGGAGCCCCCCGGGCGGCGGCCCGGCGCGGGGCTCGGCGTCGGTCAGGGCCGGCCCGCAGGGCCCCCGTGCGAGAGGGCGCGGGCCACGGCTTCGGAGGCCGGGTTGCGGTAGGCGGGGTTGACGCGGATGTCGACCAGGACCGGGCCCTCGCGGTGGGCCATCGCGGCGTGGAGCTCGGCGAGTTCGGTGGGGCCCTCGATCCGGTGGCCGGCGGCGCCGAACGCCGAGGCCAGCGCGGCCAGGTCGGGGGACGGGTGGTCGGCGGGTCCCGGCCCGGCGGCGGTGCGGCGCAGGTTGTGCCGTTCCTGCCCGAAGCCCTGGTCGTTGAGGACCACCACGGTCAGCGGCAGGCGGTAGCGGACGGCGGTGTCGAGTTCGGCGAGGGACATCATCAGGTCGCCGTCCCCGGTGACGTGCACGACGCGGCTTCCGGCCCGGGCGAAGCAGGCCCCGACGGCGACGGGCAGGGCCTGGCCGATGGCGCCGAAGTCCGTGCTGACGCACGTCCAGGCGAGCGGGCTCGGGGCCGGCAGCGACTGGCAGGCGGTCAGCGCGGCGTGGCCGCCGCCGACGACGACGCCGTGGCCGGGCGGCAGCAGCGGGACGAGGGCCAGGAGCGCGTGCCGGGGGTCGAGGGTGTCGGCGGTGTCCTGGTAGGGCCGGGGGTCGGGAGAGGCGCGGTCGGGGAGTCGGAGGGACGGCCCGGGTCGCCGGTCCCGGCCGAGCAGGTCGGCGAGCCGGCGCACGGTGGGCGCCGCGTCGCCGTGGAGGGTCAGGGCCGGCCGGGGCCCGTCGGCCGGGTCGCCGGCGGCCCGGTCGACGCGGAGCAGCGTGGTGGCCGGGGCGAGTGGGGGGACGGACAGCGGGTGCAGGCTGGTGCCGACGGCGAGCAGGGTGTCGCAGTCGGCGAGCGCGGGCCCGGCGCGGCCGTCGCCGAGGCCGCCGCACACGCCGGCGTCGTGCGGGTGGCCGGCGAACAGGCCGTTGGCCGGCAGCGTGGTGGTGAGCACGGCGGGGAGGGCGTCGGCCAGTTCGCGGAGCGCGGGCCCGGCGGCGAGCGCGCCGCGGCCGGCCAGGATGCCGACCCGCCGGGCGTCGGCGAGCAGCCGCGCCGCCGCCTCGACGCGGGTGGCGTGCGGCCGCCTCGGCGGGCGCCGCCGTTCGGGCGGCTCGTCGCCCGGCCGCCACGGCACCCGGTCCTGCTGGACGTCGGCCGGCAGGTTGAGCACGAAGGGCGCGCCGCGGGCGAGCGTGGCCCGGGCGGCGCGCCAGACGGTGGGCAGGTCGGCGGCGCGGCGCAGCGTGGCGGTCCGGCAGCCGAGGGCGCGGGCGAAGGCGTCCTGGCGTAGGTGCTGGGGGTTGCGGAGTTCGCCGGCCGGGGTGTCGCCGGCCAGCAGCAGCACGGGTGAGCGGTGGCTGCGGGCCACGGCGAGCGCGGTGCCGGTGTTGGTGAGTCCCGGGCCCGCCGTGACGGTGGCCACCGCGGGGCGGCCGGTGAAGCGGGCGTAGCCGTCGGCCATGCTCACGACGGCGCTCTCGTGCCGGCCGTGCACCACCCGTAGTCCGAGCCGGTCCTGGAGGTCGCACAGCAGGTCCTGGTTGGCCGCGCCGAGCAGCGCGAAGACGGTGTCGAAGCCGGCGGCGGCCAGCGCGTCGGCCAGTGCCTCCCTGGCCTTCACGACGCCGCGCCGGCGACGGCTCGCCCTCGGCGGTGTCCGCCGCGGCTGGATTCGTCCATGCCCGATCCCCACCGGGCCCGCCCGACGGAAAGCCGGCGCACGCCCTCGTATCACCCGACCGGTGAAATGGCTTCCCGCGCGGCCGGGGGTTCGAACATGGGCGTACCCCGTGCGGGGCGCTCGGGGGCGGCGCTCCGCACGGGGTACCGG
>NZ_SMKI01000706.1 GCF_004348415.1 Streptomyces hainanensis
GGGCGGATCCGGGGGTCGGCCGTCTCCGGGGCGCCGACCAGTTCGTCGAGCGGGACCCGGTAGGCCCTGGCCAGCGGCAGCAGCAGTTCCAGGGTGGGCTTGCGCAGCCCGGACTCGAGCCGCGACAGGGTGCTCACCGAGATCCCGGTGGCCGCGCTCAGCTGGGCCAGCGTGCCGCCCTGCTCCTGGCGGAGCGCCCGCAGCCGTGCGCCCACCCCACCCAGCACCGAGGCCAGCTCGTCGTCCGCCATGACATCCATTTGCCGATGCGGCAACGAGGTTTGTCAAGTCGGCAGGGGTGGATCCACCATCGCCAGTGAACGGAGGTAACGAACATGTCAGACGTAAAGGTGGATAACGCCGAGCCGCGCTACGAGGCGGTGGTCGTCGGTGGCGGCGCCGCCGGCCTGGGCGGGGCGCTGGTGCTCGCCAGGGCCAGGCGCTCGGTGCTGGTGATCGACGCGGGGCAGCCGCGCAACGCGCCCGCGAGCGGCATCCACGCCTACCCGGGGCACGAGGGCGTCCCGCCGGCCGAGTTCCTGGCCCGGGCGCGCCGCGAGGCCGCCGGCTACGGCGCCCGCTTCGCCGACGGCACCGTGGTGGCCGCCGAGCGGCTGGCGGAGGGCGGCTTCCGGCTGCGGCTGGACGACGGTTCCTCGGTGCTGGCCGACCGGCTGCTGGTGACCACGGGTCTCGTGGACGAGTTGCCCGAGCTCGAAGGACTGCGGGAGCGCTGGGGGCGGGACGTGCTGCACTGCCCGTACTGCCACGGCTGGGAGGTGCGCGACCAGCCGATCGGCGTGCTCGGCACCGGCCCGCTGGCCGTCGAGCAGGCGCTGCTGTGGCGGCAGTGGAGCGCGGACGTCACGCTCTTCCGGCACACCGCTCCCGAGCCCGACGCGGAGCAGCGCGAGCGGCTCGCCGCCCGGGGGATCGCCGTGGTGGACGGCCCGGTCGTGGGCCTCGCGGTGCGGGACGACCGGCTCGACGGGGTGACGCTGGCCGACGGGCGCACCATGCCGGCGCGGGCCCTCGCGGTCGCGCCCCACTTCGCCGCCCGCGGCGCCCTGCTCGCCGGCCTCGGCCTGACGCCGGAACCGCAGGAGATGGGCGGACACGTCGTCGGCAGCCGGATCGCGGCCGACCCGACGGGCGCCACCGAGGTGCCCGGCGTGTGGGTCGCCGGCAACGTCACCCAGCTCGGCGAGCAGGTCATCGGCTCGGCCGCGGCCGGCGTCCGCGCCGCCGCCGTCATCAACCACGACCTGGTCGCCGCGGACACCCGCCGCGCCGTGGCCGCGGCCCGCGCCGGGTCGGTGGAGGCCCGGTGAACCGGGAGCACGAGCGGATCTGGGAGGAGATGTACCGGTCGGCCGAGCGGAAGTTCAGCGGCAGGCCCAACCCCGACCTGGTCGCGGAGGCGGCCGAGCTGCCGCCGGGGCGGGTCCTCGACCTCGGCTGCGGCGAGGGCGGTGACGCGCTCTGGCTGGCCGGCCGCGGCTGGCGCGTCACGGCCGTCGACATCTCCGGCACGGCGCTCGCCCGCGGCGCCGAGGACGCCCGGCGGGCCGGCCTCGACGACCGGATCGACTGGCTCCACCGCGACCTCACCTCCGCGTTGCCGGACGGCCCGTTCGACCTGGTCAGCTCCCACTACCTCTACCTGCCCGACCGCATGCCGGTCCGTGAGGTGCTGCGCCCGGCCGCCGGGCTGGTGGCGCCCGGCGGGGTGTTCCTCGTCGGCTGGCACGGCGCTCCGCCGGCCTGGGCGCCGGAGCACCACCACGAGATGGGTTCCCTCACCCCCGACGAGGTGCTCGCACAGCTCGACCTGCCGGCGGGGGAGTGGCGGCTGCTCCTCGCCGACACCCGGCTGCACGGCATGCCGCACCCGGAGGGCCGGCTGGCGCTGCGCGCCGACCAGGTGCTCAAGCTCCGCAGGGCCGCCGACGAGGACCGGTCGGGCCGCATTGTGTGAGGAGAGCGTAATGACACTAATTAACCGTTGCGGGTGAAATGATGGGCCGATCGGCCCTGTTGTGGGGATTGTCCTGGTGGACCGACCCACGAGCGCAAAGCGAGGGCATGATGGCCATGGACCTGGAGGACCTGGTCTCCGGGGAGAAGATGATCGTGAGCGCCCACTCAGGTGGCGTGCTGATCCCCGACTCCTTCATCAACAAACGACAGCACATGAAGGCGCTGCGTGCGGACCACGGTGAGCTCGAGGGCAACCATCGGTGGACCTTCGCCAAGGCCGCCGACGACACCTTCGTCATCGGGCACGTCAGCAGCGGGCGTTACATGGAGCCGCTGCGCAAGAGCGAGGCCGCCGCGATCTACGAGAACGTCAGATACCAGGGGCCGATCCTGCTGGAGGTCGGCCCGCTGGCCGACGCGCAGGACCAGTGGGAACTCCGTAAGAAAGGGGAGTACTACCAGATCGGGCTCAAGGATTCCCGCTTCGTCGTCGGGCTCACCCACCCGGACCACGGCGACAGTTGGGTGACCCTCCTCGACCCGTGGTGGAGCATGGATCGCCTGTGGCTGATCCAGGACGTGCCCGCCTGACGGGCGTCCGGTGAGCGGGTGAGGGGTGGCGGCGGGCGGAAGGCGCCTCGCC
>NZ_SMKI01000707.1 GCF_004348415.1 Streptomyces hainanensis
CCGCCTGACACCCCGACGAGAGAGAAGCCCCATGCGCCTGCTGCTGCTGTCCAACTCCACCGCCCCCGGGCACCGCTACCTGGAGCACGCCACCGAGGAGATCGCCGCGCTGCTCGACGGCGCCCGCAGCCTGCTGTTCGTGCCGTACGCGCTCGCCGACCACGCCGGCTACACCGCGCAGGTCGCCACCGCCCTCGCCCCGCTCGGCGTCACCGTGACCGGCGCCCACACCGCGTCGGAACCGGCGGCCGCCGTCCGCGAGGCGGAGGCGGTGTTCGTCGGCGGCGGGAACAGCTTCCGGCTGCTGAAGGCCCTGCACGAGCACGGCCTGGTGCCGGCCATCCGGGAGCGGGTGGCCGCCGGCGACCTGCCGTACCTGGGGTCGAGCGCGGGCACCAACATGGCCTGCCCCACGCTGCGCACCACCAACGACATGCCGATCGTCCAGCCCCCGGCGTTCGCCGCGCTCGACCTGGTGCCGTTCCAGATCAACCCGCACTACCTGGACGCCAAACCCGACACGGCGCACATGGGCGAGAGCCGCGCCGAGCGCCTGGAGCAGTTCCTGGAGGAGAACGACGTGCCGGTGGTCGGGCTGCGCGAGGGCACCTGGCTGCGCCGGGAGGGCGAGCGGCTGACGCTCGGCGGCATCGCCGCCGGCGGCCTGCTGTTCCGCCGCGGCCTGGCCCCCGAGGAACTGACCTCGGGCGCCGACCTGAGCGACCTGCTGCGGGGCGACTACCGCTTCGACGTCGGCTAGGCGCCCGCTTCCGTCCTGTCCTCCCGGGGCCCGGTCGCGGACCCCGGGACCAGGACGGCGCCCGCGGCGGCCACCGGACGTCGGGCTGACGGTGCGCCGCCTCGGCTACGGGTGCTCCATGACGATCACCGCCGCCGTGCCCGGTTCCAGGGCCTCGAAGAGGTGGGGGGAGTCGCCGGGGAAGGCCAGGTAGTCGCCGGCGGCGAGCTCGACCGGGGCAGAAGCGGGGCCGACCCTGGCGCGGCCGGCGGACAGGATCACGTGTTCGACGGTGCCGGGCTGATGCGGCTGTGACCGCTTGGCCTCGCCCGGGCCGGCCGTGATCCGGTAGACGTCGCGGCGGGCGCCCGGCGGGCAGGAGGCGAGGAGCGCGGCCGCGTAGTCGGCCCGCTCCGCGCGGGTCACCGGGCCCTCGCCGGCCCGCACCAGCCGCACCCGGGGGCGCGGCGGGTCGACGAACGCGCTGAACGGCAGGTCGAGCGCGACGCCGATGGCCCACAGCGTCTCCACGCTCGGGTTGCCCGCGCCCGCCTCCAGCTGGGACAGCGTGGACTTGGCGATCCCGGCCCGCGCCGCCAGCGCGCTCAGCGACAGGCCCGCGCGCTCCCGCTCCCGCCGGATCGACTCGGCGATCCGCGCCCCCAGATCCGGCTTGCCCGCCATGCGCGCGCTCCTCACCCTCCGTCGCTCGACCTGCTGTTGGGCCTGGCGCCCGCCCTGTCGTTCGGCTTGACGAACGCTCGCCCTTCCCTCCACCATACCGGCCAACCGTTCGTTACGCCGAACGGAAGAGACGACGACCGGAGCAGCCATCGTGAATCACCACCTCGGGATACTCGCCCACAGCGCCGAGGGCGCCGCGCTCTGCTTCCAGAACTTCTGCCAACGGGGCTTCCGCGCGCTCGGCCCGCACGACCACCCCGACGTCACGCTCGACCTCGTGCCACTGGCCCGCGCCATGCCGGCCTGGGACGCCGGCGACCACGACGCGGTCCGGACGATCCTCGCCACCAGCGCCGAGCGGCTGGCGGCCGCCGGCGCGGCCTTCTTCGTCTGCCCGGACAACACCGCCCACCTGGCACTCCAGCGCCCCGGACCCGAGCTCGCCCTGCCCGGCCTCAACCTGCCGGACGTCGTCGCCGCCCGCGCCGCGCGGGACGGCCGGCATGGGGGCACCTCCCAGCGGAGCTGGGGGAGGGTGGGCGTGCTCGGCACCCGCTTCACGATGGGCTCCACGCTCTACGCCGACGCCCTCGCCCGGCACGGCGTCGCGGCCGAGGTGCCGGAGGCGGCGGACCGCGAGACCGTGGACACGATCATCTTCGAGGAGCTGCTGAACGGCGTCTTCGCCGACGCGTCCCGCGCCGCCATCGTTCGGATCATCGAACGGCTGGCGGCCCGGGGCTGTGACGCGGTGGCCCTGGTGTGCACCGAGCTCCCGCTGCTCGTCCGTCCCGACGACTCGCCGCTGCCGATCCTCGACTCCACCGCGCTCGCCGCCGAGGCCGCGTTCGCCACGGCCACCGGCCAGGCGCCGTTCCCCACCTGGCGCGGTGGCCCGCTCGGCCGTTAGCCGAGCGAGCAGGTGGCCAGCGCCTGGAGGCCGGCCGGCGCGACCTCGCCCTGCCGCTCGATCGAAATCCGAATCCGATCCAACGTCGCCACCCGTTTGTCCTCCAACGGGCCGAGGATCGCGTTCTGCACGAAGTTCGGGCCGCCCTCACCGACGGTGTCGACCAACCGCGCGTTCGCCTCGTCGATCTGCGTCTGCAACAACGCCAACTCCCGATCCACCTCCGCCTGCGCCGCCGCCGGCACCGCACCCACCACCACCTCCGGGCACACGATGCTCCCCGTCCC
>NZ_SMKI01000708.1 GCF_004348415.1 Streptomyces hainanensis
CCCCCGTCCCCGCCCGTCGGAGCGTGAGCCCGGCCGGCTGAGTCGATGCGCGCACCGCAGACCGTGGCGCGCGGCCGGGGGCCCGCCCTCCGCGGCCAGGCCCTCGTCCTCGGCTACCTCGCCGACCTGGTGGTCGGCGACCCGCGCCGCGGCCATCCCGTCGCCGGCTTCGGCCGGATCGCCGCCGCCCTGGAACGCCGCCTCTGGCGGGACAGCCGGGCCGCCGGCGCGGCCCACGTCGCACTGTGCGTCGCCGGCGCCGCCGCCGCGGCGGCGGCGCTCACCGCCCTGCCCGCCGCGGCGCCCACCCGCCGGCGGCCCGCGGCCCGGGCGCTGCCGGCGGCGGCCGTGACCTGGGCGGCGCTCGGCGGCACCTCGCTGGCCCGGGAGGCCCTGCGGGTCGCCCGCGCCCTGGAGTCCGGCGACCTGGCCACCGCCCGCGCGCTGCTGCCCAGGCTGTGCGGCCGCGACCCCCGGGAACTCGACGCCGACGGGCTGGCCAGGGCCGTCGTGGAGTCGGTCGCCGAGAACACCTCGGACGCGGTGGTGGGCGCCCTGGTCTGGGCGGCCGCCGGCGGCGCCCCCGGCGTGGCGGCGTTCCGCGCCGTCAACACGCTGGACGCCATGGTGGGTCACCGCTCGCCGCGCTACCTGCGGTTCGGCTGGGCGGCGGCCCGCCTCGACGACCTGGTCGGCTGGCCGGGCGCCCGGCTGACCGCCGCGCTCGCCGTGTGCGCCGGCCCCCGACCGGCCGCCGCCCTGACCGCGTGGCGGGCCGACGGACCCCGCCACCCCAGCCCCAACGCCGGCGTCGTGGAGGCCGCGTTCGCCGGCGCGCTCGGCCTGCGGCTCGGCGGCACCCTCTCCTACGGCGGCCGCGTCGAGCACCGCCCGGTGCTCAACGCGGCGGGCCGCCCGCCACGCCCCGCGGACGTGGCACGCGCGGTCGCCCTCTCCCGCCGGGTGGGCGCGCTGGCGACGGCGCTCTGCGCGGTCGCCGCGCTCGCCCCGGGACGAGCCCGGTGACCGGCGGCGCGCTGCTGGTCGCCGGCACCACGTCCGACGCCGGCAAGACCGTGGTCACCGCCGGGATCTGCCGCTGGCTGGCCAGGAGGGGGCTGCGGGTGGCGCCCTTCAAGGCCCAGAACATGTCCCTCAACTCGTTCGTCACCCGGGACGGCGCCGAGATCGGCCGCGCCCAGGCGATGCAGGCCGCCGCCGCCCGCACCGAGCCCACCGCGCTGATGAACCCGGTGCTGCTCAAGCCGGGCGGCGAGCGCGGCAGCCAGGTCGTGCTGCTCGGCCGGGCGGTGGGCGAGGTGTCCGCCACCGGCTACCACCGCGCCCGCCGGGCCCGGCTGTTGGGAACCGTCACCGACTGCCTGGCCACCCTGCGCGCGGAGTTCGACGTCGTGGTCTGCGAGGGCGCCGGCAGCCCGACCGAGATCAACCTGCGCCGCGGCGACATCGTCAACATGGGGCTCGCCAGGGCCGCGTCACTGCCCGTCGTGGTCGTCGGCGACATCGACCGCGGCGGGGTGTTCGCCGCGTTCTTCGGCACCACCGCCCTGCTCGCCGCCGAGGACCAGCGGCTCGTCGCCGGCTACCTGGTCAACAGGTTCCGCGGCGACCCCGCGCTGCTCGCCCCCGGCCTCGCCATGCTGCGCGGCGTGACCGGCCGGCCGGTGCTCGGCGTGCTGCCGTTCCTGGCCGGCCTGGGCATCGACGCGGAGGACGGGCTGCGGATCTCGCCGCCCGACGCCGCCCCCGGGACGCCGCCGCACGGCACCGAGACGTTGCGCGTGGCGGTGGTTCAGGTGCCGCTGATGTCCAACTTCACCGACGTCGACGCGCTGGCCGCCGAACCCGGCGTCGCGGTCCGGTTCACCGACCGGCCGGCCGAGGTCGCCGACGCCGACCTGGTGGTGCTGCCCGGCACCCGCGGCACCGTGCGGGCCCTGGCCTGGCTGCGGGAGCGCGGCCTGGCCGACGCGCTGGCCCGCCGCGCCGCGGCCGGCCGGCCCGTGCTGGGCGTCTGCGGCGGCTTCCAACTGCTGGGCGAGCGCATCGAGGACGAGGTCGAGTCGCGGGCCGGCACCGTGCCGGGGCTCGGCCTGCTGCCGCTGCGGGTGCGGTTCGCGCCCGAGAAGACCCTGGCCAGACCCGAGGGGCGGGCGCTCGGCGAACCGGTCGCCGGCTACGAGATCCACCACGGCGTCGCCGAGGTGCTCGGCGGCGAACCCTTCCTCGACGGCTGCCGCGTCGGCGCCGTGTGGGGCACCCACTGGCACGGCTCGCTCGAGTCAGACGGCTTCCGCCGCGCCTTCCTGCGGCGGGTCGCGGCCGACGCGGGACGCGACTTCACCCCGGCCCCCGACACCTCGTTCGGCGCGCTCCGCGAGCGCCAACTCGACCGCCTCGGCGACCTGATCGAGGAACACGCCGACACCGCCGCCCTGCTGCGGCTCATCGAGGAGGGCGCGCCCCGCGGCCTCCCCTTCATCCCGCCGGGAGCGCCATGACCGTGCTGCTGCTCTCCACCGCCGACACCGACCTGCTGGCCGCCCGCCGCTCCGGCGCGCCCTACCGGATCGCCAACCCCACCCGCACCGACC
>NZ_SMKI01000709.1 GCF_004348415.1 Streptomyces hainanensis
TGACGGCGCCCGAGGCCCGCCAGGGGGCGAGGAGTTCGTCGATGACGGCGGCCGCCACCCGCGGCTCGTGGCACATCCGGCTGACCACGCCGAGGCCGGGGTCGAGCCGCGGGTCGGCCGCGGCGGCGGCCGTCGAGGAGCTGCTGCGTTTCGACGGTCCCGTGGAGTTGGCGACCTGGCGGTTCGCGAGCGAGCCGCTGACGTTGGGCGGGCAGCGGGTGGAGCGCGGCGATCCGGTGCTCGTGGTGTTGGCGGCGGCCGACCGGGATCCGGCGCGGTTTCCCGACCCGGACCGGCTGGACCTGGGGCGGACGCGGAATCCGCACCTGGGGTACGGCCACGGCATCCACTACTGCCTGGGGGCGCCGTTGGCGCGTCTCGAGGCGCGGGCGGCCCTGGGGGAGTTGCTGTCCAGGCTGCCCGGTCTGCGGTTGGCGGCCGACGTGGTCGAACTGCGGTGGCGGGGTGGGCTGATCATGCGTGGGCTGCGCGAACTGCCGGTGGTGTTCACCGCCGAGCCGATGGCCAGGGGTGACGGAGCGTCAGCGATGTGATCCACACGTGATCTTGGTGGGATTGACTTGTGATCGTGTGGCAGGGGGAGCTAGGTTCCCCTCAACCGCATCAATGTTCGTTTTGGGAGGCCCTTCAGATGCGCTCCGGGACTGGTCGTCATCGTCGCCCGCGACAGGCTCCGGCCTTCGTCGTCGCTGCCGGGGTCACCGGCGCGGGCATAGCCCTGCCGCTCTTGGGCGCCGGGGCCGCCAACGCCGTGAGTGACGAGACATGGGACAGCGCCGCGCAGTGCGAGAGCGGCGGCCTGTGGAGCGCCAACCAGGGCAACGGCCGGTACGGCGGGCTCCAGCTCACCCTGGACGACTGGGAGCGGTACGGCGGGCGCGAGTTCGCCATGCGTCCCGACCTGGCCAGCCGGTTCCAGCAGGTCACGGTCGCCGGCCGGATGCTCGCGGACCGCGGCGAGCAGGCGTTCCCCGGGTGCGCGGTGCTGACCGGCCTGTGGCCGGAGTTCCGCGACGAGCCGGGCGACGACATCGACTGGGCCGAGGAGGCCGAGGAGGCCCAGGCCGAGGAGGAGATCGGCGGCCCCGAGGACTCGACGACCGCCCCGACGGACGACGCCACGGCCACGCCGGACGCGCCGACCACCCCGGCGGACCCGGGCACCCCGACCGAGTCGGGCACCGGCGAGGCGGCCGAGGGTTCCGGCGGGGCCGGGGCTTCGGGCGGCACGGCGACCGAGCGGGCGGAGCACGACTCCGACACGGTCCGGATCAGGGAGTTGCTGAAGCGGCTGCGGGACCTCGACGTGCCCAGGCCGGGCGACGAGGAGCGGGCCCCGGTCGAGTCCTCGGGCGCCACCCAGACCCCGACCCCGGAGGCCACCGGGCCGGGCGAGACGACCGAGACCGCCGAGGCCACCGATGCCACGGAGACGCCCGGGGCGACCGGGACTCCGGAGGCGACCGGCGGCGCCGGGTCGTCCGGGTCTTCCGGGTCGTCCGGGTCCGGTGCCGGCGGTCCCTCGCTGTTGGACATTCCGGGCGACAGCGGCGGCCTCTCCGGCAGTTGGGTCGACCTCTACCGGTCCAGCCAATCGGGCATTGCCGACAATGCCGGCGATATTCTCGGCGACCAGCAGGGCGACTTGAGTTCCACCGGCCGTTAAGCCGGTTCACCCCGGGGTGACTTCGGCCGGGCGTCGGATGTGACCATCGTCTCGTTCGCCCCACGCGTGTCATCCTGCCCCGAAGTGCCCGATTCCCTTGTGGCCTGCGGGAGTTGGTCACCGCCCCTGTCAAGTCCTCGTGCGCGGGCGATCTTCATCGTTCTTGAATCGTTAGGCGGGGTGTGTTTAGTTTCCCCCGCCCGGCTTTCGCGTCGGGCACCGAGGCCGTAACGCCGAATCCTGCCGCCGGCCGAGGGGACCACCATCGCGCACCACCGCAGGCAGGAGCGGGGGACCCACCACGCCCGGCGGCCACCGTGGCCGGGCCGTGGCCGTCGTGCCGCGCCCTCGCGGGCCGGACCGACTCGGGGTGAAGTCGCGGGGAGCCAACGCTCCCCGAGGCCGGGCAACTCACCACGCCCGAACCCGACAGCTCACCTCGTAGGCGTCGGTGAGAAGGAACGTCATGCTGTTCAGGGGCAATGGTCGTCACCGTCGTCCGTCCCGGCCGACCCGCATAGCCGCCGCGGCCGGCGTCACCGGCGCCGCCGTCGCGATCCCGATGCTTTCCGCCACCGGCGCCAGCGCCGCCTCCGTCGAGACCTGGGACGCCGTCGCCCAGTGCGAGTCCGGCGGCGACTGGGCCATCAACACCGGCAACGGCTACTACGGTGGCCTCCAGTTCTCCCAGTCCAGCTGGGCCGCCGCCGGCGGCACCCAGTACGCCGAGCGCGCCGACCTCGCCTCCAAGGACCAGCAGATCGCCGCCGCCGAGGTGCTGCTCTCCATGCAGGGCCCGGGCGCCTGGCCGGTCTGCGGCGCCCAGGCCGGGCTCTCCTCCGGCGGCGAGTCGCCCTCCATCGACCCGAACGCCTCGGGCTCCGGCACCGCCGAGTCCGCCCAGCCCGAGACGTTCGGGTCGATGG
>NZ_SMKI01000070.1 GCF_004348415.1 Streptomyces hainanensis
CCCCAGCCACGGCCCGCCGATCCCCCTCTTCCCGGCACCCGCGGCCCCGCGGCCGGCCGCGTCAGTCGGGCTGCCGGTCGAAGGGGTAGTCGACGAACGCGAACCCGGACCCGTCGGGCGCCCAGCTGGGCACGTTGATCGTGCCCTGGCCGCCGTCGAGCGCGACGAGCGTCGTCGGCTCCCGCCACGCCTCCGTCGAGACCAGCCGGAGCTCGACGGGCAGATCGGCCGGATGGCCCGTCGTGCCCGGCGGGTAGCTGAGGTAGACGGCGACGTCGCCGGTGGGGGCGGGGTGCGGGAACCAGTTCACGCGCTCGTCGAAGGTGAGTTGTTCGAGGCCGGTGCCGTCCGGCCTGATCCGGGCGAGCTGGGCGTGCCCCGGGGTGTCGGAGAACCGCTCGGTGTTGAAGACGATCCAGGCCCCGTCCGGCGTCCACTCGCACCCGTCGGCGGGACCCGGGTCGGTGGTGACGGCGATGTCGTCGCGCCCGTCGGTGGAGACGGTGTGCACGGTGGCCGAGGCCCACCAGTCGTCGCCGGCGGGCTCCAGCCGTATGTAGCCGAGCCGACGTCCGTCGGGGCTGACGCCGTGCAGGAAGTGCATCGCGCCGTCGTCGGCGGTGACCTGGCGGGCGACGCCGCCGGCGAGGGGGACCTCCCAGACGCGCCAGTCGTTCGCCGACGCGAACACGGTGGCGCCGTCGGGGGAGAGGACGTGGTCGTTGTTCACGTCGGGCAGCCCCTGGGCGGCGACGGCCTCGGGCGCCGTCGACCCGTCGACGGGGAGGGTCCACAGGAGCCCGTCGCCGTTCACCAACAGGCGGTCGTCGTGCGTCCAGTTGGGCGCCTCGTACAGCCGGTCCCGCGACTCGTGCACCGTGCGCACGGCCCCGGTCGCGCGGTCCCACGTCCGGATGCGGGAGCGCTGACCGTTCGCCAGCCGCCGCCCGGGAGTCCGCTCGCCGGTGACATCACTCATGGGGACCTCTTCCCGGTGGTTCGACACGCTGACCTGGTCGGGGACGTCCCGCGTCGTCGGGAGGCGGCCGGCCGGCCCCAGTCTCGCACGGGCCGGTTCGCCGCCCGCCGGCCGGCGGTTAGGTCCTGTCCGGGCGGTCTTTCTTCGGGCCCGCGACGCCATACACGGCACCTCGCTGCGTTACCGAATCGCGCGAATACGGCCAAGTATGAGCTGCGATCCGGCGCCTTGCGATGCACCGCGTCTGACGCCGCGGGCTGATCCTCGAAGACCGCCCGGACAGGACCTACCGCAGCACGGGGTCCCCTTCGACCGGGTCGAGGTCCGCCGCACGCAGGGCGCCCTCCCAGTCGCCGGGGTGGCGGCAGGCCGCGGCCCCGGCGCGCACCGCGCGGTCCAACGCGGCGCCCGGGGCCCGGCCTTCGAGCCGGGCCGAGAGGTAGCCCGCGACGAACGCGTCGCCCGCGCCCACCGTGTCCGCGACGGCGACGGGGACGGCGTCGCGCCACTCCCAGCCCGCCGGCGTCGCGACGCCGGCGCCCCGCGCACCGCGTTTGAGCACCGCCTCGGTGGGGCCGAGGGCGAGCACCGCGCGCGCGAGCTCCGCCGGGGAGCCGGGCGCGCCGTCGACGCCGACCACCGCGCCGAGTTCGTCGTCGCCGCCGAAGACCACGTCCGCCCGGGAGACCACCTCCCGGTACCGGGGCACGGCCGTCGGGTAGTCCCAGAGCCGGGCCCGGTGGTTGACGTCGAACGAGACGCCGACGCCGTGGGCTCGGGCGATGTCGACGGCGCCGAGGACCGCGTCCGCCGCCGAGGCGGAGAGCGCGAGGGGGATACCCGTGACGTGCAGCCAGGCCGCGTCGGCGATCCGCAGCCGGTCGAGGTCCGCCGGGGCGAGCCGGCTGCCGGCGCTCCCCGCCCGGTAGAACCGCACCACGGTGCGTTCGGGGTGGGAGGCGTCCTTCAGCATCAGCCCGGTCGGGGCCTCCCGGTCGGTGACGGCGTGGGTCTCCACGCCCTCGGCCCGCAGCTGGCGCCGGACGCGCGCGCCCAACTCGTCGTCCCCGACCCGCCCGAGCCAGGCGGCGTCGTGGCCGAGACGGGCCAGCCCGATCGCGACGTTCGCCTCGGCGCCGCCGGTGCCGAGGCGGGCGGACTCGGCCAGCTCGAACCCGTCGGGGCCCGCGACCCGGATCATCCCGAGCGCCTCGCCGAGCGTGACGACCCGTCCGCTCACCGCGCGACCCCCCGCGCCTCGCGCGCCTCCCGCGCCGCACGCACCCGCGCGAGCGCCGTGCGGGCCCGCTCCCGCAGCGCGCCCTCGTCGCCGCCGGCGAGCGCGTCGCCGACGAGCGGCCCGCCGAGGCTGACGGCGGCCGCGCCGGCCCTGATCCACGCCGGGACGTCGTCGAGGCCGACGCCTCCCGAGGGCATCGTCACCAGGCCGGGGAACGGCCCGGCGAGGTGCCCGAGGTAGTCGGCGCCGACGGTCGCGGCCGGGAAGACCTTCACCGCCGAGGCCCCCGCCGCCCACACGGTGCGCACCTCGGTGGGCGTCATCGCCCCGGGGACGATCGGCGTCCCCGCCGCGCGCGCCGCGCGGACGAGAGCCGGATCGGCGACGGGCGTGACGAGGAACCCGGCGCCGGCGGCGACGGCCGCGCGCAGGTCCTCGGTGGTCAGGACCGTGCCGACGCCGATGTCCGCGTGGGGGAGCGCGTCCCGCAGCGCGGGCAGGACGTCGAGGGTGCCCGGCGTCGTCAGGGTGACCTCCAGGGCGGTGACGCCCTCCTCGGCCAGGGCGCGGCAGACCGGGAGGTACCGGTCGGCGTCGTCCGCGCGGAGCACCGCGACGACGCCGCCGCGCAGCACCCCGTCGGGAAGGGCGGGGCGCGCGGTCACCCGAGGCCCCTGGCCGCCTCGATGAGCTCCAGGCCGCGCACCGCGTCCCGGGGGTCGACCGGCAGCGGCGCCCCCGTGGTGAGCGCGTCGCCGAGCGCCCGGTAGAAGGCGAGGTGTTCGCCGGCCAGCAGCGGGACGGGGCGCTCGGCCTCCGGCGTCGAGAGCAGCGCCGTGCGGCCGTCCGCCGGCAGGCCGAAACCGGGGTCGAGGGGGCGCCGGCCGGCCTTCGACTGGTCCTCCTGCGGGTCGAGTCCGTGCGAGGTGAAGACGGCCCGCGAGCCGAGGACGCGGAACCGCGGCCGGTTGACGGGGGCCGTCGCGTTCATCCAGAGCCTGGACCGCACGCCGTTCGCGTGGGTGAGGGAGAGGAACGCGTCGTCGTCGGCCGCGGCGCCCGGCCGGCGCCGGTCGAGTTCGGCGTGCACCTCGACGACGTCGCCGAACAGCAGCAGGGCCTGGTCGATGAGGTGCGGCCCCAGATCGGAGAGGATGCCGCCGCCCTGCTCG
This sequence comes from Streptomyces hainanensis, assembly GCF_004348415.1. Taxonomy (GTDB): domain Bacteria; phylum Actinomycetota; class Actinomycetes; order Streptomycetales; family Streptomycetaceae; genus Streptomyces; species Streptomyces hainanensis. Next base: position 3,392 of record NZ_SMKI01000070.1, read on the forward strand.
GGCGAGGCGACGTCCTTCCACCGCGAGGTGAGGGCCGGCTTCCACCACTCGAAGGCCGACTCGAACTGGTGGACGGCGCCGAGCTCTCCGGTGGCCAGGAGCTCCCGGAGGGTGCGGAAGTCGCCGTCCCACCGGCGGTTCTGGAAGACGGTGAGCGGCACCCCGGCCGCCGCCGCCTCCGCCACGAGGGCGCGGGCCTCGGCGCTGGAGACCCCGATGGGCTTGTCGATCACGACGGCGGTCCCGGCGGCGATCGCCCGCCGCGCGAGCGGGGCGTGCGTGTCGTTGGGGCTGGTGATCACGACCAGGTCGATGTCGTCGCGGGCGAACACGTCGTCGGGGCTGGCGAGGACGTCGGCCGGCGCGTACTCGGCGGCGGCGGCGACGCGTTCCGGATCGGCGGTCACGATGGCGGAGACGGTGAAGCGGGGCTCGGCGGCGACGAGCGGGGCGTGGAACACGCGCCCGCCGGTGCCGAAGCCGATGATCGCGGTGCGGATGGTCATGGAGATTCTCCTGGCTCGGGCGATCAGCGCGGACCGATGTCGGTGGGCAGGGTGGCGGCGACGCGGTCGATCTCCGCGAACAGGCCGTCCGGGATGTCGAGTTCGACGGCGGCGACGCTCTCGGCGATCCGCTCGGGACGGGAGACGCCGACGATGGTGGTGGCGATCCTGGGGTCCCGGGCGGAGAACTGGAGGGCCGCGGCCGCCAGCGGCACGTCGGCCGCCGCGCACAGCGCCTCGATCTCCCGGATGGCGCCGAGCAGCACCTCGGGCGCCTCCCGGTACCCGTAGCGGGTGGACGCGCCGGTGCCGGTGGCGAGGATCCCGCCGCCCAGGACGGCCGCGTTGACGACGCCCATGCCGCGCTCGACGGCCAGGTCGATCATCCGCCCGGCCGTCCGGTTGACCAGCGTCCACCGGTTGTGGGTGAGCAGGACGTCGAAGTGCCCGGTCGCCACGTACTCGGAGATGATCGCCGTGTCGCCGCCGGCGACCCCGATCGCGCCGGCGATCCCCTCGTCCTTCAGCGCCCGCACGACGTCCACCGGACCGCCGGGGGCGGTCGCCTCGGCGAAGGTCGTGTTCTCCGGGTCGTGGAGGTAGAGCAGCGGCACCCGATCGACGCCGAGCCGCGCCAGGCTGCCCTCGATCGCGCGCCGCAGCTGCGCGCCGGAGAAGTCGCCGGTCGCCAGGTCACGGGTGACCTTGGTGGCGAGGACGTAGTCCTCCGGCAGCCCGCCGACGCGCTCGATGGCCGCGCCGATCCGCCGCTCGGACTCCCCGTCGCTGTAGGCGCACGACGTGTCGATCGAGCGGATCGGTCCGCTGAGCGCGGCGACGGCCGTGGCGATGCCGTCCTCGGCCGCCACCTCGTAGCCGAAGTTCCGCGGCATGGAGCCGAGGGGGGCGCCGCCGACCGTCAGCGGGGTCATGCTGAGGCCGGTGCCCCCGAGGGGGCGCCGTGTCCATTCCATCTGTCGGTCCTTCCGGCCTTCCTGGCCTGATGTCAGTCTTCTCGGGGCTGCCAGTCGAAGAAGTCCTCGGCCCCCGGTTCCAGGTGCGCGGCCGCGGCCTCCCGGTCCCATTCGACGCCGAGTCCTGGACCGTCCCCGACGGTGACGTGTCCGTCGACGACGATCGGCGAGCCGAGGCCGTGCACGACGTCGTACCACCAGGGGTCGGCGGCGGTCGGGTACTCGAAGGCGATGAGGTTGTCGGGGAGGGTGGCCGACACCTGGATCAGCGCGGCCAGGCCGAGCAGGCCGCTGCTGACCCCGTGCGGGGCGATGCCGATCCCGTAGAGGTCGGCGAACTCGGCGATCCACTTCAGCTCGGCGAGCCCGCCCACGTCGCCCGGGTCGGGGCCGATGACGCGGACGGCGCGCCGCTCGATCAGTTCGCGGAAGTTCTGCCGCAGGTAGAGCTGCTCCCCGGTGTGGGTCGGCACCGAGGTGGCCGTGGTGATCTCGCGGTAGCCGGCGACGTCGTTCCAGGGGACGAAGTCGCCGGTCAGCAGGTCCTCGGCCCAGGCGATGTCGAACGGTTCGAGCGCGCGCAGCACGCTGATCGCGTCGGGGACCGTCCAGCCGGGGCCCATGTCGAGCGCGAGGCGGCGACGCGGTCCCACGACGTCCTTCATCGCCGCGACGGTGTCGACGAGGTGGCTGATCCCGCCGGGGGTGAGCGAGCCCCGGTTGGGGTGCAGCGGGCCCTCGCGGAGTTCCCCGTAGAGGAAGTCGGGGGTGTGGGGGGCCATGAACCCGTGGAGTCCGACGCCCTCCTTGAAGATCGAGAAGCCTTCGGGCGACTCGGTCATGTAGCGCATGGACGCGGCGTAGTCCTCGGGCGTGTGGTTGCCGAGGGTGGTGCGGATGCCGCCGTTGTAGACGCGGACCCGGTCGCGGACCCTGCCGCCGAGCAGCCGGTGGACGGGCACGCCGAGCGCGCGTCCCGCGACGTCCCACAGCGCGATCTCGATGGCCGAGACGACCGCGCCCCAGGGCTTGCTTGCGCCCATGCGGCGGATCCGCAGCATGCACCGCTCCACCTCGGTCGGGTCCGCGCCCAACAGGAGCGGCCGGTACACGTCGAGGGTCCGGGAGACGGCGAGGGGCTTGGAGAACTCGATCTCCGCGAAGCCGTCGACGCCCTCGTCGGTGAGGACCCGCACGATCGGGCTGCGCCCGATGCGCGCGCACCGGATGTCGGTGATCTTCACCCCTTGACCGCCCCGCCCGTCAGGCCGCCGACGAAGTAGCGCTGCATCAGCACGAACAGCAGCACGATCGGCAGTGTCAGCACGACCGACGCGGCCATCGTGGCGCCCCAGTCGACGTTGAACTCGTTCGAGAACTCGGTCAGCGCCACCGGCGCGGTGCGGGCCTCCGTCGAGCTGGTCATCACCGAGGCGAACAGGAACTCGTGCCAGGACTGGAGGAAGGCGAACATGCCGGCCGCCGCGAGCCCCGGCGCGCAGACGGGGAGGGTGATGTAGGTGACGGCGTCGAACCGGCTGCCGCCGTCGATCTGCGCCGCCTCCTCCAACTCGACGGGGATGGCGGCGATCTGGTTCCGCACCATCCACGTCACGAGCGGCACCGTGATCGCCAGGTGCGCGAAGGCGAGCCCGATCGTCGTGTCGAGCAGCTGCAGCCGGGAGACGAACTGGTACAGCGGGAGGAGCACCACCGTCAGCGGCACGACCTGCCCGAGCAGGATGACGAGCGCCAGCGGCCGGGAGCCGCGGAACCGGTAGCGGGCGAGGGCGTAGCCGGCGCTGAAGCAGAAGATGAGCGTCGCGACGGCGACGAGGCCGCCGACGACGATCGAGTTGAACAGCGCCCGCGGCATCGACGAGTCGGTGAACACGGTGGCGTAGTTGTCCCATGTCCACGTCTGGGGCAGCAGCGTGGTCGGGACGGCGAAGATGTCGGACCGCGGCTTGAACGAGGTGAAGACCATGACGGCGACGGGCGCGAGGCTCCAGAACATGAGCATCGCGAGCAGCACCCATATTCCGGCGCGCGAGCCGCCGCGGAGGACGAACCGTTTCACGACTGCTCCTCCAGGTCGGTGCGCATGGTGCGGGCGAACAGCACGGCGAAGACGGCGCCGATGAGCAACTGCACGAGGGCGACGGCGTAGACGAGTGTCTGGTCGCCGTTCTGGAACGCCTGGTAGAGCAGGATCGGCAGGATGGTGGAGGCGCCGGCCGGGCCGCCGCTGGTGGTGACGTAGATGATCGTGAACGAGTTCAGCGCCCAGATCGCCAGCGTCAGCACGCAGATGCCGGTGGTGGTGCGGATGGCCGGCAGGACGATGTTCCAGAGGATGGCGCGGCCGCCCGCCCCGTCGAGCCGCGCGGCCTCGTAGCGCTCCTCGGGTATGCCGGACAGCGCGGCCGAGACCATGAGCATCACGAAGGGCGCGGTCACCCAGATCTGGATGAGGGCGACCGCCCACAACACGACGTCCGGGTCGGAGAGCCAGCGGACCGGCTCGCCGATGACCCCCAGGTCGAGCAGCGTCTGGTTGAGGATCCCGTAGTCGGTGGAGAGCGTCCACCGCCAGATCGTCGCCGCGACGACGCCGGGGATGATCCACGGGACCATCACCAGCGCCCGCCACAGGGCCACGCCCCGCAGGTGTTTGGACTGCAGGACCAGCGCGCCGAAGCACCCGACGACCATCCCGCCGGCGACGGCGGCGACCGTCCACACCAGGGTGTTGAGGAGGACCGTGTCGATGTTCGGCATGTCGAAGAGGCGGCTGAGCCCTTCGCCGCCGTCGTTGACCACCCGCACGACGGTCGTGACGATCGGCACGATCATCAGCACGGCGGTGAGCAGCAGGGCGGGCACGATGAGGGCCACCGGGTGGCCGGCCTTGCGGCGGCGGCCGACCGCGCCGGCGGGGATGTTCCGAACGCTCATGATCGAACTACTCCGCCTACTCCGCGAACGCCTGGTCGACGATCCGCTGGATGTTCGCCGCCGCCTCGGCGGGGGTCTCGCGGCCGAGCGCGACCTCCTGGATCTGGTCGTGCACCGGCTGGATCGAGGCCGTCCACCGCGGGTCGTTCGGGGCGGGCACGGAGTGCTCCGCGAGCTGCCCGGCGTAGGCGACCCGCTCCGGCGTCTGGAACCTGGCGTCCTCGGAGGCGCTGGTGCGCGCCGGGAAGGTCAGCGTCAGCTCCGCCATGCTCTCCGGCCGGGCGAGGAAGCGGACGAGCTCCGCCGCGTCGTCCTGGTGCGAGGACGCCTCGGGGACGACGTACGCCCACCCCACGCCGAGCCCGGTGCCCGGTCCCTCGGGGCCCGGCAGGGGCGCGGTCGCGACGGGGGCGCCCTGCGCCTGGGCCTCGTCGACGTCGAACACTCCGCCGGGGTACATCGCGACGCGGCCCTGGAGGAACAGCTCGCGGATGCCGGTGTTGTCCAGCTCGAAGGAGCTGGGGCTCGCCCAGCCCTCCGCGATCGCCCCGCCGATCATCTCGACGGCGGCCCGCGAGGACTCCTCCGTCAGCTCGGGTATGCCGTCACCGTTGATCGTGGCGCCGCCGGAGACGGCGAACTCCAGGAAGCGGAGCGTCAGGTCGCTGGGGTCGCCCTGCACGGGCCACGCGGTGCCCACGGCGTCCCCCGAGGTGAGGGCGCGGGCGTCCTCGACGAACTCGTCCCAGGTGGCGGGGGGTTCCTCGATGCCGGCCGCCTCGAACAGCTCCGGGTTGTAGATCAGGGCGTTGGTGGCCCAGCGGTAGGGCATGGCGTAGGTGGCGCCGTCGATCGTCAGCGAGTCGACGAGCCCGGGGGCGAAGTCGTCGGCCGGTATGTCCTCGCCGAACAGGCCGCTCAGGTCCGCGAGCTGCCCCTTGTCGGCGTAGCCGCGGACCCGGGCGATCGACTCGGTGATCACGTCCGGCACGTTCCCGGAGTCCAGGGCGACGGAGGTGCGGTTGGCGACGGTGTCGCCGGTCGTCTGCACCAGTTCCACGGAGATGTCCGGGTGCTGCCGCTCGAACTCCGCGACGAGGTCGACGGCCGTCTGGTAGTCCCAGTCGGGCACCCACCACGTCACGACGTCCTCGTCACCCGAGGAGTTCTGGACGACGTTGACGACCACGGTGGCGGCGATCGCCGCCACCGTCAGCCCCGCCACACCGAGGAAGATCCCGGTTCGCGCCTTGACTGCCATTTCGTGCTCCATTGCTCGGGAACCCGCCGCTTCGCGGGGCCGAGGCAATGGTGCGACCTGTCATTACAGGATGTCAAGGTGTCTTCGTGATCGTCATGGCCGAGGTCAGGGCGCCGCGTGCCGCACCTCGACGTCGAGGCGGCTGCGGTCGCCCCGGTGGAACCCGGCGAACCGCTCGATCGCCCGCCCCGAGCTGTCGAACGACACGCTCCGCATGACGAGCACCGGCGCCCCCGGGGTCATCCGCAGCGCCTCGGCGACGTGGTCGGACGCCTGCTCGGCGACGATCGTCCGCCGGGCGCGTTCGAACCGCACCCCGTACTCGCGCTCCAGGATCCCGAACAGCGACACGTCCTCCAACTGGGCGCGGAGCAGCGGCTCGCCGATGTCCCGTGGGAGCTGCGTCCGCGTGAAGGCCCACGGCACGCCGCCGATCTCCCGGATGCGCTCGATCTCGACGACCTCGACCCCCTCCTCGACCCCGAGGTCACCGGCCACCCGGGCGCCGGCGGGCACGAACCCGCGCCGCATCACGCGCGAGTGCTGCGCCCCGGCGCCGCCCTGGATGTCCTCGAACGACCCCACCAGGGCCCCGCCGAACCCGCGCGACGTGCGCGGATCGTCGACGAACGTCCCGCGCCCCTTCTCGCGCCGGATGACGCCCTCGTGTTCGAGTTCGAGCAGCGCCTGGCGCACCACGGTGCGCGAGACCTCGTACCGCTCGCAGAGCTCGTGGTCGCCGGGCAGCCGGTCACCCGCCTCCAGGCCGCGCGCGACGATGTCCGCGACGATGATGTCCTTGAGCTGCGAGTAGAACGGGAGCGACGACCGCCGGTCGATGCTCGTCACCACCGGGCCCATCAGCCACCCACCTCCGCGCTGGCCGAGGCGGCGCCGGTGCCGGCGTCGGCGTCGGCGTCGCGGAACGCGCGCAGGGCCGCCATCGCGAGATCGTGGTCGTCACGGACCGAGCCGACCAGCCCCGACACCGCGATCACGCCGGCGATCCCGCCCGCGACGACGACCGGCACGGCGCCGCCCGCCACCGCGAACTCGCGGGGATCCAGCCAGTCCGCCACCCGCCCGCTCACGCGTTGCCGCAGGACGAGTTCGAGCGTGGGGATCTCGTGACGCCGGGCCGAGTTGATCTTGCGGCGAACCCAGTCGTCGTGCTCCGCGGTCGTCCCCTCGCGAGCGGCGTGGAAGACGACCTGCTCGCCCCGGGTCACGCGCACCACGACCGGAAGGCCGCGGCGCTCCGCCAGCCCGAGCGCCGCCTGCCCGAGCGCGACGGCGTCGGCGTGCGAGAACCGGTCGAGGCGACGAGCCGAGACCGAAGCCGGCGCCCGCACCTCCTCCAGCAGGCGCGCGTCGCCGTCCACTTCAACCACCATCGAAACCGCTCCCCTCCAAGATGTCACGACAGGATATCAATGCGGGAGGCGGTGAACCGGGGCGAGGAGAGCCGGCCTCGGGAATATACCCCTCGGGGGTATAGTTCCCGGTGTCGGAACCGACCTCGACCAACGCGACCAGCGCGACCAACTCGACCAAGGAGTGCGGCGATGTCCCAGGACACCCACGGCGCGGACGCGCACCACCATGACCACCACCCCCACCAGCACCAGCACCACGGCCCCCACCCGGCCGGGTGGGGGACGGCCGCGAAGGCGACCCTGCACTGCCTCACCGGGTGCGCCGTCGGCGAGGTGCTCGGCATGGTCATCGGCACCGCGCTCGGTTGGCACACCGCCCCGACGATGGCGCTGGCGATCGTGCTGGCCTTCGTCTTCGGCTACTCGCTCACGCTGCGCGCCGTCACCCGTGCCGGCGTCGCGTTCGGCGCGGCGATCGGGGTGGCGCTGGCCGCCGACACCCTCTCCATCACGGTGATGGAGATCGTCGACAACGGGGTCATCCTGCTGGTCCCCGGCGCGATGGAGGCCCATCTCTCCGACGGCCTCTTCTGGGGCGCCCTGGCGCTGGCCTTCGCCGTCGCCTTCCTGGTCACCACGCCCGTCAACCGCTGGCTGATCGGCCGCGGCAAGGGCCACGCGGTGGTGCACCAGTACCACTGACCGGCTCCGGTCTCACCGCGCGAAGAGGCGGGCCCCGTTGTCGTGGCAGACGCCACGCAGCCAGTCGTCGCCGAGGTCCAGCCGTTCCAGGGCCCGCAGTTGGTGGAGGTACGGGTAGGGGATGTTGGGGAAGTCGCTGCCGAGGAGTACGCGGTGGCCCAGGTCGGCCAGCCTCGGGAGGGCCCGGCGGGGGAACGGCGCGAGGTGTTCGCCGAAGTCGGTGAAGACCATCGTCGTGTCGAGCCGTACCTCCTCGTACCGGTCGGCGAGGTCGAGGAAGTCCTCGTACTCCGGCATGCCCAGGTGGGCGACGATCAGGCGGAGCCCCGGGTGCCGGGCGAGCACCCGCCCCACCGGCCCGGGGCCGGTGTGTCGTCCGGGCAGCGGCCCCGAGCCGCAGTGGATCACGACGGGAACGCGGGCCTCGGCGAGCAGGCCCCAGGTGCTGTCGAGGAGTGCGTCGGCGGGGTCGTAGTCGCCCACCTGCACATGTGCCTTGAAGACCCGCGCCCCGGCCTCGATCGCCGCGCGGACGGTGGACTCGACGCCCTCCTCGGGGAAGAACGTCGCGGTGTGCAGGCAGTCGGGGGTGCGGCGGGCGAAGTCCACGGCCCAGCCGTTGAGCCACTCGGCCATGCCCGGCCTGTGCGGATAGAGCATCGCGGTGAAGGCGCGCACCCCGAAGCCCCGGAGCGCCGCGAGCCGTTCGGCCTCCTCGCCGCGGTAGGTGATGGGCCACGCCGGGCCGGCGGCCCCGGGGGTGAGCGCGTCGAAGTAGGCCCAGACCTTGCGCAGCACGCGCTCCGGCATGAAGTGGGTGTGGACGTCGACGAGCCCCGGCAGCCCGAGTTCCGTCCAGAACCGCCGGACCCGGGCGGCCTCGTCCGCCGACCCGCGCGCCTCGGTCATGTGCCCTCCCGGCTCACCACGAGGCGAGGCTACCCCTGCCGCGCGTCGGCGAGTTCGGCGGTGAGTCGGGCGACGGCGTCCTCGGCCGTGGGCGGCGGGCCGAACAGTTCGGACTGGCGCCGGGTGTCGGCGACGTAGCGGCCACCGTCGAACCAGCGGAACATGGCGGCCATGTCCTTGATCGTGGGCATGAAGGCGCCGGCGACGACACCCGCGGCGCGGGTGACGGGGGAGGGGACGGCGCGCACCCTGATCGTCCTCCCGGACCGGTCGCTCATCAGCTCCGCCACCTCCCGCACGCTGACGGGCCGGTCCCAGCCGATGTCGACGCGTTCGCCGGGCTCGACGTCGGCGTCGACCGCGGCCGCCAGGTAGGCCGCGAGGTCGGAGCTGAGGACGAAGGTCAGCGGCACGGTGGTCCTGCCCATCCACACCAGGCGGCCCTTCTCCAGGGGGTCGCCGCCCATGGTGGCGATCTGGTCGAGGAAGGCCCCGGGGCGCAGGGCGACGAACGGGACGTCGAGTTCCTGGAGCCGGTCCTCGGCGAGCTTCTTGTGCCAGAAGTGCGGGACGTCCGGGGTCTGGTCGCTGGTGAGGATGCTGGTGAGGACGAACCGCCGCACGCCGACGCGGTGGGCCGCCGCCGCCAGGTTCTCGTTGCCTGTGGTGTCGGTGGCCTGCGCCTCCGGGCCGCGGCGGGTGTAGCCGGCGGCGGTGGTGACGACGGCGTCGGCGCCGGTCATGGCGGCGGCGAGCGAGTCGAGGTCGAGCATGTCGCCGTGGGCGATCTCGACACCTCGCTGTTCGAGGCCGCTCGCGTCGCTGGCCGGGCGGACCAGGGCGCGGACGTTCCTGCCGCGCTTCAGCAGCTCGTCGACGACCTGGCCGCCGAGGTTTCCGGTCGCGCCGACGACGAGGACCGGGGGCGTGGTGGGGTCGGAGCCTGGCATGTGTCTCTCGCTTCTCTTCGGGCGTGGGGCTCGGTGTTCTCGGGTGCCGACGGGTTCGGCGGTGTCCGGTCAGTCCTCGTCGGTGGAGTAGCGGGGGTCGCCGGCCCGCAGGAGCCTGCCGACGTCGAAGGTGACGTCGACGCGGGCGACGCGGCCGTTCTCGACGTGCAGCCAACTGGCCACGGGGAAGGGCTCGTCGCCACCCCGGGGGTGCAGGTCGAACCACGTCATGACGTCGTCGCCTTCGACCCAGCGCCTGCGGAGGTCGAGCCTGTCGGTGAGGTCGAAGATCCGGGCCAGCGCGGCCCGGTACCGGTCCGCGCCGTCGATCCGGCCCAGCGGGCCGTTGACCCGGACGTCGGGCGCGAGCACGTCGGCCAGGTCGTCCGGGCGGTTGGTCCGCCAGGCGTCGAAGTAGGCGTCGGCGGCGGCCAGGGGCGCGTCGTCGCGTTCATGGGGGGCGTTCATGGGGTGCCTTCCGCGGTCTCGGCGGACGCTCTTGGTACGTTCAGTAGATAGTACATGCTATGAACGGTCGTGGAGATGTACCATGGCGCCCATGTCCGCCCCTCGCTCAGTCGGCTCCGGGAGCGACGAACCGACCCGGAGCGGGGCCGGCGAGCCGGCCGACTCCTCGATCTCCTCGATCTCCTCGATCTCCGCGTCGCCCGAGGAGGCCGCCGACGCCCTGGCCCTGGTCCAGCTCTCCGGGGTGATCCGGGACACCTTCGCCCGGGTGGCCGACCGCCACGACCTGACGCCGGTGCAGGGGCGGATGCTGTGCGTGCTGGCCGAGCGACCGCACGGGATGGCCGAACTCGCCCGCCTCTTCGGGGTGGGAAAGGCCAACCTGACCGGGCTCGTCGACCGCGCCGCCCAACGCGGCCTGGTCGAGCGGGCGCTCGTGCCCGGTGACCGCCGCGCGGTGCGGGTGGTCCTGACCGACGACGGGCGGCGCGCCGCCCTCGCCTTCCATCGGGACGTCACCGGCGAACTCACCGGTCTGCTCGCGCCCTTGACGCCGGAGGCCAGGGCCGGCCTCCGCGAGACGGCGGCCGTCGTCGCCCGCTCGGCCGGCGCCGGCGCGGCGGGAGCTCCGCCCCCCGGCTGCTGACGCCCGCCGCGGGCGGCTCCCTCAGCCGTCGGCCTCGACCAGGTCGAGCGCGGCGCGGACGACGCCTTCGGCGTCGATGCGGGGGGCGGGTCAGCCGAACCGGTCGTGGTCGGCCAGCACCCGCTCGATCACGCGGCGGTGCTCGGCGGCCTGGTCGTGGTCGGTGCCGAGGTGCTGGGCCAGGCTGATGAGGGCCTTCCACAGGGCCCAGCCGCGGGCCCGCGCCCACGCCGCCTCGTCCTGGCCCACGGCCCGGCGGAAGGCGTCCCGGCTCTCGCCGGCGAGCATCGTCCAGGAGATGACCAGGTCGCAGGCCGGGTCCCCGACGCCCGAGGTGCCGAAGTCGATGACGGCGGCCAGCCGGCCGTCCCTGACCAGGAGGTTGTTGGCCGCGATGTCGCCGTGGAACCACACCGGCCGCCCCCGCCACTCCGCCGTCAGCGCGGCGGCCCAGACGGCGGCGGCCCGGTCGGCGTCGACGTGCCCGGCCAGCGCCGACAGGGTGCTGCGGGTGTCGTCGTCGTAGTGGGTGAGCGCCGCGCCACGGTAGAAGCTGTGGGCTCCCGCCGCCGGCCCGTCCGAGGCGTCGACGCGCCACAGGGCCCGGAGGAAGCCGGCCACGGAGGTGGCGAACTCCCGCAGGTCGGCGATGCGTTCGGGACGGGCGACCTCGCCCGCCAGCCAACGACGGATCGACCAGTCGAACGGATAGCCCTCGCCCGGCACGCCCCGCGCCACGATCGGCGGCACGGGGACGGGCAGCAGCGGCGCCAGCACGGGCAGCCACCGGTTCTCCTTGGCGACGGCGGGGGCGTAGCCGGCGGCCGTGGGAAGGCGCACCGTCATGTCCTCGCCGAGCCGGTAGGTGCGGTTGTCCCAGCCGTCGACCGCGACGGGGGTCACCGGCAGATCGCTCCACCGCGGGAACTGGGCGGCGACCAGGCGCCGCACCAGCGCCGCGTCGATGCCGGCGCGGCCGTCGGCGCCGGCGGCGGCGTGGCCAGCGGCGTGGTCGGCGTTGTCCGCCCGGGTGGAGGAAGCCATCCCGCGATCGTGTCCGGGGCCCGCCCGGACGGCAATCGGTTTTCGCGCGGGCCGGCGACCGGCAACGCGCGTACCGGCCGGTAGCCTTGACGTGGCGGGGTAAGCGCTTACGGTGGCGTCACCGCACGCACGTCGGGCCCCAAAGGACCGGTGAACATGAAGCGCCGCACGTTCGTCTCGCTCGCCCAACTCTCCTCGCTCTCCCCGTTCCTCCTCCCCGACGCCTCGGCCGCCTCGGCCGCCTCCACCGCTTCGGTCTCCGCCGTCTCGCCCGCCGCGGCCGGCGCCGGCGGTGGCCTGGGGCTGACGGAGCGGGTGCTCCCCGCCTTCTACCAGCACCTGAAGGACGAGCTGACCTTCCCGCTCGCCTGGGGGAACTCGCGGATCCGGGACTTCCGCGCCTGGCGGGAGGCGGCCAGGGCCCAGGTCGAGGAGTCGCTGCTGCTGCCCCGCACCCGGGAGCACGTCCCGTTCCGGCCGGCGACCGTCGACGAGCAGCGCACCGACCACTACCTGCGCCGCACCGTGGAGTTCACCCTCAGCCACTACGGCCGCGCCCGCGGCCTGCTGCTCCTGCCGCACGGCCGGGGGCCGTTCCCCGCGGTGCTCCTGCTGCACGACCACGGCTCCAGGTTCGACATCGGCAAGGAGAAGCTGATCCGCCCCTGGGGCGACGAGGCCCGCCTCGCCTCGGCCGAGGCCTGGTCCGCGCGGTACTTCAGCGGCCGCTTCGTCGGCGACGAACTGGCCGCGCGGGGATACGCGGTGCTCGCCGTGGACACGCTCGGCTGGTCCGACCGGGGACCGCTCACCTACGAGGACCAGCAGGCCCTGGCCGCCAACTTCTACAACCTGGGCTCCTCGCTCGCCGGCCTCACCGCCCACGAGGACGTCCGCGCGGCGGCGTTCCTCGCCTCCCTGCCGCAGGTCGACGGCGGCCGCGTGGCCGCGCTCGGCTTCTCGATGGGCGCCTACCGGGCCTGGCAACTCGCCGCCCTGTCCCGGGACATCGGCGCCGCGGTCGCCGTCTGCTGGATGACCACGCTCAGGGAGATGATGGTCCCAGGCAACAACACCCTGCGCGGCCAGTCCGCCTTCCACATGCTCCACCCCGGCCTCTACCGCCACCTCGACATCCCGGACGTCGCCTCCCTCGCGGCCCCGCGCCCCATGCTGTTCCACGCGGGCGCCCAGGACGGCCTGTTCCCACCCGAGGGCGTGGCCGGCGCCTTCGACAGGATGCGCGCCGTCTGGGAGTCCCAGCGCGCGGGCGACCGACTGGTCACCAAGGTGTGGCCCGACCACGGGCACGTCTTCACGGCGGACATGCAGGACGAGGCGTTCGCCTGGCTCGACACGTGGGTCGGGGCGTAGCACCGCCCTCGCCGGGCCGGCCCGGCCGAGGCCGGCCTGCGTGCTCCGGCCGGTGGCCACATTGCGGTGGCCACATTTCGGTGGCGCGGACCCCGGCGTTCGCCGCCCGGATTCGCGCTCGGAAAATCTGTGGGGCATGGCGCGGCCCCGAGATAGCGTGTCGCGGATGAGAGTCCGACGTACTTGGCGCACCTGGCGCACCTGGCGCACCCGGCCAGCCGGGCGCCCGGCGGAGAGTCTGGAGTCCGCCGCCGAAGAAGCGGGGCACGCGGGCGTCCACGACGTGGAACGCGTGGCTCGTCAGGTGCTGAGCCAGTGGTGAGCGGCGACCTGGTGGTCGTCGGCGCCGGCATCGTCGGCGCCTCGGTGGCCTATCACGCCGCCCGGGCCGGTGCCGTCGTGACCCTCGTGGACGCCGGGCGGCCGGGCGCCGGCGTGACGGCCGACTCGTTCGCCTGGATCGGGGCTTCCGGCGTCCGCACCGGTCCGGCGGCCGCGCTGCGGATGACCGCGGTGGAGGAGTACCACCGGCTCGAGGCCGAGCTGCCCGGACTCCCGGTGACCTGGTCCGGCTCCCTGTCCTGGGGCGCGGCCGACGGCGCGCCGGAGGCGGGCCCCGGGCAGGAGATCGTGGACGCGGCCACCGTGGCGATGCTCGAGCCCACCCTGCGACAGCCCCCGGAACGGGCCGTCTGGGCACCCGGTGACGGCGCCGTCGACCCGGTGGGCGTGACCGAGCGGCTGGTCGCGGGTGCCCGCGCCCACGGCGCGCGGGTCCGTCCGGATGCCCCGGTCACCGCGGTCAGCCGGGACGCCGCGGGGCGGGTCGTCGGGGTCGAGACGGCCGCGGGACCCGTCTCCGGCGGGACCGTGGTGCTCGCGGCGGGGGCCGCCACGGCCGCGCTGGGCGCGTCGCTCGGCATACGCGTCCCGGTCGACCCGTCGCCGGCGACGCTCTTCCGGTTCCGCGCCCCGGCCGATCTGGTCCGCACCGTGGTCAACAACCGGGACTTCGATCTCCGGCAGGTCGCCGCGGACCAGCTGCTCGCCGCCGCGGACTCGCCCGAACGGACCCTCGCCGCCGTCCGGTCCACCTTCCGCGGCGCCGCGAACGTCGAACTGCTCAGCGCCCGGGTCGGCGTACGTCCCATGCCGGCCGACGGCGAGCCGATCGTCGGCCCCGTCGTCGAGGTGCCAGGACTCTACGTGGCGGTGCTGCACTCGGCGGTCACGCTCGCCCCGGCCGTGGGCCGCCTGGTCGCGCGGGAGCTGGTCGACGGCGCCGTGGAGCCGATGCTGGCGGGCTGCCGTCTCGACCGCTTCTAGGCCCGGTCCGGGCGGCCGGTCCCGTCGCATCCGGTCCCGTCGCATCCGGTCGCGTCGCACCGGTGGCGATGCCGCCGCGCCCGCGCGACGGGAACGGTCAGAGCCAGGGGGGCAGCGGCTCGGCCGCCGTCCCCTCGGGGGTCGTCACGCCCACGTACGGGCGGCCGGCGAGGTACGCCGTGACCTCCGCCGGATCGCCGTGCACGGCCGGCACGTTCTCCCGGCCGCGTTTGCCGAGGACGTCGTCCCTGAGCGCCGCGAGGAACGGCTCGGGCAGGTCGGCGAAGCCCACGCCGGTGCCCAGGTCGACGGCGTGCACCAGCACCTCGCGGGCCCGCATCCACGGGGTCTCGCCGGCCGGCACGGTCCGCCCCTGGGCGGTGGTCACCTCCGTCCGCCACTGGTCGGCGGTCAGCTCGGCCATCGCGTCGCCCAGGGCAAGCGCCGACTCGTCGAACCACGCCACGAGACGGTCGGCGGGCAGCGCGGCGCCCGCCTCGATGGCCGCCCCCCGCTCCTCGGGCGAGCCGTACATCGGGGTGCGCTCGCCGGTGCGCGCCCAGTGCACCAGGTTCCCGATCGCCTCGGCGTTGCCGGCGAGATGGGCCACGACGTGCTTCCTGGTCCAGCCGGGGAGCCGCGAGGGCGCGCCGAGCGCCCTCTCGTCGAGGCCGGCCACGGCATTCCGGCACAGCGTGGTGCCCTCCGCGACCCAGCCGAGCGCCGCCTCCCGGGTGCGCATCAGGCGCCCTCGGCCAGGACGCGGTTCTCCAGCCGGCCGAGGCCCGCGATCTCGGTGACCACGACGTCGCCGTCCTGGAGGAAGACCGGGGGCTTGCGGGCGTGGCCGACGCCGCCCGGGGTGCCGGTGGCGATGATGTCGCCCGGGTTCAGCCGCACCATCGTCGACACGTAGCGGACCAGGTCGACGGGGTCGAACAGCAGGTCACCCGTGTTGTCCCGCTGCATCACCCGGCCGTTCACCGTGCAGCTGATGTCGAGCGCGGGGCGCGGGCCGCCCGCCTCGTCGGTGGTCACGAGCCAGGGGCCCACCGGGGTGGTGGAGTCCCAGTTCTTGCCCTGCAGCCACTCGCGGGTGCGGAACTGCCAGTCGCGGCAGGTGATGTCGTTGAGCACGGTGAAGCCGGCGATGGCCGCCTCGGCCGTCGCCTCGTCGGCGCGGCGGACCTCGCGCCCGACGACCACCGCGAGCTCGGCCTCCCAGTCGAACGCCTCGGTCTCGGCCGGGCGGCGGACGGCGTCCCCGGCGCCGATCAGGGTGTCGGCGAACTTGCAGAACAGCGTGGGGTACTCGGGCAGGTCGCGGCCCATCTCCTTGATGTGCTTCTGGTAGTTGAGGCCGACGCACACCACCTTGCTGGGGCGGGGGACGAGCGTCGCGAAGTCCGCGTCGTCGGCGGCGTGCCGGGGCCCGTCGGCGGTGGCCGCGGCCGCGAGCCCGCCGGGCGCCGCGAGCACGGCGCCCACGTCGGGGAGGCCGAGCTCGACCAACTCGGCCCGCTCGACGCGGACGGCGGTGGTGCGGTCACCGAGACGGATGGTTGCGAGCTTCACGCGTTCTCCTCGACGTGGGTGCGGAACAGGTTGAGCCGGGTGAGCACGGGCGCGTCGCTGAACTGGAACAGGTCGAGCGCGCCGGAGTCGGAGTCGGAGGGGGACGCCTCGGACCGGACGGAGAGCGGCGCCCAGGACGGGACGACGAAGAGGTCGCCGCGCCGCACCGACCACGACGCGTCGCCGACGGTCACCCGGCCGCTGCCGTCGAACACCTGGTAGACCGAGGAGCCGGTCTCGCGGCGGGGAGCCGTCTCGGCGCCGGGCCGGATCCGGTGGAACTGGGCCCTGATGGTCGGCAGCACGTCGGCGGCCGTGGCCGGGTCGGTGTAGCGCACCAGCGCGTGCCCCGGCTCCACGGTGCCGGGGTGGCCCGCGCGTTCGAGGTCCAGCTGGTCGGTCAGGGCGGCGTCGGTGTCCTCCCAGCGGTAGCGCAGCAGCGGGCTGCCGGCGCCGGGCGCCGGGCGCCCGAGCCGCGAGACCGGCACCAGACCCGGGTGCCCCCAGAGCCGCTCCGCGCGCGAGCGCTCGGGCGTCGTGCGCTCCTCGGCGGACAGCGCGTCGCGGCCGAAGTCGAAGAACTGCGCCTCGACGTCGTACTGGAACGGGATGTCGAGGCCGTCGATCCAGGCCATCGGCTGGTCGGCCGCGTTGTGGTGCGCGTGCCAGTGCAGGCCGGCCTGCGGCAGGAAGTCACCGCGCCGCATCGGCACCGGATCGCGCTCCACGACGGTCCACACGCCCTCGCCCTCGACGACGAACCGGAACGCGTTCTGGGTGTGCCGGTGCTCGGGCGCGTCCTCCCCTGGCATCAGGTACTGGATCGCGGCCCACAGCGTCGGCGTGGCGTACGGCCGGCCACCCAGGCTCGGGTTGGCCAGCGCGATCGCGCGCCGCTCGCCGCCCCGACCGACCGGCACGAGCTCCCCCGAGCGGGCGGCCAGGTCGAGCAGCGTCCGCCACTCCCACCGGTGCGGCAGCGCCCTCGACCTGGGGTGCTCGGGCATCAGGTCGCCGATCTCGGTCCACAACGGAACCAGCAGGGCCTTCTCGAAGCCGCGGTACAGGTCCTGGAGCGCCGGGGTGACCGGCGGCTGACCAGGGCCGTCCTCGGCGGTCAGCGAGACGGGGGAGGCGACGGTGTTCCGGTCTCGATCGCTCATACGGGAACCGTGCGCCGCGTGCCCCGACGAGGAACAGTAGATTCTGCACAACAGAACCAGCGCGTCCGCCGCTGTCGAGGGAGGTCGTCGTGGCCAGGCCGATGAAGAGCCCGCCGCCGTACGGCGTGACGAGCGTGGACCACGCGCTGCGGCTCGCGGTGATCCTCCAGGTCGAGGGCCCGCTCACCGTCTCCGAGGCCGCCGCCCGCCTCGGCGTGGCCCGCTCCACCGCCCACCGGCTGCTCTCCACCCTCGTCTACCGGGACTTCGCGGTGCAGGGCGACGACCGCAGCTACCGCGTCGGCCCCGTCCTGGAGCTCGCCGCCCAGACCAGGTCGGACGTCGCGGAGCTCAGGGCCGCCGCGCTCGGCCCGATGCGGGCGCTCGTCGACGTCCTCGACGAGACGGCGAACCTCAGCGTCCGCACCGGCCGGACCGTGCGGTTCATCGCCTCCGTCGAGTGCGACCAGGCGCTCCGGGTCGGCAGACGCGAGGGCATGGTCTTCCCCGCCCACCAGGTGACCGGCGGCCTCATCATGCTCGCCACCCTCGGCGACGACGAGCTGACCGCGCTCTACGGCGGCGCCGAGGACCGCCCCGACCTGACGAGGCTCCGCGCCGAACTCCGCGCGGTCAGGCGCAGCGGCGTGGCGCTCAACCTGGAGCGCTCCGAACGCGGCGTCGTCGCCGTCGGCCGCGGCGTGACCGCCCCCGGCGGCGACACGGTCGCCGCCGTCGCCGTCTCCATGCCGAGCGTGCGCTACTCCCCCGACCGCCTGAAGGAGATCGTGGCCGCCCTCACCACCGCCTCCCACGCCATCTCCGCCGCCCTCACCGACTGACGCGGCGGGCCGCGGCGGGTGAGGGAG
>NZ_SMKI01000710.1 GCF_004348415.1 Streptomyces hainanensis
GGGGCGAGGTCGGGTGGGGCCAGCAGGCCGCGCCAGTTGGTCATCTCGACGTCGTAGCCGCATTCGCGCAGCGTCGGCGCGTCGATGCCGGCGACCCGCTCCGAGCCGGTGACGGCGAGTACCCGGAGTTCGCCGGCGGCGACCGCGTGGCGGAGTTCGCCGAGGCCGCTGACGATGACGTCGGCCCGGCCGCCGAGCAGCGCGGCGAGCAGCCCGCCGCCGCCGTCGTAGTAGTCGAAGGTGACCTCGCTGGGCCGGATCCCCACCGCCTCGGCCGTCATCATCAGCGCGAGGTAGTCGGGGCCGCCGGGCAGTGAGCCGATGCCGGCGGTGAGTCGGCCGCGTCGCCAGTCGTCGAGCAGGTCCTCGAAGGAGCGGTAGGGGGAGGCGTCGGCGACCACGATGGTGCCGGGTTCGTCGACCAGCCTGGCCAGCGGCGTCGCGTCGTCGATCCGGACCGGGGCCGAGCCGGTGTGCAGGCTGCCGACCAGGCCGAGGCCCATCTGGAGGAGCAGTCCGTCGTTGCCCGACTCGTGGACCAGCCGGGTCAGGGCGACCGTGCCCATGCCGCCGGTGAGGTTGAACACCTCGACCTCGCCGGCGAGCCCGGTCTCACGCAGCGTGATGGCGAGCGTGCGGGCGGTGAAGTCGTAGCCGCCGCCGGCTTCCGTCGGCACGATCACCCGCAGCCGCGTGCTGGCCGGCTCGCCGAGGCAGCCGCCGGTCAGCAGCAGGGCCGGGATGGCCAGCAGGCCGGTGACCCGTGCCCGGTTTGGCAGCATCGCGGGGGATATCGGAGCGGGCTTCACGCGGCGTAACGTACCTCGCGAAGGGTCCGATGGACAGTGCCGAGCGTATCGTCCGATGTCCGGGTGATCCGACCGTGCGAGGGAGCCGAGGGAGGTGGTGCGCCGATGCGCCGCGAGATACGTCTGCCCCGCCTGCCACGCCTGCCCCGGCTGTCGCTGGCCCGGCAGTTCCTGACGCTCCAGCTGGGCCTGATCGTGGTGGTGCTCGTGGTGATCGCCGGGGTGTCCATCGCCCAGGCCAACGCGGACTTCCGCCGCACCGAGGGCAGCCGGCTGCTGAACGTCGCGGAGAACGTGGCCTCGCAGGAGGCGGTGCGGATCGGTCTGGCCGACGCGGAGCACCGGGGGATCCTGCAGGCGACGGCGGAGAGCGCCCGCAGCGTATCGAGCGCCTCGTTCGTGGAGATCACCGACGCGGACCGGCGGATCCTGACGGCGGCCGATCCGCGCCGGATCGGCGAGGAGCTGCCGCTGGCGGACAGCACGGTGCTGGAGGGCAGGTCCTGGACGGGCAGCACGACCGACGGCGGCGGCATCACGTCGCTGGTGGCGCACGTCCCGGTGTTCGGCGAGGGTGGCGAGCTGCTCGGGGTGGTGGCGGTCGGCCACGACACCCGCGGCTTCGCGGAGCGGGTGCGCACGGCGACGCCCGAGCTGCTGCTCTACCTCGGCATCGCCGTCTCGCTCGGCGCGGTGGGTTCCTACCTGCTGGCCCGGCGGATCAAGCGGCAGACGTTGGGGCTCGAACCGGACGAGATCACGGCGCTGGTCGAGCACCGGGAGGCGATGCTGCACGGGATCAAGGAGGGCGTGATCGGCCTCGACGCGCAGGGCAGGCTGACGCTGGCCAACGACAGCGCGCGGGAGCTGCTGCGGCTGCCGGCGGACGCGCCGGGGCGGACGCTGGCCGAACTGCGGGTCACCGGGCGGCTGCACGACGTGCTGACGGGGCGGGCCACGGGCCGGGACCAGGTGGTGTTCACCGGGGAGCGGGTGCTGACCGTCAACCGGATGCCGCTGGTCACCAGGGGGCAGCCGGCCGGCTCGGTGACCACGATGCGTGACCTCACCGAACTGACGGCGTTGCAGCAGCAGTTGGAGGCGACGCGGAGCGCGACGGACACGTTGCGGGCGCAGGCACACGAGTTCTCCAACCATCTGCACGTGATCGCCGGCCTGGTGGAGCTGCGGGAGTACCCGGAGGTGGCACGCTACGTGCGTGGGGTGAGCGGCACCCACGCGCAGCGCAGCGCGGACGTCAACGCCCATGTGGCGGACCCGTCGTTGGCGGCGCTGCTGATCGCCAAGGCGAGCCTGGCCGCGGAGCAGGGCACCACGCTGCGGCTGACGGCGGACAGTGATCTCGGGTCGGTTCCCGAGTCGCTGGCCTCGGATCTGGTGACGGTCGTGGGGAACCTGGTGGACAACGCGTTGGACGCGGTGCGGGGTCGGGCCGGCGGGGAGCCGGCCGGAGAGGGTTGGGTCGAGGTGAGGCTGACGGAGTCGGCGGAGGGGATAGCCGTGCTGGTGCGCGACTCCGGCCCCGGGGTGGCGCCCGAGTTGGCGGAGGAGATCTTCCGCCACGGCTTCACGACCAAGGCGGCGGACCGGGACTCGGGGCGCGGCCTCGGGTTGGCGCTGACCCGGCTGGTGTGCACCCGGCGGGGCGGCGAGGTGACGGTGATCGGGGCGGAGTTCAGCGCGCGGCTGCCGCGCACCGCGCGGGAGAGAACCTCTCAGCGGCAGGGACAGCGGCAGGGGCAGGGGCAGGGGC
>NZ_SMKI01000711.1 GCF_004348415.1 Streptomyces hainanensis
ACCCAGGGGGACGATTTGGCGAGGCAGGGAGAATGGGGAGGCGGGGTTCTCCGTCTGTGCCCGGTGCCGAAGGGAGGGTGGTGACATGCCGGTAGTGGCCATGCGCAACGCGGGCGCCGCCCTGTTGCGGGTGCTGACGGTGTGGGCGGTGAGCACGCTCACGATGCTGCTGCTCGCGATGGTGATGCCCGGCTTCCGCCTCCAGTCGGCCGACGGGGACAGCCTGACCCAGCTGGGCCGCGTCGCCGCGCTCGGCGCCGGCTTCTTCGGCCTGCTCAACGCCCTGGTCTGGCCCTGGCTGGTGCGCGCCCTGCTGCTGGTGCCCGCCCTCGTGCTCGGCCTGCTGGTCTTCCTGCTGAACGGCTCGCTGCTGCTGGTCGCGCTCAGCGCCGTGCCCCAGGGGCGGGGCGAGGCCAGCCCCGCCGTGGCGGCCGTGGTGGCCGCCGTGATGTCCGTCGCGTCCTCCGGCACCGCCACCCTCCTCGCCGTCCGCGACACCGGCGCGCAGCGCCGCCGGATGCGCCGGCTGGCCGGCTGGCGCGCCACCCGCGGCCAGCCCGCGCCCCGCTCGCGCACCCCGGGCACCGTGTTCCTCCAGCTCGACGGCGTCGGCTACGAGCTGCTGTGCGAGGCCATCGGCGGCGAACGCCCCCTGATGCCGACGCTCGCCGCCATGTGCGGCACCACCCACCGGCTCACGCCCTGGCGCACCGACTGGTCGAGCCAGACGGGGGCGTCCCAGCTCGCCATCCTGCACGGCAGCAACGAGAACGTGCCGGCCTTCCGCTGGTACGAGAAGGCCACCGGCGAGGTGATCATCAGCAACCGGCCGTCCGACGCCGCCGAGCTCCAGCGCCGCGCCACCGAGCGCAGCGGCCACCCCGGGCTGCTCGCCGAGGACGGCGCGAGCCGGGGCAACCTGTTCACCGGCGGCGCCGACCAGGTGGCGCTGGTGCTCTCGGTGGCGGTCAGGCGCGGGCGCCGCCAGCGCTCCCGCGCCGGCTACTTCGCGTACTTCGCCGACCCGGCGCGCGCCGCCCGCACGGCCCTCTCCTTCGTCGCCGAGCTGGGCCGCGAGGTCGGCCAGGCGCTCGGCGCCCGGCTGCGCGGCGAGCGCCCCCGGGTCCCGCGCGGCGGCCTCTACCCGCTGATCAGGGCCTTCGCCACGGTCGTCCAGCGCGACGTGGTCACCGCCTCCGTGGCCGGCGACATACTCAACGGGCGCACCGCCGTCTACGCCGACCTCGTCGCCTACGACGAGGTCGCCCACCACTCGGGGCCGCGCGGCCGGGACACCCGGCAGGTGCTGGCCCGGCTCGACCGGTGCGTCGCCTCGCTGGCCCAGGCCATCAGATACGCCCCCCGGCCCTACCACCTGGTGCTGCTCTCCGACCACGGGCAGAGCCAGGGCGAGACCTTCCGGGCCAGATACGGCGTCTCGCTCGAACAGCTGGTGCGGGCCGGCAGCGGCCAGCCGGTCGAGCCGCCACGCCCGCTCTGCCGGCCAAACGCCTCGGGGGAGCCGGCGGGCGCCGAGGCACGCAACGCGGCCCGCGCCGCGCTGCACCGCCCCGAGGAGTCGCCCGAACCGCCGGGCGGCCCCGCCCGCCGGCGCGGCGCGCCCGTCGTGCTCGGCTCCGGCAACCTCGGCCTGATCTCGTTCCCCGGCCTGTCGGGCCGCGCCTCGGCCGAGGCGATAGCCGCCCGCCACCCCGGGCTGCTCCGCCGCCTCGCCGACCACCCGGGGATCGGCTTCCTGCTCGTGCGCAGCGAGCTGCACGGGCCCGTGGTGCTGGGCGCCGGCGGCGCCCAGCACCGGCTCGCCACCGGCGAGGTGCGCGGCGCGGACCCACTCGCGCCGTTCGGCCCCGGCGCGGCCGAGGCGGTGCTGCGCACCGCCCGCTTCCCGGACGTGGCGGACATCATGGTCAACTCCTCGCTCGACCCGGAGACGGGCGAGGTGCACGCCTTCGAGGACCAGGTCGGCTCGCACGGCGGGCTCGGCGGCGAGCAGAGCAGGGCGTTCCTGATGTCCCCGATCGCGCTCTCCGCGCCCGGCGGGGACACGGGCGCCGAGCTGGTCGGCGCCGAGTCCGTGCACGGCGTGCTGCGCCGCTGGTTGGCCGAGGCGGCGGCGCGCCCGGCGGAGCCGCGCGCGGGGGCGCCGACGCCCGCCGCGTCGTAGTCTGCGGAGCACCGCCCCCGCGGAAGGGCCCCTGGAAAGGACGTGCCATGGCACCGCAGCCGCTGACGGAGCTGGAGATCGCCGAGTGCCTGAGCGGGCTGCCCGGCTGGGCCGCGCGCGACGACCGGCTGGAGCGCCACTACGCGCTCCCCGGCCACCTGCCCGCCGTCGCCCTGCTGGTGCACGTCGCCGCCGTCCAGGAGGAGCTCGGCCACCACGCCGAGCTGACCGTCACCTACAACCGCCTCGACATCGCCGTCAACACCCACAGCGTCGGCGGCAGGGTGACTCAGCTCGACGTCCAACTCGCCCGCCGCATCGAGGAGATCGCGCCCGCGCACGGCGCCGAGTCCGCCGGCTAGGCCCTGTCCGGGCGGGGGCGGGGGG
>NZ_SMKI01000712.1 GCF_004348415.1 Streptomyces hainanensis
AGACGTGTATAAGAGACAGGGGTGGGGGAGGACGGAACACGGTCACGCCACGCGGGCCAACGCGTCGGCCGGCCGGAGCCGCGAGGCTCGCCACGTGGCGAACGTGCCGGCGAACAGGCCGCCCGCGATGGCCAGGGTGCCGGCGAGGGCCACGATGCCGAGGCTGACCGGCGCGGTGAGCGCGATGTCCAGGGCCGTGGCCGCCTGGTCCATGCCCTGCCGCATCATCTCGGGACCGCCGCCGGCCCCCGGCCCGGTCGGGAGGGACGCCGCGGCGCCCAACTCGGCCGTCAGCGACGGCTTGACGGCCGTGATGACGGCCGCCGCGCCCACGCCGGCCGCGAGGCCGATCGCGCCGCCGAACAGGCCGGTGGCCAGGGACTCGGCCATCACCTGCCGGGTGACCCGGCCGCGTGACCAGCCGAGCGCCTTGAGGGTGCCGAACTCCCGTACCCGGCGGGTGACCGCCGAGGAGGCGAGCAGCCCGGCGACGAGGAAGGCCGAGCCGAGCACCAGGTAGGACAGCCAGCGGCCGAGGCCGTCCGCCAGGTCGGCGGCCGTGGAGAGGGAGCCGGAGACCTGGTCGGCCAGGTCGTCCGCCGTCACGACGTCCGCGTCCTCGACCCGCTCCGTGATGGCGGCCTCGACGGCGTCCAACCGCTGCGAGTCCGTGGCCCGCACGTAGACGTCGGTGAGGGCGCCCTCGTTGTCGGAGAGCTCCTGGGCACGGGCCAGCGGCAGGTAGACGTCGGCGGCCGCGTCGCCCTCGGTCGCGGCGGTGAGGCCGACGATCTCCAGGTCCGCGCCGCCGACGGTGAGCGTGTCGCCGACCGCGAGCTCCTCGCCGGCCGCGTAGCCGGTGTCGAGCAGCGCCACGTCCGCCGCGGCGTCGTCCGCCGTGAACGTCCGGCCGTCGGTGACCTCGGCGGCGCTGAGCGGGCCCTGGTCGACGTGGGCCACGTCGGTGCCGAGGATCGCGTACTGGTCGATGTCGAACGCGGCCCCGCCGCCCCCGACCTCGTCCCGGCTCGGCCCACCGCCCTGACCGCCGGCCGGCCCCTCGCCCGGCGCGCCCTCCACGACCTCGCCCGGGTCGAAGGCGCCGCGCACGCCGACGCTGCGCAGCGCGAGACCGCCGACCGCGCCCGCGACGCCCTCGATGTCGGCGATGGTGGCGACGGCCGACTCGTCCAGCGTCTGGAAGCCGTCCACGACCAGCATGTCGCTGCTCTGTTCCTCGCCCTCCCGGGCGTCGAACTCGAAGCGGGGCCTTTGCGGTTGGCCCTCCTCGCCGTCGGCCGGCGAGGTGACGGCGTGGCTGACGGTCAGGTCCGTGCCGAGGCCGTAGAGCGACCGCAGCACCTCGTCCTGGGCGCGTTGCATGCCGGCGGAGACCGCGTTGACGACGATGACGAGGGCGATGCCGAGCGCGAGTCCCGAGGCGATGACCAGTTGGGCTCTTCGGCGTCTGCGCAACTCCCGGCGCAGATAGGTGAGGATCATGCGCGGGACGGTAGGGCGGTGCCGTGAGGGGACCCTGAGCGCGCCATGAGAGGCGCATGAGAAACCCGCCGGGCGCTGCACCGCCGCTCCACCACGGCTCCACCGCGCCCCGACCCGCCCCGACCCTCCGGCGTGATCCCGAAGACCTTTCTCAGCTGGCTCTCATCCGGCTCTCATCCAGGACTAGTTGGTTAACGCCAAGCGATCCGAAGGTGAACTCGGGAAAGGGGGATCATGACAGCCGACGCACGCCACGAACGAGGCGTGGCCAGCCGACTGCACGCCTTCAACCGGTACGAGATCAAGTATCTGGTGCCCGTCACGGAGGTGGCCCCGCTGCGCGACGAGCTCGCGCGGCGGATGGAGCCGGACACGAACTGCCCGGTCGGCGGCTACGGGGTGTGGAGCGTGTACTACGACACGCCCGCGCTCCGCTTCTACTGGGAGAAGATCGAGGGGCTGAAGTTCCGCCGGAAGCTGCGGATCAGGCACTACGGGGACGTGTCGGCCGTGACCGACGACTCGCCCGTCCACGTGGAGATCAAACAGCGGGTCAACCGCGTCACGCAGAAACGCCGGCTGCGGCTGCCGTACCACGCGGCGCGCGCGCTGTGCGACGGCCGGGTGGAGGTCGAACACGCCGAGCGGGAACGGCCGTTCGTGCACGAGGTGCTCGACCTGCTGATCCGGCTCGACCTGCGGGCCACGGCGATGACCGGCTACCGGCGCGAGGCGCTGGTCGGCCGGGAGCAGGACACCGGGCTGCGGGTGACCTTCGACCGGCGGATCCGGGGCCGGGACCGCGACTTCCACTTCGCCTCGCCGGCGGAGAACCGGTACATCGTCCCGCCCCGGCTGGCCGTGATGGAGGTCAAGGTCAACGAGCGCGTGCCGTACTGGATCACCGACCTGATGGCCCGCCGGAACCTGACCGTGGTCCGGGTCTCCAAGTACTGCCAGAGCGTGGAGGCCTACGGCCGCGCGCCGCGGTCCGCCTTCCACGTGCCCGACGAGGCCGAGGCGCCGGCGACCAGCGCGCCCACGCCCCCCACCCACCAGTTCGAGAC
>NZ_SMKI01000713.1 GCF_004348415.1 Streptomyces hainanensis
ACCCGCGGCAGGAGCCCCCACCCCGATTCGTCCTCCGCCCGATGGAGCCGGACGACCTGCCGTTCGTGGTGAACCGACACCGCCAGTACTTCTCCGGCGGATTCTTCGCTCGTCTCGGCACCGGCTTCCTCACCGCCTACACGAAGACCTACGTGACCGTGCCTCATGCCCGCGCCTACGTCGCGGACGTGGCAGGGAAACCCGTCGGCTTCCTGGTGGGAGTGCTCCTCCCGGGCACGCTCACTCGGCATCGGATCCGCCCTGATCGGCCGGTTCACCGCCGAAGAAGGAACCCACCGTTGACCATCCGCCGACCGGTGACGGCCCTGCTGACCGCGCTGCTCCTGACCGCGACCGCGTGCTCCGGAGCCCAAGGATCCGCTGCCCGGCCACCCGCGAGGACCTGCGCCGGGTGGAGATCAACCACGTCGACTTCGACGGCGAGGTGGCCCGCGGCGTCCTCGTCGTCAACCAGGACATCGCCGACAGCGTCGTCCGCGTCTTCACCCGACTCTTCGAGGAGGGCTTCCCGATCCGGCGGATGCGGCCGGTCGAGGAGTACGACGGCGACAACAACGCCAGCACGGCCGACGAGTCGCCACACGCCAACGGCCGCGCCATCGACATCAACCCGTGGGAGAACCCCTGGAGGGACCTGCGCTGCGCATGCTGGTCGCCCAGCGGCGAGTTCTCCGCCCGCGAGGAGGGCCGGGGCAAGATCCTCGAAGGCGGCTTCGTCTGGCGGACGTTCTTCGACGAGGGCTGGATCTGGGAGAACATCGACGTGCCCGACTACATGCACTTCGACACCGGATACCCCTCGGGCCCCTTCACCCCGGAGGTCGCCCGGCAGAACCAGGAGGCCGTGGAGGCCGGGCAGGCCGCGGCGGAGGCCGCCGCGCCCCCGCAGACCCCCCGGGACCCCCGAGTCCGGGGTGACCGCCCCGCTCCGTAGGCGCCTTGCGAGTCGTCGGGTGCCGGCCGCCGTCGGAACGACGGCGACCGGCACCCGCGTCGGACGCACCGATCAGGACGCGCTGCGCCTGCGCACCAGGTAGACGGCCACTCCGCCGAGCAGGGCCACGCCGACCGCGATCCAGACGCCGGTCGACAGGCCGCCGCTCTCGTCGTCCTCCGCCGCCGTCTCGGACTCGGCCGGCGACTCCTCGGACTCCGCCGGCTCCGTCTCGGGCGTGGTCTCCGCCTCCGGCGCGGCGGCCGCGGAGTCCTCGTCGGCCGGGGCCTCGTCGACGGGCTCGACCGGGGTGGCGCCGGGAGCCGCCGGTTCGAGTGCCAGACGCGGCGCCTCGTTGCCGTGGCCGCCCGAGTCGGCGGCGTCCAGCTCGATCCAGCGGTCGATCCGGCCGTCCTCGTAGGTCTGGAGGGTCTTGAACACCAGCTCCTCAGCGTCCGGCAGTTGGCGTACCGCGACCGCGTACTCGGCGCCCTCGCCGGCGGCGACGGCCGGCCCGGCGACCGTGTACCCGTCGTCGGTGGCGGTGAACTCCCAGCCCTCGGGCCCCTCCACGTAGGTGACGTCGCGGGGGGCGATCCCCTCGGGCAGCACCACGCGCAGTTCGGTGATCCCCTCCGAGGCGGACTCCGACTCGGCGAGGAACGACAGGGTGACGTTCTCGGCGAGGGCCTGCGGCGTGTCCGCCTCCACCTCGACGTGGGCGAGGGACGGGGTGGCCGTCAACAGGACGGCGGCCACCGCGGCGGAGGCGGCGACGGCCGCGCGCCGGAGCGCGCGCGACGGGTTGGTACGGGACATGTTCTTCTCTCCTGGTCGACAGCGGGGGGCGGTTGCCCCGGGGGAAACGGACTCTCACGGCTGGAGAGCGAGCCCCCCGGGCGGTCCCCGCCGGACCACCACGTCGGCCAGCACCCCACACGCGGGCGGAGCGCGCTCCGCCCGCCGACCTCCGAGCCGCCCGGTACGCGACCCCGGCTCCGGCCACGGAAGGCGGCCGGCCAGCCTCCACGACGCCACGAGCCGCGCGACCGTCGATCCGACGAGCGACCGCGCCGCCCCGTACAGCCGCCACACCGCCCAGCACGCGGCGTCCGCGTGGTGGAGAAGCACGGCGACCAGCGTCGCGGCCAGCACGTGCCCGGCCGTCATCGTCAACGAGTCCCGCGCCCACGTGTGCCCGGCCGCGTGCGCGTCGGCGCCGTGCGTGGCGCCGGCGAGCGCGGCCGGCGCGTGCGCGGGCGGATGCCCCGCCGCCGCGCCCAACCACACGTGCAGTCCGGCCTGCGTCAGACCGCCGAAGGCGAGCGTGCCGGGCAACGACGGCGGCCGTCCCGCACCGACCGAGGCGAGCGCGAACATGACCACCGCGGCGACGGACACCCGCCCCCACTCCACGGGCCCGTCCGCCACCAGATGGTGCGCGCACACGCCGAGCACCGTGCCGACCACGGCGAAGACCGCCGCCCGGGCGACACGCAGCGAGGGGCGGACGGTGGGCACGGGCGCCTGAGCCCGGACGAGGACGTGGGACATGACCCGCTCATCATCCCCCGCCCGGCACGGCTCCGGAACGGGCC
>NZ_SMKI01000714.1 GCF_004348415.1 Streptomyces hainanensis
GCCGAGGCGGGGGTGGGCGGCCACGGGTCACTGTTCGCCGGCGGCAGTATCACGCCCTCGCGGGCCTCGTCATCGTGTCCGCTGTGGGTGGTCACCCGAGGCTCCTCGCTCGTTCCAGGCCGGTTCGCCGGGCCACGCTACCGGCTCCCCAGGAGAGTCGTGGCGCCGCGGCCCGGTCGTCAAGTCGCCCTGGGGTCAGGGCGACTGCCAACGAGCCGTGAACTCCCGCACCCGCGGCTCGCTCCGGTGTGGTTCCAGACGGCTCCTGAAGTCCGAGAAGTACTCGGCACCGCGGCCGGATCGCAGCCCGTGCAGCAGCGAGCCGGCCTCGTCGGCCGTCTGGCAGGCGTGTTCCAGATCACCCTCCTGCAACTGCCCCGTGGCGAGCAGCAACAGGCCCACCGCGCGCCGTCTGGCCCGGCCGTGCGGGTGCCCGGCCAGCGCCTCGGACGCCCGCTGCTGCGCGGCCCGGCCCTGGCCGAGGTCGCGGTGGCAGTGGGCCAGCTCGTCCGCCAGGTACGCGCCGTCGTAGTGGGCGACCCACGCCGGCTCGTCGCCCGACGCGTCGCCCGCCCGCTCGAAGGCGGCCAGCGCCGACGCGGCCGCCCGCCGGCAGCTCTCCCGGTCGCCGAGCTGCGCGTGGCCGCGCGCCTCGGCGGCCAGGAACAGCGCCTCGGCCCTCGGGGTGACCCGGCCGCGGGTGCCCTCCTGGGCCGCCCTGGCCAGCTGGATCACCTCGCGCGGATTGCCGAGTTCGGCGGCGAGATGGCTCATCCCGGCCGCCAGCACATAGCCGCCGAAGCCCCGGTCGCCGGCCGCCTGGGCGAGGCGCAGCGCCTGGATGTAGTAGCGCTGGGCGAGGCCGGGGAGGCCGGTGTCCACCGCCATGTAGCCGGCCAGTTCGGTGAGGCGGGAGGCGGCCCCGAACAGCTCGCGGCCCACCGCCTCCCGGTAGGAGCCGCCGAGCAGCCCGGCGACCACGCTGTTCAGGTAGTGCACGACGACCGGCCTGACGTGGCCGGCGCCCCAGCGCCGGTCGAGGTCGATCAGAGCCGCCGTGGTGGCCCGCACGGCCTCCACGTCGGCGGCGCCGACCCGCGGTCCCGAGGCGCGGGCCACCTCGGGGTCGGCCGGGGTGATCAGCCAGTCGCGGCTGGGCTCGACGAGGGCCGACGGGGCGACCTGGGCGCTGCCGGCCGCGTAGGGACCCGCGGTGTCGGCGGCCTCGCGGCGTATCACGTCGGACCGCCACAGCTCGGCGGCCTGTTCGACGCTCTCGGCGAGGCCGGCGGCGAAGTGCAGGCCGACCGCCGAGGTGAGCTGGCGGGAGGTGCCCATGCCGATCTCGTCGACGCTCACCGCGCGACCGAGCTTGCGGCCCAGCGCCTCGGCGATGATCTCGGGGGCGCGGCCGCGCGGCTGTTGACCGCGGATCCAGCGCGCGACGGACGTCTTGTCGTAGCGGTAGTCGAGGCCGCGCTCGGCCGCGCACATGTTGACGCGGCGCGCCAGCCCGGCGTTGGAGCAGCCGGCCTCGCGGATCAGAGACAGCAGTCTCTCGTTCGGCTGGCGGGCAGGTGGCACGCCCTGGTGGCGCCTTCCGGTCGAGACCGGGGGGAGAAAACTCGCGGACGGTGGTCTTGCAGTCATCACCGGCTCCCTTGCTGACGGGCTGCCCGGGGAGATCCCGGCACATCACTGCCCGTGCCGGCCCGGCTCCATCCCGTATGCCCCTCCCGATGCACCGATGCGCCCCGCGTGCGGGACCAGCCAGAACACGCCAGTCGCGCGCCGGGCCGTAACCCATCCGGAGCAATCAGCGTTGGGGCGGTTGTGGATAAGCCCATCGGAGTCTCCTCGCGAGTCACCAGCCCGCCCATGTCCCCCATGTCCTCGATGTCCCCCACCCTGACCGCCCGACGTGCCGAATCACCGCTGGAGCACGCCGTCCGCTACACCGACGAGCGCCGCTGGGACGTCCTGCCCGGCACCTGGCTCGAGACGCGTGGCGGGCGGGTCAGTTGTTCGTGCGCCGTCCCCGGGTGCCGCGCGCCCGGCGCACACCCCACGCGCCCCGATTGGACCGCGCAGGCGACGGGCAGTGTGGCCGCCGCCCGCCGGCTGTGGACCGAGGAGCCGTGGGCGGCGATCCTGCTGCCGACGGGCCGCTCGTTCGACGTCCTGGAGGTGTCGGAGACGGCGGGCTGCCTGGCGCTGGCGCGGATGGAGCGGATGAGCGCGTCCTGCGGCCCGGTCACGCAGACGCCGTTCGGCCGGATGCAGTTCCTCGTCGCTCCCGGTGGCGCGCCCAAGGTCCCCGGGCTGCTGCGCAAGTTGGGCTGGGGGACGGTCGGGCCCGAGCTGACGGTCAGGGGCGAGGGCGACTTCGTGGCCGCGCCGCCCACCCGGGTCGGGTCGCGCGGCTCGGTGCGGTGGGTGCGGCCGCCGAGCTCGGCCAACCGGTGGCTGCCGGCCGTGGAGGAGCTGCTGGCCCCGCTGGCCTACGCCTGCGGGCAGGAGCCGCGCTGATCCTCTGCCGGGTGGGGGGGC
>NZ_SMKI01000715.1 GCF_004348415.1 Streptomyces hainanensis
TCCGAGGAACCGGCGCCGGGTGACGCGGCGTGGCCCGACGCCCTGCCCGCGGCGGAGGAACCGGGGCGCGACCAGCCGGTGTGCGTGAGCACCCCGCCCGGCAGCCGGCCGGGCGACGCGCCCTGGCGCGGTCAGGAGAACTCGACGGTCTCCACGGTGTGCGCCTCGATCACGTCCCAGTCGTACGCGATGCCGAGCCCGGGGCCTTCGGGCACCGGGACGCAGCCGTCCGGGCCGACGGCGGTGAGGCCGTCCCGGTAGTCGTCCGCGTAGATCAGCTGACTCCGGCCGATCTCGGTCGACTTGGGGTGGACGAACGACATCTCGTAGTAGTTGGTGTTGCGGATCGACGCCATCAGCTGGCGCTGGGCCGGGCCCGGCGTGTGCAGTTCGACGTCGAGGCCCAACCCCTCGGTGGCGTGGGCGATCTTCAGCGCGCCGGTGATGCCGCCGTCGTACTCGGCGTCCGCGCGCACGAAGTCGGTGCCGCCGCCGACCGCGAAGTCGACGTGCTGTTCCAGGCCGCGGACGTGCTCGGTCTGGAGCAGCGGGGTGCGGATCAGCTCGCGCAGCCGCTTGTGGCCCTGGAGCGAGATGCCGGTGTCCTTGTAGGGGTCCTCAAGCCAGAGGTAGTTCGCCTCGTCGCAGGCACGCCCGACCTGGACGGCGTGCGCGAACGTCTCCAGCTTGGAGCCGGGGTCCAGCATCAGGTCCATCTCGGGCCCGACGGCGTCGCGCACGGCCTGGATGGTGCGCACCACCTCGGCCACCTCGTAGTCGTCCCAGACGTGCAACTTGTAGGCGCGGTAGCCGAGTTCGCGGCACTGGACGGCGAAGTCGGCATAGGCCGCGGCGCTGTCGAGGCCGCCGGCGCGGTCGCCGGCCGCGGTGGAGGCATAGGCGGGCAGCCGGGTCTTCCAGCCGCCGAGCAGGGTGCGGACGGAGACGCCGAAGGCGCGGCCGGCGAGGTCCCAGAGCGGGATGTCGATCAGGCCCATGCCCATCTTGTCGAACTTGCGGAGCTGCCGCTTGACGTCGTTGTAGATCAGCTCGCGCTGGAACGGGTCCCTGCCGACGAGGTAGTCGCCGAACATCCTGAGCTGGGCGGCGGCCACCGAGTTGCCGCCGACGTACTCGCCGACCACGCCCTCGTCGGTGTACACCCGAACCGCGTAGGCGCTGACCTGCTTGCTGCTGCCCGGCTCGTAGACGAGCGAGAACCCGGTGGGGTGCTTGGCGAAGTCACGCATCTCGAACTTCGCCCGGTCCACGCGTATCCGGTCGATCTTCACTGGGGGTCCTTCCTCACTGGGAGTGCTTCCGGTTCAGGGCGCCTCGTGGCGCGGCTCCTCGCCCGCCAGCACCCGGACCACGTCCTCGGCGACCATGACGCCCATCTCCCGGTTCGCCTCGTGGCTGCAGGCCGCCATGTGGGGGGTGAGCACGACGTTGGGGGCGGCGCGCAGCGGGCCGTCGCCGAGCGGCTCGCTCGCGAAGGCGTCGACGGCCGCGCCGGCCAGGTGGCCCTCGACCAGCAGGCCGGCCAGGGCGTCCTCGTCGACCAGGCCGCCGCGGGCCGCGTTGATCAGGTAGGAGCCGGGGCGCGTGGAGCGCAGCGCCGCCGCGTCGAGGAGGGGCGGCGCGCCGGGGTCGGCCGGCAGGTGGAGGCTGGTGAAGTGGGCCCCCGCCAGGCAGTCGGCCAGGGAGGCCGGTCGGGCACCGCGGGCGGTGATCTCGGCGTCGGGCAGGTAGGGGTCGTGGGCCAGCACGGTCATGCCGAACGCCTGGGCGTAGCCGGCGAGCAGCCGGCCGATGCGGCCGAAGCCGATGATCGCCAGGGTCTTGCCGGCGAGTTCCGGGCCGAAGAGCTTGGGCCAGCCGCCGGCCCGCAGCCGGGCGTCGGCCTCGGTGATCCGGCGGGCGGCGTCGAGGACGAGGCCGAAGGTGAACTCGGCGACGGCGCGGGAGTTGCTGCCCGGGGCGTAGGTGACGCGGATGCCGCGGGCGCGGGCGGCGGCCAGGTCGATGGTGTCCACGCCCACGCCGTGCTTGGCGATCACCTTCAGTCGGTCGGCGGCCTCGACGACCTCGGCGGTGATCGGGTCCATGCCGACGATCAGCGCGTCGGCGGTACCGACCCGGGCGAGGAGCTCGGGTCGCGGGAGCGCGGCGTCCTCGACCGGCCGTACCGGTCCCGCGCCGGCGTCCTCCAGCAGGGTCCAGGGCTCGCGGGAGTAGCGCGCGAAGGTGGGCGTGGTGATGAGCGTGGTGGGCATGCCTCGGCTTCCCGTGCGGCCGACAGGATCGTGATGCCGGCAACCGTGACACGCTTGTTTGTTTCGCGCAAGAGTCCTCGCGCATTTCGCGCGCGAAAACGCCGAGGTCACCGCGTTCCGCATCCATCTCTGCGCGGATCACGCAAGTTGGCGGCCGGTTCCGGCCGGTCGGGCACGTCGGCGGTCAGACAACTGTCGCTTATACACATCTCACGCTGCCGGCGAACTCA
>NZ_SMKI01000716.1 GCF_004348415.1 Streptomyces hainanensis
CAACACCCCCGACACCCCCGCTCGCCCCCGGCTACCGGGCTACCGGCTACCGGCTACCGGCTACCGGCCCGGGATCCGCCAGGACCCCGAGCCCCGCTCCTTGCGGGCCACCGCCATCGCCTTCTTCTCCTCCGGACTCACCCGGTGGATCACCACCAGCCGGTCGGTGAGCTGCAACGTGGCCGCCTCCGGATTGTCGAAGCCGAGCAGCCGGTGGCCGCGTATCACCGAGACCACCAGGTCGTCCTCGACCTCCCGCGGCGACTTCCCGGCCTCGCCCTTCGTCACCGGCCGCTCCCGCAGGCTCAGGCCCTGGCTGTGCTGCACCAGGTCCTCAAGGACCGTGCCCGAACTCGGGCTGACCATGGACAGGCCCAGCATCCGGCCGACCGCACTGGCGCTGGTGATCACCGCGTCCGCCCCGGACTGCCGCAGCAGCGGCACGTTCTCCGCCTCCCGCACCGAGGCGACGATCCGCACCTTCTTGCTGAGCTGCCGCACGGTCAACGCCACCAGCACCGCCGTGTCGTCGCGCTGCGTCGAGATCACCACCTGCTTCGCGCGGTCCGCCATGGCGCGCACCAGCACGCTGGACCGGGTGGCGTCCCCGATGACCCCCGCGTAGCCGTCCGCCCCGGCCTGTTCGACGACGGCCGGGTTGGGGTCGACCACCACGATGCGGTCCTGCGTCAGGCCGGCGCTCATCAGCGTCTCGGCCGCCGACCTGCCCTTGGTGCCGAAGCCGACGATGACGGTGTGATCTCGCATGTGCTTCCTCCAGTACGCCTCCCGCAACTGCTCGCGGGTACGCTCCGTCAACACCTCCAGTGTCGTTCCCACCAGGATGATCAGGAACAGGACGCGGAGCGGGGTGATCAGGAACGTGGTCAGCAGGCGCGCGGTGGTCGTGACCGGCACGATGTCGCCGTAGCCCGTGGTGGAGAGCGACACCGTGACGTAGTAGAGGGAGTCGACGAAGCCGACCGGGCCGCCCGCCACGTTGTCCTTGTAGCCGTGCCGGTCGGTGTAGACGATGACCACGGCCGCCGCCATCACGGCCGTCGCCATCAGCAGCCTGCGCATCACCTGCACGAGCGGACCGGCGACGTAGCGCGGGAGTCGGACGCCCTGCGAGAGGTCGTCGGCGGACGAGGCACGGACGCTGGTGAGTTTCATGGCCACGGGAGTGTGATCAATCCGGACGGGAATCGAACGGAATCAGGCGGGACTCGACGGGGGTCAGGCTGTCGGCAGATCGAGAAGGCGGACCTCGGTGTGCGCCCCCGCGCCACCCGGCGGGATGACCGCCAGGGCCGACGCGGCGGCGATGCCGCGCAGCATGGCGGGGCCAGCGTAGCTCAGCGGGCGGGCCTCGCCCGGCGCCGGGCAGCGCACCGGGACGAGCCGGGTGTCGGTGGGGTGTCCCCGCACCGCCTCGGCCAGCTGGGCCCGCCGCTCCTCGGGCGTCGGGCGGTCGGCCAGCGCGGAGAGCAGCGGCGCGGCCAGCGTCAACAGCGCGGAGACGGCGGCCAGCGGGTTGCCCGGCAGGCCGACGAGCGGCACCCCGCCCGGCAGCTCGGCCAGCAGCATCGGATGTCCCGGACGCACCGCGACGCCGCTGACCAGCAGCTGCGCGTCCAGCCTGCGCAGCACCCCGCGCAGGTGGTCGACGGGTCCCGCGGCGGTCGACCCGGTGGTGACGATCAGGTCGGCGCGGCTGGTGGAGACCGCCTCGTACAGCGCCTCGGCGTCGTCGCCGAGGCGCCGGGTGACGAGGGTGTGGGCGCCGAGCGCGGTGAGCCAGGGCCCGGTCATGGGGCCGAGCGCGTCCCGGATCCGGCCGTCGTGCGGCAGGCCGCGGAACAGCAGTTCGTCGCCGAGCACCAGTACCTCGGCGCGTGGCCGCGGCCGGACCGCGAGCTGGTCGTAGCCGGCGGCGGCGGCGAGGCCGAGTGCGGCCGGGGTGAGCGGCGTGCGGGCCGGCAGCAGCTCGGTGCCGGTGCGGCACTCCTGGCCGCGCGGCCGCACGTCGGCGCCGGGCTCCGGGTTGGGCCCGGAGAGCCGGCCGTCGGCGACGCCGCCCTGCTCGCTGCGCAGCACGGCGGTGGCGCCGGCCGGGACGCGGGCGCCGGTGGCGATGGGCACGGCCTCGCCGTCGGTCAGCTGGGGGGCGGCCGGGCCGCCGGCGAGCACCCCGGTGGGGTCGCCGGTGAGCCGCCAGGGCCCGGGCCCCGCGACGGCCCAGCCGTCCATGGCGGAGGTGTCGAAGGCGGGCAGGTCGGTGAGGGCGGTCAGTGGGGCGGCCAGGATGTGGCCGAGCGCCAGGTCGATCGGCAGCCGGCGGGGCGGCAACGGGCGCGCGGCGCGGTGCGCGATGGCGCGCGCCGTCTCCCAGCCGGGCAGCTCGCGCCGGGGCGCGGGGCCTCGCCCGGCGCCGGGCAGCGCACCGGGACGAGCCGGGTGTCGGTGGGGTGTCCCCGCACCGCCTCGGCCAGCTGGGCCCGCCGCTCCTCGGGCGTCGGGCGGTCGGCCAGCGCGGAGAC
>NZ_SMKI01000717.1 GCF_004348415.1 Streptomyces hainanensis
GGTGCGCAAGCTGGCGGCGGAGAACGGCGTCGACCTGGCCGCCGTCAAGGGGTCGGGCGTCGGCGGTCGGATCCGTAAGCAGGACGTGCTGAGCGCCGCCGAGGCCGCCCGCGCGGCGGCCGCGGCCGCCGCGGCCCCGGCGGCCACCCCCGCCGCCCCGGCGGCGCCGGCCGCCAAGGCGCCGGCCTCCGTCCAGCCGTCGCCGCTCCGCGGTCAGACGGTGAAGATGAGCCGGATCCGCAAGGTCATCGCCGAGAACATGATGAAGGCGCTGCACAACCAGGCGCAGCTGTCGACCGTCGTCGAGGTGGACGTCACCCGGATCATGCGGCTGCGGGCCGCGGCCAAGGACGCGTTCCTGGCCCGCGAGGGCGTCAAGCTCTCCCCGATGCCGTTCTTCGTGAAGGCGGCGGCGGAGGCCCTCAAGGCCCACCCGTCGGTCAACTCCCGGATGAACGACGACGGCACGATCACCTACCACGACGTCGAGAACGTGGGCATCGCGGTGGACTCGGAGAAGGGCCTGATGGTCCCCGTCATCAAGGGCGCGGGCGACCTGAGCCTGGCCGGCATCGCCAAGAAGACGGCGGAGCTGGCGGGCAAGGTGCGTGGCGGCGGGCTCTCCCCCGACGACATGTCCGGCGGCACGTTCACGATCAGCAACACCGGCTCGCGCGGTGCGCTGTTCGACACGATCATCGTGAACTACCCGCAGGTCGCGGAGCTGGGCATCGGCGCCACCGTGCGTCGCCCGGTCGTCGTGAACAACGCGGAGCTCGGCGAGACCATCGCCATCCGGGACATGGTCTACCTGACCCTGTCCTACGACCACCAGCTGGTGGACGGCGCGGACGCGGCCCGCTACCTGGCGGACGTGAAGGCCCGTCTCGAGGCCGGCGCGTTCGAAGGCGAGCTCGGCCTGTAAGGGCCGTCCGGCAACCGTCGCAGCGGCCGCGCCCCGTCCGGACTCTCCGGGC
Organism: Streptomyces hainanensis; assembly: GCF_004348415.1. Classification (GTDB taxonomy): domain Bacteria; phylum Actinomycetota; class Actinomycetes; order Streptomycetales; family Streptomycetaceae; genus Streptomyces; species Streptomyces hainanensis. The sequence goes on from NZ_SMKI01000717.1 coordinate 978, forward strand.
GGGGCGCGGCCCTGTTGGATCACCCCATGGGAGTGTGAGGGCATGAACCCGCCCGTCATCCATTCGTTGCGCCAGCAGATCCGTGAGCACATCGTGGAGGGCATCGTCAGCGGGCGCTGGCAGCCGGGCGAGCGGATCGTCGAGCGGCGGATCGCGGCGGAGCTCGACGTGAGCCAGACGCCGGTCAGGGAGGCGCTGCGCGAGTTGGAGACGCTGCGGCTGATCGAGTCGGCGCCCAACAAGGGCGTCCGGGTGCGGGCGTTGACCGCCGCCGACCTGGAGGAGATCTATCCGGTGCGGGCCGGCCTCGAACAGATCGCGGCCGAGCTGGCGGTGGAGCGGTTGGCGGACGACGTCTCGGCGTTGGCCCCCGAGGTGGCGGCGCTCCGCGAGGCGGACCGGCTGGCGGACGCGGAGGCGCAGGTCGGGCACACGGTGGCGTTCCACCACGAGCTGGTGAAGGCGTCCGGGAACAGCGTGCTGCTGCACACCTGGGAGTCGCTGGGCATCGAGATCTGGACGGCGCTGTCCATCCGCTGGCTCGGCACCCGGCAGCGGTCCTACGCCGAGGAGCACCAGGAGCTGGTGGACGCCTTCCTGAGACGGGACCCCCGGATCGGGGAGCTCGTCAAGGAGCACGTGCTGAACTGTGCACCGCGTGCCTGATGTCGGCGCCCGGTATGGCACGGGATGCCAATTTCTCCGATTCGCCGATTTTTTTGCCGCAACCCTTTGATCGATCATCGATCATCGGCTTACAGTCTTCTGGAAGTGAGCCGCGTCGCACTGCCTGTCCTGCCGTCCGACGCGGCTCCCAGGGGAGCTCGGGTCCCGTTTGTCGCGCCAACGCGCGGGACCGAGCCCCTCATGGCCACGCCCATGGTTCCACACCCGCCACGGGATATCATCGGCGCCTCATGCGCGCTGCCCGACTCATCAGACTCGTCCTGCTGCTCCAGGATCGCCGGGCGATGACCGCCGCCGAACTGGCCACCGAACTCGAGGTCTCGGAGCGGACGGTGGCCCGCGACGTGGACGCCCTCTCCGAGGCCGGCATCCCCGTCTACGCCGACCGCGGCCGCGCCGGCGGCTACCGCCTGATCGGCGGCTACCGCACCCGACTCACCGGCCTCGGCCGCAGCGAGGCCGAGGCGCTGTTCCTCTCCGGCGTGCCGGGCGCGCTCCGCGACATGGGCCTGGCGGACGCCGCCTCCGCGGCCCGGCTCAAGGTCTCCGCCGCCCTCCTCCCCGAACTGCGCTCCGCCCACGACACGGCGGCCCAGCGCTTCCACCTGGACGCGCCCGGCTGGTGGCAGCCGCCCGAGACACCCGCCCTGCTGCCGGCCGTCGCCGAGGCCGTCTGGGACGACCTGCGGGTGGAGGTCACCTACCGCCGGGGCGACGGCGCGGAGGTCTCGCGTGTCCTCGACCCCTACGGCCTGGTCCTCAAGGCAGGCACCTGGTACGTGGCCGCCGGGCCCGTCTCCACGATCTCGCCCTGGTACATCACCGCCACCCGATGACTGATATGGCGCACGACGGCCAGGTCGTGTGT
>NZ_SMKI01000718.1 GCF_004348415.1 Streptomyces hainanensis
GGCCCACGGCGGCTCCGCCTCGGGGCCCACGAGGTGGAGCCGTCGGGTCTGGTCCGGGCCCGGCCCGGCCCGTGGCGGCAGCGCCGCGGGCCATGAGGCTCCACGCCCCGCCCCAAGAGGCCACCCGCCGGAGCTCGGGGGCCGCACCCGGCAACCGTGGCTCCGCCGCCGCCAGGCAAGGCCACCCGCCGAGCCCCAAGGCGGCAGCGCCGCCGGGGCCACGGCGCCGCCCGCCGGGCCCGGGCCGGGCCCGTGGCGGCTTCGCCGCTGGGCGGTGGGGGCACCCCGCCGGGCCCGGCCGACACCCGGTCGGCCTTCCGGATCGAATCGCCCGAAGTCGGGAACCCCGGAGGCACCTCCTCCGTTGTCCCTTCCGACGTTCCGGAAGTTCCCTATCCCGACGAACAGGACAACCGGTCCACGGGAGGCGTCGCCAGGAGACGGAGGGGGGTCCCCGGGAATGAACCTGCTCGACGTCGTGCTGCTGCTCGGCGCGGTCCTGGCGGCCTTCTCCGGTTACCAGCGCGGGCTGATCGCCGGTGTGATCTCGCTGGCCGGCTTCGTGGGCGGCGCCGTCCTCGGGGTGTGGCTGCTGCCGTTCGCCGTCGAGCCGGTGGAGCCGGGGTCCGCGGGGGCCACGCTGATAGCGCTGCTGGTGGTGCTGGTCCCGGCCGCCGTCGGCCAGGCCCTGGCCTGGCCCCTGGCCATGCGGCTGCGCGACCGGCTGCGCTGGGCGCCGGTCCGCTGGGTGGACGGCGTCGGTGGCGCCGCGTTCAACGCGGTGGCGTTGCTGCTGGTCGCCTGGATCGTCGCCAGCGCCCTGATACCCACCCCGTCCCCGGGTCTGAACCGCGCCGTCCAGGAGTCGCGGGTGCTCGGCGGCGTCCAGGACCGGATGCCGGCCACGGCCCCCACCTGGTTCAGCCGCGCCACCGGCGCGCTGGCGGACGCCGGCTTCCCGCAGGTGTTCAACCCGTTCGAGAACGCGCCGACGGCCCAGGTGCCCGAGCCGTCGGGGGACAACGTCACCGAGGCCGCCATCGCCGCCGCGCAGAACAGCACGGTCAAGATCACCGCGTCGTCGGGGCTCTCCGGCCAGGAGGGCAGCGGCTTCGTCTTCGCCGACCAGCGGGTGATGACCAACGCGCACGTGGTCGACGGTGCCAGCGCCGTCTCGGTGCAGGTCGGCGGCGTCGGCGAGCTGCTGCCGGCCACCGTGCTGCTCTCCGATCCCGACACGGACGTGGCCGTGCTCGACGTGCCGGGGCTCGTGGCGCCGGTCCTCGCCCTCGCGGACGACGCCGACACCGGCGACCCGGCCGTCGTCGCCGGCTACCCGGAGAACGGCGGGCTCGACATGCGCGCCGCCACCGTCGCCGGCCGCACCAACGCCCGGGGCCAGGACATCCACGGCGAGAACGTGGTCGTCCGCGACATCTACACCGTCCGCGGCCTGGTCCGCCCGGGGAACTCGGGTGGGCCGCTGCTCACCACCGGAGGCCAGGTGTACGGCATGGTGTTCGCCCGCTCCGTCACCGACGACGACACCGGCTACGTGCTGACCGCCGACCAGATACGCCCCTACGCCGAGGCCACCGCCCAGGGCTAGCCCGGGGTAGCTCAGCCCGTCAGGAGCGCCCGCACCTCCGGCGCGGCCCACTGCCCGCGCGCGCCCGGCCGGGAGGCCAGGTAGCGCGCCGCCCGCGCCGCCGTCCAGCCACGCCCCTCGATCAACCCCGCGCCGAGCTGCCGCAGGTAGCCCGCGGACGGCGCCCGCCACGCCACGTCCCCGCTGCCCCAGGGCGCGGTGAACGTCAGCACCGGCAGCCCGTCCAGCTCCGCCACGCACAGCAGCGTCTCGTACCGCCCCGGCCCGAGCCGCAGCCGGGCGCCGGCCCGCCGCACCGGCGCCAGGTCGAGGTCGGTGCCCGGCTCCCGGCCCATCTCCTGTGCCGCGATGTCGGAGAACTGACCGGCCGTCAGCAGGTGTGCCCTGGCCGGCGTCTCCTCGTCCGCCCTGTCCGGGTCGTAGAAGGCGCGCCCGCCGCCCCACACCGGGGACTCGGTCGCGAAGTACAGCAGCCCCGGCAGTGTCACCGGCACCGACCGCTCGGGCGGCCGGGGGTCGCGGCAGCCCGGGTGCGCACGCGCCGCGCCCGGCGCGGCCCCACCCCGCAGATACTGGCCGAGCCTGGCCGACGACATGTTCGACCCGTAGGCCGCGTACCAGACGCGGCTCGGTGAACCCCCGCCACGCCCCGGTGATCTCTCGGCGAACTCTTCCTCGCCGGCCGCCGGCACCCCTGCCACTTCGCCCCGCCTCCCTCGATACTCACCGCGACGACGTTCCTGGGAGGAATCGTGACGCACCTCAGCCGCCGCCAGGCCCTCGGCACGGCGGGCACGTTGGCGGCGACCGCCGCCGCCCTCACCGCCGGCCTCGCCACGCCCGCCACCGCCCACTCGGCCGCCATCCAGTCCTGTTCCCCGCCGGGCCGGCGCCGCGCGGCCTGGTTGACGC
>NZ_SMKI01000719.1 GCF_004348415.1 Streptomyces hainanensis
GCCCCCGTCCCCGCCTCCGCCGCCGGTCGGCCGACGGGCCTCGTGGCGCGGCACGTTGTCGGGGCCGGTCAGGGCGGCCTTGATGGTGGTGCCGCCCACGTCGAGGGCGATCACATAGGAGTCGTGGGCGTCTTCGGCGTCTTGGGGGAGACTCACACCCGCAAGTCTGGCCCCGGACCGCCGGAAAGGTCTAGTCCACTACACCTATCCCGCCGCTATCCGGTGGTCAACACCACGGAACGGGTGAGGTGCCGCGGCCGGTCGGGGTCCAGGCCGCGGGCCGCCGCCACGGCCACCGCGAGCCGCTGCGCCCGCACCAGCCCGGCCAGCGGATCCACCGCGCCGTCCGCCACCAACAGCGCGCCGGTGCGCCGCACCTCGTCCGCGAGCCCGGCGGGCGCCGGACCGAACAGCCACACCACCCGCCCCGGCGCGGCGACGGCCACCGGCCCGTGCCGGTACTCCATCGCCGGATACGCCTCCGTCCAGGCGCCGGCCGCCTCACGCAGCTTCAACGCCGCCTCGAGCGCCAGGCCGTAGCCCCAGCCCTGGCCGAGGAACGTCCACTGGCCGGCCGACACCACGTCGGCCGGCAGCGGGTGACGGAGCGCCAACTCGGCGTCGTCCACCGCCTCGGCGAGCGGCTTGACCCCCGCCGGCAGCGGCCCGGTGCCGGCCAGCGCGGCGCGCAGGAAGGCCAGCGCGCTGGTCGCGAAACGCGTCTGCACCACCGAGCGCTCGTCCGCGTAGTCCAGCACGACGACGTGCCGGGCGGCCCGCAGCGCGGGCGAGGTGGGGTCGGCGGTGAGCACGAGCACCGGCGTGTCGGGACGCCGCTCGCGCAACGCGGCGAGCAGGTCGAGGACCTCGGTGGTGGTGCCCGACCTGGTGATCGCCACCACCCGGTCGTAGCCGCGGGCGACGGGGAAGGCGGAGGCGGCGAACGCGTCCGTCTCGCCCTGCCCGGCGGCCTCGCGCAGCGCCGCGTAGGACTGGGCGACGAACCAGGACGTCCCGCAGCCGGCGACCGCCACCCGCTCCCCGGGCCCGGGCAGCGCCTCGGCGAAGCCGCCGGCCAGCGCGTCCCTGGCGTCCAGCGCGGCGCGCCGCCAGCAGTCGGGCTGGGTCGCGATCTCCCGCTCGGTGATGGTGGGGTCGGACATCGGAACTCCTCACACGCGACGGTGTTCCCCGTGGTAACGCCTTACCCAGCCGGGGAGTGTCCGAGGCCGGCCATAAAATGGCCGAGTGGGGACAACCGGGGAACGACGGGACGCGGCCGAGGGCGGCCTGTCCGAGCGCGACCGGTCGATCCTCGCCGTCGAGCGCGCCTCCTGGCCGCGCGCCGGCGCCAAGGAGCGGGCGATCAGGGAGCGGCTCGGCCTCTCCCCGACCCGCTACTACCAGTTGCTCAACGCCCTCCTCGACGACCCCGCCGCCCTGGCCCACGACCCCGTCACCGTCAACCGCCTCCGCGCGCGGCGCGCCCGCCAACGCGCCAACCGTTAGGCGCTGTCCCGTCCTCCGGTCTGGCGGCGCGCCGGCTGGGTAGGGTCGCGGCATGGGCAACCTTCCCGAACCACGGACGGAAGAGGGGCGGGCCGCGCTCCAGGCCATCGTGCGGGAGCCGGCGCGGGCGTTGTTGGCGTTCGACTTCGACGGAACGCTGGCGCCGATCGTCGAGGATCCGGCGCTGGCCAGGGCGCATCCGGACGCCGTGCCGGCGCTGGCACGGCTGGCCGGGCGGGTGGCCGGGGTGGCGATCGTCACCGGGCGGCCGGCCGCCGTGGCCGTGAAGCTCGGCGGGTTCGAGGCGCATCCCGAACTCGCCGGTCTCGTCGTCCTCGGCGCCTACGGGGCCGAGCGCTGGGACGCGGCCACCGGCGAGTTGAGCGCGCCGCCGCCGCACCGCGGCATCGCGGGCGCCCGCCTCGAAGCGGCGGCGCAGGCCCGCCGCACCGGCGCGCACCTGGAGGACAAGGGCAACGCGCTGGCCCTGCACACCCGCCGCGCCCCCGACCCGGAGGCCGCCTTCGACGCCCTGCGGGAGCCGATGGAGCGGATGGCGGCCAACTGGGGCCTGGTCCTGGAACCGGGCCGGCAGGTGCTCGAACTACGGCCGCCCGGAATGGACAAGGGCGCCGCGCTGACCGCGCTGGTCGGGGAGCGGAACGCGGGCGCCGTGCTCTACGCGGGCGACGACCTGGGCGACCTGGCCGCGTTCTCCGCCGTCGCCGAGCTGCGGACGGGCGGCGTGCCGGGGCTCCGGGTGTGCAGCGGCAGCGACGAGGTGGCGCGGCTCGCCGAGGCGACCGACCTGACCGTGCCGGGACCGGCCGGCCTGGTCGACTTCCTGCGGCGGCTGGCCGACGCGCTGGGGTAGAGCTAACCCCACCAGGAAGACTCCTGCTGGCGCGATGGTCGCGGCAGTTGACGCTCCGTAGCGTTCACGTCATGACGAAGCGGACGAACACCAGGTGGCGGGGCAGGCGACTCACGGGGGCACCCCGCTGGGGG
>NZ_SMKI01000071.1 GCF_004348415.1 Streptomyces hainanensis
GGCGGAGACGGTCGGGGCGGCGGTTCTCATGTGAGGTTCTCCTCGGGACTGTTCGAACGGTGGATCGGTGCCCGCGACGGCGGGCGCTGGGCGGCCCTGCCCAGCCAGTAGCGGGCGGCCACCAGCAGCGGCAGGACGGCGATGATCGGCGGCAGTTGGACGAGGAGCGCGGTGCTGCTCGCGGCGTGCTCGGTCAGCGGCAGCCGGGCGCCGGCCAGCAACGGCAGGCCGGCCATCACCGCCGAGGTGAGCGCGCGGGTCGAGCCGGCGCTCCGGCCGTCGGTCAACTGCCAGGCGCGGCGGAGTGGTTCGCCGGTGAGGCGGCGGCAGCCGAGCGCCAGGCCGTGGGCGGCGAACAGGGCCGCGGTGCCCGCCGCGGTGATGGCGCCGGTGGCGACCGGCGCGGGCGCGTAGCCGACGCCGTCCGCGGCGACCAGCAGCGAGGCGAGCAGCCAGCCCCATGCCCCGGCCAGCAGCCAACTGCCGCCGACGACCAGGGCGTCCAGGGCTCGGGCGTCCGACACCCGCCGCCACCACAGGCCGGCGTCCCGCAGCAGCCAGCCGGCCAACAGCGGCACCAGCACCGGCAGCAGCCCGCTGAACAACTCGCCCTCCAGGGCCGGGAAGCAGCCGAAGAGGACCCCGGCGGCGGCCACCAGCCAGACCTCGTTGGCCATGAACAGCGGCCCGACGGCGGCGATCACGGCGCCCCGTTCCGACCGGCCGCGGCCGAGCGCCGGGAGCAGCATGCCGAGGCCGATGTCGGCGCCGGCCAGCACGAAGTACCCGGCGACGAAGACCCCGAGCACGAGTGCGGCGAGCGTCTCCACGGCGTCCTCCCTTCCGTCGGTGTGTCGGTGTGGTGTGTCGGTGTGTGGGTGTGTCGGTGTCGGTGTCGGTGTCGGTGTCGGTGTGTCGGGGGCGGCTCAGGACATCCGGAGGTCCGCGGGGCTCGGCCCCCGGCCGGCGGCGCGCAGCAGCAGCCACCAGTTGCCGGCCACCAGCAGGGCGAAGAGCGGCACGAAGACCGCGAGCGAGAGCCGCATCGTGCCCGTGGAGACCTGGGAGACGGCGTCCTCCGTGCGCAGCAGCCCGTACACCACCCAGGGCTGGCGGCCGGCCTCCCGGAAGACCCAGCCGGCGATCATGGCCACGAAGGGCAGCGGCACCAGGGCCATCAGCGTCAGGTGCCAGATCCGGAGCCGGCGCACGGCCCACGACCACGGGGCGAGCAGCGCGCTGGCCAGCAGCGGCAGCATGAGCAGCGCGAAGGCGATCATCATCACCAGGCCGGCGCCACGGGTCAGCGCCTCGTGCGGCAGGTAGTCGCCGGGGCCGAAGCGCGCGGACAACTCCGCCTGCACGCGGTCGAGTTCGGCCCGGTCGCCCTCGAAGGCCGCGATCTTGGCCGGCTGCCAGGTGCGGAGGGCGCCGAGCTGCGTGCCGCCGAAGGCGGCGGTGACGAAGAGCGCCGGCAGCGCGGTGTAGATCCCGATCCGCAGCGAGCGCGCGAAGAAGCCGTCCGGCTCGTCGGCGCGGTGCCGGAACAGGTGGTAGGCGCTGACGCCGGCTAGGAAGACGCCGGCGGTGAGCAGGGCGCCCGAGACGACGTGGCCGAACGCGAGCACCGTGCTGGGGTTGGTGAACAGCGCGACCGGGTCGGCGAGTTCGAGCCGGCCGTCGGCCGTCTCGACGTGCCCGGTGGGGTGGTTGAGGAAGCCGTTGGCGACCAGGATCCAGTAGGCGGAGAGATAGGCGGTGAGCGTGACCACCCACAGCGTGGCCAGGTGCACCCAGCGGTTGAAGCGGTCCCAGCCGAGCAGCCACAGCGCGAGGAACGTCGCCTCGACGAAGAAGGCGAACACCGTCTCCAGCGCGAGCGAGGCGCCGAAGGCGTCACCGGCCTGGTGGCCGAGGCCGCTCCAGGCCATCCCGAGCTGGAACTCCATCAGGATGCCGGTGACGATGCCGACGCCGTAGTTGATGACGTACAGCCGGCCCCAGAACCTGACCATCCGCTGGTGGACGTCGCGCGTCCCGCGCACCGTCGCCCAGGTCTGGAGCACGGCGAGCACGGTCGCCAGCCCGAGGGTCAGCGACACGAAGAGAAAGTGCCCGCCGGCGGTCAGGGCGAACTGCCATCGGGCGAGGTCCAGGGTTTCCGCTTCCACGTCCCCCACACTCGCGGCACGGCTCGGGGGCGCGCGTCCCCCGGCGGCTGACACCGGCGGTACCACCGGGGTTGCGCGCCGCGCGCCCGGCGTACCACCGCGGTAGCGTCCGGGAACCCGACGGCGCCGCCCCGGACGGTGTCCGGGGCGGCGCGGTCGGGTCGGTTCGCGGGGAGGGTCGGGTCAGGTCCTTCGCACGATCACCGGGCGTCGAAGGCCCACACGGCCCGGGCTCGGACCCGAGGTGAAGATCGCGATTGCCCATGGTCGGGCGAACGACGCGGCGGAGTTCGCGCAAAGCGCCGACGTCAACTGAGCCAACCCGGCGTGATCATCCCCGACTCGTAGGCGAGTATCACGAGTTGTGCCCGGTCCCGTACGTCCAGCTTGGTCATGATGCGGCTGACGTGTGTCTTCGCCGTGGCCGGGCTGAGCACCAGCCGGCGCGCGATCTCGTCGTTGGTCAGCCCGGCCCCGACCAGACCCATCACCTCGCGCTCCCGCTCGGTCAGCGCGTTGAGCCGGGGGCTGGGGTCCGGCTGCCGCGCCCGGCGGCTCGCGAACTCGGCGATCAGCCGCCGGGTGACCGCCGGCGCGATCAGCGCGTCGCCCCGGGCGCACACCCGCACGCCGTGCAGCAGCTCCATCGGCTCGGTGTCCTTCACCAGGAACCCGGACGCGCCGGCGCGCAGCGCGCCGTAGACGTAGTCGTCCACGTCGAAGGTCGTCAGGATCACCACCCTGACGTCCGCCAGCCGCTCGTCCGCGACGATCGCCTCGGTGGCGGCCAGGCCGTCCATCTCCGGCATCCGGATGTCCATCAGCACCACGTCCGGCAGCGCCTCCCGGGCCAACGCCACGGCCTCGGCGCCGGTCGCGGCCTCGGCGACCACCTCGATGTCGTCCTCGTCCTCCAGGATCGACCGGAACCCGGCCCGGACCAGCCGCTGGTCGTCGGCGAGGAGAACGCGTATCGGAGGTGTGTCCTTCATGCCGGCCAGGGTAGACGGGCGCCGCCCTGGCCGCCCCCGCGAACCCGCGTCGGTCGGCGTGCGCGGGCCCACCTAGGGTGGGGCCGCATGGGGGAATCCACCGAGGAACTCGGTCTCGTACCACCGCACATCGCCCGTCGCCGCGCGCGCGTCGGGCTGGCCCTGCTGGTGCTCTGGCTGGCGCTGCCGCTGGCGCTCGCCCCGCTGCTTCCGCAGGGCCTCGCCATCACCTGGTGCCTGCTGGCGTGCCCGGTCGCCATGATCTATCCGCAGGAGGCGTTCCTCGCGCAGCGCCGGATCGCGCGCACGAAGCAGCACCTGTCGGCCGCCACCTGGACCGGTCGGCGGACGGTCGACCTGCGTCAGCTGCGGAGCGCGCGGCTGTGGCCCTATCTGACGAGGAGCGACATCGGCGGGATGGTCGTGGTGACGGACGCGCACGGCGTCCGGCTGGCGGTGAAGGGCGGCGCGGAGCTGCGGGCGCTGCGCGTCGCGCTGGGGCGCCGCCGGAACGGCGCGACCGTGACTCCGGCCGCCCACCGCTACGTGTTCGAGTCGCGGGGCCCCGGCGCCCTCTCCGTCTACCTCACCGTGCTGGTCGGGCTCACCTCCGGCACCCTGGCCTACGCGATGCTGGGCGCCGTGCTGTCCGAGTGAGCCCGGGCGCCGGCCGGCACCGCCGTGGTGAGGAGCTCGGCCAGCGGGTGCCAGGGCCGGTCCGCCGGGCCGGTCAGGGACAGGTGCCGGGTGACGGTCCTGGTGAGGGGGACCAGCACCAGCCGGTGGTCGAGCAGCGTCGCCGTCAGGCCCGGCATGATCGCGACGCCGATGCCGCCGCGGACCATGGTGAGCAGCGTTCCCATGTCCCGGACCCGGTGGGCCGGGCGGAGCATCACGCCGGACAGCCGGTGGACCTCCTCGACGTACGGCTCGCAGCCGCCGGTGGACAGCACCAGCGGGTCGTCGTCCAGATCGGCGAGCTCGATCGCGGCCTCGCCGGCCAGCGGATGGTCGCGGCGGAGCAGCGCCTGGAACGTGTCGCTGGCCACGGGCACGCCGGGCGGCGGCTCCCGACCGACCAGGACGGCGAGTTCGGCGGCGCCGGCCCGCAGCCACTCCTCGACCTCGTCGTCGTCGCCCTCCAGCAGGACCACCTTCACCCCGGGGAAGTCCGCCTTCCACCGGGCGAGGAGCGCGGGCAGCACGCCCAGGCAGGCCGTGGCGGTGGCGGCCAGCCGCACCGTCCCCGACGGCCGCGGGTCGTGGCCGGCGGCCAGCGCGCACAGCGCGGCGTGCGCGTCGACGGTGCGCCGGGCGAACGGCAGGATCCGCTCGCCGAGCGCCGTCGGCCGGGGCCGGCCGTCCCCGCGCACCAGCACGGCGGCGCCGAGGAGACGTTCGAGCGTGGCCACCGCGTGCGAGACGGCGGACTGGCTGACGCCCAGCTCCTCCGCCGCGCTGCCGAAGCCCCCCTGGTCGAGCACGGCCAGGAAGGCCCGCAGGTGGGTGATGCCGACGTTCGTCCCGCTCATGGCGTTCATCCTCGGGTGCGCCGGGGACGGCCGCAACGCCGTTCGTGGCGCGACGGCCATGAGCGACGCTCATGACCCTCGCGCGCCGCTTGTTGGCCTCGCGCGCCGGCGTGCTCGGAGAATCGCCGGCGTGTGGTGACGGCAGGGGCGTGAGGAGCGGATGTGGAGCGACGGACGGTGCCCGGTTTCGTGGTGCTCTCGCTGATCTGGGGGTCCAGTTTCGCCCTGATCAAGGTGGCCGTGGACGCGGACGTCCACCCGGTGTGGGTGGCGCTGTGGCGGTGCCTGTTCGGCGCGCTGGCGCTGGCCGCGATCACCGTCGCGCGCCGCGACCGGCTGCCGCGCGACCGCGCCACCTGGGGGCACGCCATGGTGGTGGCGCTGCTGCTGAACTCCGTGCCGTTCTCGCTGCTGGCCTTCGGCGAGACGCGGGTGAGCTCGCTGCTGGCCGGCGTGCTCAACGCGACCACGCCGCTCACCACCCTGTTGTTCGCGCTCGCCCTGGTCCCGGGTGAGCGGCTGACGGCGAGCCGGACGACGGGCCTGCTGGTCGGCTTCGGCGGTGTGCTGGTGATGCTCGGCGTCTGGCAGGGGCTGGGCGACGCGACCCTGGCCGGCGCCGCCGCCTGCCTCGGCAGCACCCTCTGTTACGGCGCCGGCTTCGCCTACACCCGCCGGTTCTTCGCCGACCGTCCGGGCTCGGCCGCGGCCCTCTCCACCACGCAGCTCTCGTGCGCGGCGGCCCAGTTGGCGGTCGCCGCGCCGCTGCTCGGCGGCGCGCCGGCATGGCCCGGCTGGCACGCCGGGGCCAGCCTGCTGGCCCTCGGGGCGCTCGGCACCGGCGTCGCGTACATCCTCAACCTGCGGGTGATCCGCGAGGCCGGCCCGACGGTCGCCTCCACCGTCACCTACCTGACGCCGCTCTGGTCCATCGCCCTCGGCACCCTGTTCCTCTCCGAACCCCTCGCCTGGCACACCGCCGCCGGCGGCGTCCTGGTCGTCGCCGGCGTCCTGCTGGCCAGGTCGCGCCCCGCCCGTGTGCCGAAACCGGCCCCGCGGTAACCGACACCCCGTACCGGGCGGCGGCTGCGCGGCGGGCGGGCCGCGGCGTGATATCGCCGTGTCATGGCCGTACAAACCGTCACCTTTCGCCACGCGTCGCGCGCGGCCGCGAGGCCGACGCGGCGGCCGTTGGCCGCCGTGGCCGTCGGCTTCGCCGTGTTGTCCCTGCTGCTGGTGCCGCCGACGCTGGCGCTCGGCTGGGACGAGATCGTGTACGTCAGCCGCTGGCCGGAGTTCGGCCCGGCCGCGCCCTTCAGCGCGCCACGGTCGCGCGGGGTGCCGCTGCTCGTCGCGCCGGTGGCGGCGGTCACGGACTCGGTGGTGGCGCTGCGCTGCTACCTGGCGGCGGCCGCCGGGCTCGCGCTCTACCTGGGGTACCGGCCGTGGGCCGCGCTCCTCCCCGGCCGCGCGGTGGCGCCGACCGCCGCGGCGGCGTACGGCGCGCTCTGGTTCGCGTTGTTCTACGGCGGCGCGGCCATGCCCAACCACTACGTGGCGATGGCGGCGGTCGGCGCGGTCGGCGCCTGCGTCAGGGGCCGGTGGTTGCCGCTCGCCCTGGCCGTGACGGCGGCCGGGCTGATGCGGGCGAGCGACGCCGTCTGGCTGGCGCTGCCGCTGCTGGCCTGGCCCGGGCGCGCGGGGCTCGCGCCCCGGGTGGCCGCCGTCGGCGGCGGGCTGCTGGCCGGGGTGGGGCCGTGGCTGGTGGAGGCGGAGCTCGGCTTCGGCGGGGTGTGGGCGCGGCTGCGGGAGGCGAGCGAGATCCAGGGCGGCACGGGTCTCACGTTCTCGCTGCTCGAACACGCCGCGGCGCTCGACGGCCCGCTGCTGTGCCGGCCGTGCGAGGGGGACCACGTCTCGTGGCCGATGCTCGGCTGGTGGCTGCTGCTGCCGCCCCTGACGGCGGCCGGCCTGTACGCCACGCGCCGGACGCCACCCGAGGCGCGGACGGCGGCGCGGCCCGAGGTGCGGACGGCGGTGCGGCCCGAGGTGCGGACGGCGGTGCGGCTGGCCGTCGTCACGGCGTGCTCGCTGGGCTTCACCTACCTCTTCCTCATCGACTACGCCGCCACCCGCTTCCTGCTGCCCTGCTACGCGCTGCTGGCCGTCCCCGTGGTGCTCGGCCTCGGGTTCGTCGCCGCGCGGCTGTCGTCCCGCGCCGCGGCCGTCGGCCTCACGGCGCTGGCGTTGGCGCAGCTGGCCGTCCAGTTCGACACGCTCCGCACCCACGCCCGGATCCAGGAGCGGGCCCGCGCCGACTGGGAGCGGGTCGCCGAGGCACTGCGCGCGCACGACGTCGGCCCGCCGTGCGTGCTCGGCGGCGGCCAGGCGATCCCGGTGGCGCACACGCTGGGCTGCCGGGCCGCCGAACCGGGCGAGGAGCCGACCGCGTTCGTGCTGCGCGACGCCTCCTCGCCCCGCCGGGCACGCGACTGGACGGTGGTCGAGGTCGCCGACACCTACAACCCCGGGTGGCGGGTGGCCGTCCCGCCGGCGCGCTGAGCGCGGGGCGGAAGCCCGGACGGGCGCCCGGGCGGCGGCGCTACGCCGGCCCGGCGGGCAGCGGCAGTCGGGCGGCGACCCGGAATCCGGTGCCGTCGGCGGCGTTGGCCGCCGTGAGGTCGCCGCCCAGCGCGCGGGCCCGGGCCGCCATGCCGGCGATGCCGCTGCCGAGCGCGCCGGCGTCGGGCGCGCCCGCGCCGTCGTCGTCGACCCGCAGCCGCAGCTCGCCCGGCGCGTAGCTGAGGTGGACCTCGGCCCGGGAGGCGCCCGCGTGGCGGGTGACGTTGGTCAGCGACTCCTGGACGATGCGGTAGGCGGCGAGCGAGATCTGCGCCGGCACCACCGGTGGCTCGCCCTCGGTGGCCACGGTCACCCGGAGCCCGGCGACCGAGGCCCGCTCGGCCAGCTCGGCGACCCGATCCAGACCGGCCGGCGCCGGCGCGGTCGGCGCCTCCTCGTCCACCTGCCGCAACACCCCGAGGGTGGTGCGCAGTTCGCGCAGCGCCTCCTTGCTGGCGTCCCGGACGGACTCCAGCGCGCCCGTCAACTCGGCCGTCTGGCCCGGACGTTTGGCGCTCCGGTGCAGCGCGGCGGTGGACTGCACGTTGATCAGCGAGATGTTGTGGCCCAGCACGTCGTGCAGCTCGCGCGCTATCCGCAGCCGCTCCTCGGTCGCCGACTGCCGCGCCCGCACGTCCCGTTCCCGCTCGGCGGCCAGCATCCGCTGCTCCACCTCCGCCTGGTAGGCGCCCCGCACCCGCGTCGCGTGGCCGAGCGCGATCAGGCTCACCACCCAGCCGCTGAGCATCAGGACGGTCGCGTTCTCCACGTGCCGCTCCCCGCCCTCCGCGATCAGCTCGCCGTAGCCGAGGGCCAGCATGGCCAGCGCCGCCAGCGTGACGGCGGCGGCGAGCCGGCCCGCCCGGGCCAGGGTGTAGAGGGCGACCACGAAGGTGAACAGCGGCGTGGTGCCGTCGATGACGGACAGCGGGAAGTAGACGCCGGTGACCGCCAGGGCGGCCACGGCCACCGCCACCGGCCAGCGGTGCCGCAGCCCGGCCACCGCCAACACCACGACCCGCAGCAGCACGTCGGCCACCAGCACGACCGGGCCGACGTCCGGCGTGCGGAAGAACAGCGACCCGACCTCGGCCACCAGCACCACGCCGAGCAGCGCCATGGCCGCGTCCGCCCGGAACCAGCCGGTCCGGAACCAGCCGGTCCGGAACCGGTCGGTCCGGAACCGGGGGCCGGCCGCGCCCGGAGACGTGCGGGGGAATGTGAGGGGCATGCCCGCAAGAGTACGTAGGCTGGACGTCGGCAGCGCGGACCCGCTCCCGCCTGCCGTTCTACCGAGGAGGCGTCCCCATGACCGGCCCGGCACCGGAGAGCAACGAGCCCGCGCACGACCCCGAGGTGCTCCAGCTCGCCGCCAAGGTCTTCGACCTGGCCAGGCAGGGCGACACGGACACCGTCGCCGCCTACGTGGACGCGGGCGTCCCACCGAACCTGAGCAACGAGAAGGGCGACACGCTGCTGATGCTGGCCGCCTACCACGGCCACGCCGACACCGTGCGGGCGCTGCTGGAGCGCGGCGCCGACGCCACCCGGGTCAACGACCAGGGGCAGACGCCGATCGCGGGCGCCGTGTTCAAGGGCGCCTCCGACGTGGTGCGGACGCTGCTGGACGCGGGCGCCGACCCGGCGGCCGGCCAGCCGTCGGCGATCGACACGGCCCGGATGTTCGGCAGGACCGAGCTGTTGGAGCTGTTCGGCGCGCGTTGACCCGCGGCGCCGAGCCGACGGGAGCCCGGACGGGGCCTAGCATCTGCCGCGCCCCGCCGCGGCCGGCCCTTCGGGCGCGGCGGACCCGGCGGGTTCCTCCGGCCCCACAGGCGCGGTGCGCTCGACGCTCGCGGCCCGGGCCGCCGGGCTGCCGTACGCCAGCCGGCGCAGCAGCGCCTCGGCCGGCCCTGGCCCGCCGCCGAGCCGCTCCTGGCGGTCGGCGGCGAGCACCGTGACGAGCCACACCCCGAGGGCGAACAGCGCCATCGTCGCGCTCGTCAGGTGCGCGCCCAGGCCGAGCCCCCAGGCGGCGAGCACCGGCGAGAACAGCAGCGAGTGCGAGAGGTAGCCGGAGAGCGAGCGCTTGCCGAGCGCGGCCACGGCCCGCGCCGCCCGGCCAGGCGCTCGCCGGCGGCGCCGGAGGCGGGCCGCGAACAGCCCGAAGAGCGCCACGTAGCCGAGCCCGGCGAACGGCCCCGTGGCCTCGGCCGCCGCCCGCAGCGCCCCGCCCTCGGAGAGCGCGTCCGCCGGCACGGCCCACAGGCCGACGTGGGCCAGCGCGCCCGGCAGGCCGCCGAGCCAGCCGACGGCGACGCCGATCCCGGCCGTCCACCGCAGCAGCCCCAGGTGCCGCTCCGGCTCCTCGAGCACCCGCCGACGCGCCGCCCAGAACCCGAGCAGCATCACCAGGAACATCGGCACGCCCACGAAGCCGGCGGCCAGCGTCACGAACGCCCAGGTGGTCAGGCGGGTGCCGACGGCGGCCAACGGGTTCGTCTCGTCCGCCGCGTACACCACGGCGGTGGGCTCGGTCGGGGCGTGCCCCAGCCGCCCGAGGTCGCCGGCGGCGAGGGCCTCGACGGCCGGCACCGCCGTCAGCAGCAGCACGCCGAAGGCCACGGCGGCGCCGATCAGCACCACCCGGTCGCCGCGGCGGACGAACAGCCAGCCGAGCAGCAGGCTCGACACCCCGTAGGCGCCGGTGATGTCGCCGGCCATCAGGAACGCCGCGTGGCAGGCCCCGAAGACGATCAGCCACAGGCCGCGGCGGCGCAGCAGCCGCACCGCGGCGCGCGGGGTGGCGCCGCGCGCCGTCTGCCGGAGGTAGAGCTGCGTCATCCCGTAGCCGAAGAGGAAGGCGAACAGCGGGTAGATCCGCAGGTCCAGGCCGGCGATCATGACGAACTGCGCCGCCCGGTCGGCCACCGACCCCTCGTCGGGGTGCCAGCCGGAGGCGCCGTGCCGGGCGGCGTAGAGATGGAAGCCGGTGTTGGAGAGACAGATCAGCAACAGCATGACGCCACGCGCCAGATCGGGCGCCAGGGCCCGCTCCGCCGCCCGCACCGGCCCGCGGGCCGCCGAGAAACTTCCCATGGTTCGACGCTAGGAGCGGGGCGGGGTGGCGGGCATCGGTCGCCGGTCTCGTCCGTTGTCCACCAAAGTCGCCGTCCGGCGGGGTGTTTGTCGGCCGAAGGAGAACAGGCCGCGGCCGGGACGGCGGTCAGCCGTCCACGAGCCCGTACAGTCGCCGCGCGTTCCCGCCGCCGATCAGCGCGGCGACGCGCGCGGCGTCGGCCGGGGCCCAGGACCGTTCCTTGACCCAGGTGTCGAGGAGTTCGCCGAGGCCGCTGGTGAAGGTGCGGGAGCCCACCAGGTAGAGCTCGGGCAGCCCGTAGGCGTCGGTGGAGAACAGCAGCTTGCCGAACGGCGTCAGTTCCAGCGCCTCGGCCAGCACGGCCCGTGCCCGGGCGCCGGTGTGGCCGAGGGTGAGGCCGAGGTCGGCGTAGACGTGCGGGTAGACGGCGGCCAGGTAGCCGGCGCCCCGGTGGTAGGGGTAGCAGTGCAGCAGCACCAGGCGGCAGCCGGTCGGTTGGAGGGCTCGGACGAGGTCGGTGAGCAGCAGCGGATCGGCGTCGGGGAGCCGCAGGTCGGAGTCGCCGAAGCCGGTGTGGAGTTGGAGCGGCAGCCCGGTGCCGGCCGCGGACCACAGCAGACAGCGCAGCAGCACCGGGTCGGTGAGCCGGCCGCCGCGCTCGCGTTCGGCGAGCCAGCGGCCGGCGGCGGCGCGCGCCTCGGCGGCGCTCGGCGGATCCGGTTCGAGGGCGAGTCCGTGCCGGTAGGCGACCACGGACTTGAAGGCGACGGCGCCGCGCGCGGCCTCGGCGATCGCCTCGGTGAGCCGGCCGGGCAGCGCGGCGGCGTCCGGGCCCTGGTCGGCGACCGACTCGGCGACCGTCTCGAGCCGGACGATCTCGTGCGCGGGCGCGCCGGCCGCGTCGGCCAGCTCGGCGGGGACCAGCAGGTCGCCCGGCAGCCCGGTGTCCACCAGCAGGGTGGCGAGGCCGGCGGCGCGGAGCAGCCGCCGGGTGACCTCGGGGGTGCCGAGCTCACGCCGCCTCGCCAGGTAGACGTCGGGCGGGCAGTTGGCCGGCAGGTCGAGCGCCGGGGCGCACCAGCGGCGGACGGCGAAGCCGAGCTGGCTGTCGAAGTGGCTGGTGCCGGGCGCGGGCGGCGCGTCGGACTCGGTGAGCAGTGAGCCGAAGTGGGCGGTGTCCACCGGCCCTTCGCGCAGCACCCCGTGGCAGTGCTGGTCGACGAGGTCGGGACGGTCCGCCCGGTCCGTGCGATCTGTAGGGTCCCTGAAGTCCATGCTGCTCAACCCCTAGTAACGCTCTCTGGTGGCGGCGACGATCTCGTCCGGCGTGGACTCGGCGAACAGCGCCACCTCGCCCTGCCGGACGGCGAGGATCGCCCCGTACAGCTCCTCGCCGAGCGCGGTGCGCAGCACGGTCGAGGACTCCAGCTGGTCGAGTGCGGCCGGCAGCGACTCGGGGAGCCTGGGTGGCGGGGAGACGTGCCGCTCGGCCGGGTCGCCGGAGACGGGCTGGGGCAGCGTCAGGCCGTCCCCGACCCCGGCCAGGCCGGCGGCGATGACGGCGCCGACGAGCAGGTAGGGGTTGGCCGCGCCGTCGAAACACTTGACCTCGGCGTTGGCCGCTTCCTGGTCGTCGGGGGCGCCGGTGACGAAGCGGACGGCGGCCTCCCGGTTCTCCAGCCCCCAGCACTGGAACGCGCCGGCCCAGACGGACGGGCGCAGCCGCAGGTAGCTGGCGGGGGTGGGGGCGCCGATGGCGAGCAGCGCGGGGAGTTCGCGCAGCACGCCGGCGAGGAACGCCTCGCAGACGCCGCTCATGCCGTAGGGGCCGTCGCCGTCCCGGCAGGCGTTCTTGCCGCCGCGCCAGAGGCTGAGGTGCAGATGGCGGCCGTTGCCGAGACCGCCGAGGTCGGCGACGGGCGCGAAGGACGTGTGGAGGCCGTGGCGGTTCGAGACGGCGCGGATGGTCTCCCGGACGAGCACGGCGTCGTCGGCCGCGGCGACCGGGGCGGCTGGCCGGGCGGAGATCTCGAACTGGCCGGGCGAGTACTCGGGGTGGAGCTGGAGCAGCGGCAGCCCCTGGGCGGCGAACGCCTCGGTGAGGTCGCGGAGGTAGTCGGTGAGGCCGACGAGCCGGCTCATGCCGTAGGCGGGCCCGGTGCCGCCGGGCAGCGCCTGGCCACCGGGCGGCCGGCCGTCGCCGGAATCACCCGGACGAGTGACGGCCCATTCGGTCTCGAAGCCCATCCGCAGCTCGAGTCCGTGCTCGGCGAGTGCCCGGTCGGCCTGCCGGCGGGCGAACCCCCGTTGGCAGGCCACATACGGGGCGCGGGTCTGCTCGTAGCGGTCGGCCGGCGCCCAGGCCCAGCCGGGCTGGCCGGCGAGTACGGTGAGCCGCTCCAGGTCGGGCACCAGGCGCAGGTCGCCGTCGGGGCCGCCGATCCTGGGGCTGCTGGTGATGGAGTCGTCGACGAGGAAGACGTCGAAGACGGGCGACATGCCGACGCCGCGCCGCACGGCCTCCGTGAGCCGGCCGACCGGCACGGCCTTGACGCGGGTCAGCCCGGCGTTGTCGACCCAGGTGAGTGCGACGGCGCTGACCCTGGCGGCGCTCAGTCGTTGCGTGAGCTGCTGTTCCGGCTCCATGCGGGCACAGCATGGCCCGCCCCGCCGCGCCCCGCAACCGACCGACTACCGCGTGTCAGTACCGCCGCGGCGCCTCGCGCCCGGCGCTCAGGGCACCGAGGGCCCGGAGAGGTACTCGCCGTTCTCGTCGTGGGGCCACGCGTTGGCCACGCAGCCGTCTAGGCCCTTGATCTGCTGCATCATCGCGGGGGCCGGCTCGCCGGGGCCGGGGCACCCCTCGTGGCCGTAGCCGAGGTAGTGGCCGACCTCGTGGTTGATGATCAGCGCCCGGTACTCCTCGACGGGCCCGGCGAACTGCGGCGAACCCTGCACCCAGCGGCGCAGGTTGACCACGACGGTCTGGGCGACGCTGCAGTTGACCTCGCCGCCGGTGTCGAGCCCGTACTGGCCGCAGATGGCGTCGACGGTGCCGGGGGTGGCGATCTGCACCACGAAGTCGGAGGGGCCCTCCTCGACGAGTTGGAAGCCGGTGTCGCCCCCGGTGGTCCAGCCGCGCGGGTCGGCCAGGATGTCCCCGACCTCGGCGGCGGCGGCGTCGGGTTCGATCTCGATGCCGTCCTCGATCTGCAGCCGGTAGGTGAGGACGTCGCTCCCGCCGACCGGGGCGCCGCCGCCCGGGGCGGCGCGGAAGGTGCCGGGGCCGGTCTCCGGCACGGGTATGCGTTCCTCGTCGGCCGGCTCGTCGTCGCCCTCGTCGCCGGACGCGTCGTCCGCGCCGTCCTCCTCGGGGAGGGGCTCCTCCAGCTCGGGGGCGGTCTCCTCCTCGGTCGTCGGGAGCGGCGAGGGCTCCATCTCCACCGGGGCGGTCGGCTCGTTGGGGCCGCCGGCCGACTCCGCGCGCACGTCGTCCCGAACCACCATCCGCAGCGCCACCAGCGCGACGGCCAGGCCGAGCAGCAGCGCCGCGCCCTGCACCACGCGCAGGGCGCGCCGGGGGCGTCTACGACGGCGCGCGCGCCCCCTCGACTGCGGAGACTTGAGGGCTCGGCTGCCCATGTGGTGGTTCCCTTCGCGTGGTTCGCGTGGTTCGTGTGTTGCTGCCGTGGCTCCTGTGGCCCCCGTGTGCGGGTCTCAGGTTATGACCCGCTCTCCTCGGCCAGCCCGGCGCCCTCGACGATGAGGTCACGGACCTCCTCGTCGTTGGCCAGGGCCACCAGGTCCTCCGCGCTCAGCGGCAGCGGCATCCCCGGATTCGTGGCGGCGTCGACCACGATCTCCGCGACGAGGTCCCGCTCCTGGAACCGCACCCGCACGGAGACGTCGACCCCGCTCTCCGACTCCGTCCAGGCGGCGACCGGGGTCCCGTCGTCGAGCGCGTAGGGCCGGCAGAGGCCGTCGAGGCCGCCGTCCGTGCAGGATCCGTCGGCTCGGCCCGACGCGGGAACGGCGTCGAGGCCGATCCGGTAGCCGCCGTTCTCCGTCACGCCGATGTACGTGTCCCAGCCGTCGGTCATGCTCTCGAGGCTGCCGGCCCGCGCCGGCAGCAACCGGTCCAGCGCGTCCATGACGCGCGCCCGGTGGATCTCGACGGGCTCGGCCGCGTCCGCCGCCTCCGGGGTGCTCACGGGTGCCCCGGTCTCCTCGACCGAGGGCCCGGACGCGACCGGGGGCGCCGGCAGCGGGTCCGTGCCGCGCGGCACGTAGTCCACGACCAGGGCGGCCGTGACCGCGGCGAAGGCGAGGCCGCCGGCGGCGGTGGCCAGCCGGATCCGGGCCCGGCGTCGCCGACCCAGTGTGAGCGCCCGCGGAACCAGGTCGACGCGGGGCGCCAGGCCGTCGACCGCCTGCTCCATCGCCCGCCTGAGCGCTGGCTCCTCGGCGTTGAAGTCGTGCACGACACTGTCCCTTTCGCATGGTCTTCACGGATGTTCCGGCACGTCCGGCGCACGAGCGCCGCATCGGAGTACGACCGGGCTCGTCGGGGCCGAACGCGACGAGGCCGGGTGGGACGACGGCGCTAGCGGCTCCGCTGGGCGCCGAGCCCCGCGTAGGGCTCGGCGTGCCACTCCCCGGCGTCGAGGCGGCTCCGCAGCAGCGCCAGGGAGCGGGAGCAGGTGCTCCTGACCGTGGACTGGCTGCACCGCATCAGCCCGGCCACGGTGGCCACGCTCAGGTCCTCCCAGTAGCGGAGTATGAGCATCGCCCGCGCCCTGGGCGGCAGTTCGCCCAGGGCGGCGAGCAGCGTCACCCGGAGCGCCGGGTCCCCGGCGCCGGTCGGGTTGTCCTCGACGGCGTGCGCCCGGCGGCTGAGCAGTCCCCTCCGCTGCTCGGCGAGGAAGGTGCGGGTGAGCACGGTGCGGGCGTAGGCGTCGACGTTGTCGGCGCGGATCGCCCGCGGCCAGTAGCGCAGGAGCCGCACCAGGGTGTTCTGCACGAGGTCCTGCGCGCGGTGCGGGTCGCCGCAGAGCAGCACCGCCGTGCGGTAGAGCCGGTTCTGGCGGGCGCGCGCGTACTCCTCGAAATCCTGGTACTCGCCCATCCGCTCTCCGTTTCGAACCGCCGCGCCCGCTCGCGCCCGCCACCCTCTATGACTCCTTGGGGGCCGCCGAACGCTGAATCACGGTTTCATAACACGACGGCGCCCGCGCACCTCCCCGGGTTTCGGGGGGTGCGCGGGCGCGTGGGCGGGCCCGGCCGGGAAGCGGCTCAGACGGGCTCGACGACCGGACGCTCGCCGCCCGGTCCGCCGGCCGGGGCGGCCTCGGCCTGCGGGCCGCCGCGCAGCGGGACCTCCTTGACGAACAGGGCCATCACGAACGCCGCGATGGCGATCAACCCGCCGACCAGGAAGGCGACATGGATGCCCGAGGCGACCGCGTTCTCGTAGGCCACGCGCACCTGGTCGGGCAGCGCCGCCAGGCCGTCGGCGTCGAGCGCCGCGGTCTCCCGGGTGGCGCCGCCGGCCGCGGCGCCGCTGCCGGCCATCTCGTCCTCCACCCGCGAGGTGAACAGGGCGCCCATGATCGCGACGCCGAAGGAGCTGCCCAGGGTGCGGAAGAGGGTGGAGGTGGACGAGGCCACGCCCATGTCCCGCATCTCCACGCTGTTCTGGGCGATGAGCATGGTGATCTGCATCAGGAAGCCCATGCCGGCGCCGAGCACCGCCATGTAGACGCCCGCGGTCAGCCGGTCGGTGTCGGTGTCCATGGTCGAGAGCAGCAGCATCCCGGCCACGATCAGCACGCCGCCGGCGATCGGGTACATCCGGTAGCGGCCGGTCCTGGTGGTCGCCCGGCCCACCACCATGGACACCGCCATCATCGACAGCAGCATGGGGAGCAGCTGGAGCCCGGAGTTGGTGGCCGAGGCGCCCTGCACCGCCTGCTGGAACAGCGGCAGGTAGAGCGTGCCGCCGAACATCACGAAGCCGACGAAGAAGCCGATCAGCGCGACGAGCGTGAAGTTGCGGTTGCGGAAGAGGTGCAGCGGCAGCACGGGCTCGGCCGCCCTGGTCTGCGACCAGACGAACGCGACCAGGGACGCCACGCCGAGCACCGAGAGCCCGACGATGCGGGCGGAGCCCCACGGGTACTCGGTGCCGCCCCAGGTGGTGACGAGCACGATCGAGGTGATGCCGACGACCAGCAGCGTGGCGCCGAGGTAGTCGATGCTGGCCTGGGCGCGCCGCTTCGGCAGGTGCAGCACCAGCGTCACCATGGTGAGGGCGACGGCGCCGAGCGGCAGGTTGATGTAGAAGGTCCAGCGCCAGCCGAGGTGGTCGGTGATCAGGCCGCCGAGCGACGGGCCACCGATCATGGCCAGCGCCATCGCGCCGGCCATCATGCCCTGGTAGCGGCCGCGCTCCCGGGGCGGGATCAGGTCGCCGATGATCGCCATCACGCCGACCAGCAACCCGCCGGCGCCCAGGCCCTGGACGGCCCGGAACGCGATCAGCTGCCCCATGTCCTGGGCGATCCCGGAGAGGGCGGATCCGATGAGGAAGATCACGATGGAGGTCAGGAAGGAGCCCTTCCGACCGTACATGTCGCCGATCTTGCCCCAGATCGGCGTGGAGGCGGCGGTGGACAGCGTGTACGCCGTGACCACCCAGGAGAGATGCTGGACACCGCCGAGCTCACCCACGATGGTGGGCATGGCGGTACCGATGATCATGTTGTCCAGCATGGCCAGCATGATCGCGATCAGCAGGGCCATCATGACCACGCGCGCGTTGCGCGGTGCCGCCAGCTGACTCTGGCTCTGGCCCTCCGCCTGATCCTGGGACACGATGTGCTCCTCCGTTGCCTTACTTGCCGACCGGCAAGTGGGTACTCTGGAGAAGGTAGAGTGGCAACTAGCCGGCCGTCAAGTAAGTAATGAGTAAAGTGGGAGCACATCGATGAGCGGCACGCGGCCCTCACGCCGGTCCGACACCCGGCAGCGCATCCAGTCGGTCGCCCTGGACCTCTTCGCCGAGCAGGGCTACGAGAAGACCTCGCTGCGCGAGATCGCCGAGCGTCTCGACGTCACCAAGGCCGCGCTGTACTACCACTTCAAGACCAAGGAAGACATCCTCAGCAGCATCTACGCCGACATGACCAGGCCGGTCGACGAACTGATCGGCTGGGCGCGGGAGCAGCCACCCACGCTGGAGACCAAGCTGGAGGTCCTGCGCCGCTACGGCGCCAGCCTGGGCGGCGCGCAGCCGCTGTTCCGCTTCATGCAGGAGAACCAGGCGACCCTGCGGGAACTCAAGATCCGCCACAGCCTGAAGGAGCGGATGATGGACCTGGTCGGCGTGATGGTCCCCCCGGACGCCCCCCTCCCCACCCGACTCCGGGCCGTCACGGCCTTCATGAGCCTGCACGCCGGCGTCTTCGGCCTCGACGCGGTGGGCGGCTCGGCGGACGAGCGCATGGCCGCCTCCCTGGAGATCGCCGGCGAACTGATCACGGCGGCCCACACCGCCACCGGCGCCGAGCCCTCGTCCCGCTGAGCCGCCACGGGCGGCGGCCGCGCCCCGGGGGATCCCCTACCGTTGCGCCCCATGACGATCCTGATCATCGGCGGTAGCGGGTTCCTCGGCACCGAGCTCGCCCGCCGGGCGGCGGCGGCCGGGCACCCGACGGCCGCGACCTTCGCGACCAGGCCCGGCAGCGTTCGGGAGGTCGCGTGGCACGCCCTCGACCTGCGGGACCCCGAGCGCGTCGAGGCGGTCGTCGCCGAGGTCGGCCCACGCCTCGTCATCGACGCGACGAGCGGCGGATCCGACTGGAAGGTCACGGCCGAAGGCCCCGTCCACCTGGCGATGGCCGCGGCGCGGCACCGCTGCCGCCTCGTCCATGTCTCCAGCGACGCGGTGTTCTCCGGCGCCCGCGTCCACTACGACGAGTCCTGCCTCCCCGATCCCGTCACCCCCTACGGCGCGGCGAAGGCCGCGGCGGAGACAGGGGTCCGCCTCGTGCACCGGGACGCCGTCGTCGCCCGCACCTCGCTGATCATCGGCGACGAGCGGTCCCCGCACGTCCGCATGGTGCACGACCTGGCGGCCGGCACCCGGAAGGGCACGCTGTTCACCGACGACATCCGCTGCCCCGTGCACGTCGCCGACCTCGCCGCCGCCCTCCTGGAACTCGCGTCCGGCACGGCGACCGGCGTTCACCACCTGGCGGGAGCCGACGCCGTGAGCCGCCACGAACTCGGGATCCTCGTCGCCGGGCGAGACGGGCTCGACGCCTCCCGCCTGCCCGCGGGCCTGCGGGCCGACAGCGCACTCCCCGGGGCACTCGACGTCCGCCTCGACAGCCGCGCCACCCGGCGCACGCTGGGCACCACGCTGCGCGGTGCCCGCCGGTTCCTCGCCCCGGACGCCTGAGCGGCTCCGCGAAGCACGTGGAGCCCCCACGGGCGTGGAGACGTGCTCAGCCTTGCCACACCCGCCCGATCGCCGCGCCTCGGGGTCACTCGACGGCCTCGACGGGGCCGTAGTCACCCTCGGTGGGCCCCGGCGTGGCCTGGTACCCCTCCGGGTCGGCCTTGATGCGAGCGGTGGCGCGCCACCCGGCGATGACCTCCGGTGCGGAGTGGTCCGCGCCCAGCTCGGCGGCATCGGAAAGGGCCTCGACGAGTTCCACCGTGAACGCGCGCACCTCGGCGTCTCCCAGATGCCGTGTCCAGGGGAAGACGTCGGGCATGACCGTCACGAGCGCCTGGGCGCCGGCGTCGCGCCTGATCATCGCCAGGAACATCCGCGAGGTCGTGCTCAGGTCGGCGTCACGCCGCTCCTCACGGTCGGCCGCCGTCAGGTAGAAGTCGGGCGCGTCACGATGAGTCACCCGCAGACGCCCCGTGCGCGACGCCCGCTCGGCCACGGCACGCGGGTTACGGGAGAGGTCGGTGAACGTCACGGAATCCGGGCGGGCGATGTTCATACGCACCAGCCTCATCAGATCGTGATCTGATGTCGACCGCCCCGGCAAACCACCCGCCAGCCGCGTCCCCGACCTCACAGGGCAATACACCTAGCGCGCTCCCGTCAGGGCCGGCGGCCGCTCCCCCGGCTCCTCCCCCGGTTCCTCGGTCGGCGGCGGTACCCGGTCCGCCAGTTCGAAGGCCCGGCCGAGGGCGCGGGAGGCGGCGAAGCCGCCGAGCACGACCAGCGCCCCGCCGGCCGCGTCCAGCAGGTAGTGGTTGCCGGTGCCCATGATGACCACCGTGGTCAGCAGCGGATAGCCGAAGCCCGCCACCCGCAGCCAGCCGTACGGGGCGGTCCGCCAGAGCGTCACCGCGCACCACAGCGACCAGCCGACGTGCAGGGACGGCATGGCGGCGTAGGGGTTGGTGATGCCGGTGAGCGCGCCGTAGCGCGGGTCGTCGAGGTCCTGGACGCCGTTGGCCGTGTCGATGTAGCCGAGGTCCGGCATCAGCCGGGGCGGCGCCAGCGGGTAGAGCCAGAAGCCGACGAGGCCGAGCAGCGTGGTGAGGGCCAGCGCCCGGCGGCCGGCGCGGTAGGCGGCCGGGTGGCGGACGAGCAGCCAGCCGAGGATGGTCAGCGGGACGGCGAAGTGGAAGGACGCGTAGGCGAAGTCCATCGCGTCGGCCAGCCAACCGACGTCCGCCACCGCGTGGTTGAGCCCGTGTTCCATGTCGATCCGCAGCGCGCGCTCGATGTCGAGGATCTGGTGGCCGTGCGCCTCGGCGGTCTCCCGGTCGCCCCTCGCCTCGCTGCGGACCCAGGAGTAGCAGAAGTAGCCGACGCGGATCAGCAGCAGTTCGAGCAGCAGGTTGGGCCGGCCGGCCGCGCCGGCCCTGACCGGCCGGTCCCAGAGCGGCGACGCGCGCGGCAGGAAGCGGAGGGCGCCGGCCGCGGCGAGCGCGACGAGCAGCGGCGCGTTCTCACCGATCGGCGCCAACGAGTCCAGCTTGGGCACCAGCACCGTGCCGTCGAAGACCAGCACCAGCGCCACCAGCGCCGGCCACACCGGCCGGTCCGCGATGCGCCGGCCGGCCCGGCCGGCGAGCGCGGCCAGCAGCCACAGTTGGCCGGACGCCCAGGCTGCGGGCGTGATGGCGAGCGCGGCGCAGCCCACCAGGCCGGCGGCGAGCAGCCGTTGGTCGTCGCGCGCCAGGTGGGTGGCGCGGCGCAGCGCGACGCCGCAGACGACGGCCGCGAGCACCAGGAAGAGGGCCACCTCGGCCGGCCCGCGCAGCCCGAGGCGCAGGAGCGCGCCGTGCAGCGACTGGTTGGCGAGGCCGTCGGCGGCCTCGCCGAGGCCGACGCCCGCGGTGTGGTGGAGCCAGTAGGTGACGGAGTCGGCCGGCCTGGCCGCCCAGGCCAGCGCGGTGGCGCCGGCGAACGCCACGCCGGTGGCGCGGGCGGCGCGGCGCCCGCCGGTGCACCAGAGCAGCGCGGCGAAGAGCAGCAACGTCGGCTGGAACGCGGCGCCGAGGCCGATCAGCGCGCCGCCGCGCCCCTGGTGACGGCGGGCCAACAGCCAGCCGGCCAGCGCCAACACGAGCGCCGGGAGCCCGAAACCGCCGTGCGCCACCAGCTCGCGCGCCGGTCGTGAGAGGGCGAGCAGGATCAGCACGGCCGGCGCCACCAGCCGGGTGGCGCCCGGCACGGCGCGCGCCACCAGCAGTCCGAAGGCGGCGAGCAGCAGCAGGGTGCCGAACGTCCATCCCAGGTCGGCGGCGCGGCCCCCGGCCGCGCGCAGCGGGTCGAGCAGTGGGTCGAGCAGCAGCGCGGTCACCGGGGTTCCGGTGAAACCGCCCTCGCCGTAGACGGGTTGGGCGGTGAGCCAGCGCCCGAGGTCGGTCAGCCGCCCGTCCGACGTCCGCCGCAGCGCCTCGGCCACCTGCCAGGCCGTCAGCGCGCCGGCCACCAGCCACAACAGACCCGGGGTCAGCCGATTCCCCGCCGTCCTCCCCCGGACTCCGTCCCGGGG
>NZ_SMKI01000720.1 GCF_004348415.1 Streptomyces hainanensis
CGCCCCGGCCGCCCTCACCGGGACCACGGCCGGCCGCCGGCCCCCTGGCCCGTGCCGCTCGTCTCGTTCTCGTCTCCATGTCCCGGACGGTAGAACGGATTTCCCGGGCACATCGGAACAGGCCGTGGATCTGTGGACGATCGCGGACGTGTGGATAACTCGCTCACTCGTGTGAGTGAGGGCGGCCGACAGGACCGCCACGGACACGACCTAACGGCCGGCGGGACGGGTGAGGCGGGTGAGGCGGGTGAGAGTGACCCCGTTGGGGAAGGCGGTGCGCTCGGCGACGTCGAAGACGGTGGGGTCGAAGGCGCCGTCGACCACCGGGATTCCGGCACCCGCGACGACCGGATAGGTCTTGACCAGCAGTTCGTCGATCTCGGGCAACAGCGCGCCCGCGAGCCGGCCGCCCCCGCAGAGCCAGATGTCCAGGCCGGCGTCCGCCTCGCGCTTGAGCTCGCGGACCAGGGCGAGCGGGTCGCCAGGCACGACGGTGACGGCCGGGTCGATGTCCGGTTCGAGGGTGCTGGACACGACGTACTGGCGCAGGTGCGCGTACGGGCTGGTGATCCCGTTGTCGAGGGGGAGGCGGTAGGTGCCGAGGCCCATGACGACGGTGTCGAAGAGCCGGTTGGGCGCGTCCGCGACGCCGACGGCCGCGCGGTAGGCGGTCGGGACGGTGTCCGGGTACAGGGTGTTCATCCGGTTCGCGTAGGCGGCGGCCTGCCCCTCGTCGCCCTGCGGAAAGAAGTCGGCCTCGCCACCGGGGCCGGCGATGCGGCCGTCGAGCGAGACGGCGATGTAGTACACGAGCTTTCGCAAGCGGTCTCCATACGTAGTACTCTGCTTGAAGTGGTTTGAACGTAGTACTACAACTGGAGTGGTGTCAATGGTGAGACGGAACGCCCAGCGGCGCGCGGCCCTCGTCGACGCGGCGATCGAGGTACTGGCCCGGGACGGCGCCCGCGGCCTCACCTTCCGGGCCGTGGATGCCGAGGCCGCCGTTCCGGCCGGCACGGCGTCCAACTACTTCGCCACCCGCGACGACCTGTTCACCCAGGCCGGCGCCCGGGTCTACGAGCGACTCCAACCCGACGAGGCCACCGTCGCCCGCCAGCAGGCGGCCGGCCGCGACCGGGAGACCTACGCCGCCCTGATGCGCGAACTCGTGGGCCGCGTCGCCGCCTTCCGCACCGGTTACCTCGCGCTGCTGGAACTCCGCCTGGAGGCCACCCGCCGCCCCGAACTGCGCGACGTCCTCACCGAGCGGGTCCGGGCCGACGTCGACGCCAACGTCGCCCATCACGCGGCCTCCGGCCTCCCCGGCGACGCCACGGCCGTCAAGCTGCTCATGCTGACGCTGAACTGGCTGATCGTGGAGCAGCTCACCCTGCCGGACGTCTTCACCGAGGCGGAGCGTGAACAGCTGGTGACGGCCGCGGTGGAGCGTCTCGTGGCGGTGAAGTAGCCGACGCGCCCCGTCCGTTGCCGCTCTTTGCCGCCCGTTGCCGTCCGGCGCCCTCCGTTGCCGTCCGGCGCCCGCCGTCGACCCGGAGGCGACGGCCTAGCGTGGGGCGACCACCGCGCCCAGCAGGCCGGGCCCGGTGTGGGCCCCCAACACCGCGCCCACCTCGCTGACATGCAGCTCGGCGAGGCCGGGAAGCCGCTCCCGCAGCCGCTCCGCGAGCCCGGCCGCCCGCTCCTCGGCCGCCAGATGGTGCACGGCCACGTCCACCGGCCCGTTGCCCGCGTGCGCGACCGCCAGCTCCTCCAGCCGGGCTATGGCACGCGAGGCGGTCCGCACCTTCTCGGTCAACTCGATCCGGCCGTTGGCCAGTTCGAGCAGCGGCTTGACGGCGAGCGCGGACCCGAACAGGGCCTGCGCGGTGCCGATCCGGCCGCCGCGACGCAGGTGCTCCAGGGTGTCGACGTAGAAGTACGAGCGGGTGGCCTCGGCCCGCTTACGCGCGTACGCGACGGCCTCGTCGAGCGAACCGCCGGCCGCCGCCACCTCGGCGGCGGCCAACACGCAGAATCCGAGGGCCATCGCGACCAGGCCGCTGTCCACGACCCGCACCGGCACGGGGGCCTCGCGGGCGGCCACCACCGCGGCGTCGTGGGTGCCGGAGATCTCGGCGGACAGGTGCAGCGAGACGACGCCGTCGGCGCCGGCCGCGGCCGCCGCCCGGTAGGCGGCGGCGAACGTCTCGGGGCTCGGCCGGGAGGTGGTCACCGGCTGACGCTGCTGGAGCGCGTCGGCCAGCCGCCGCGCCGAGTCGCCGGTGCCGTCGGGTAGCGCCTCGCCGGCGATCACGACGGTCAGGGGCACGACGGTGATGCCGTGCGACTGGACCGCCGCCGGCGGCAGATACGCGGTGGAATCCGTGACGATGGCGACAGAGCGGGGCATAGACCGGAGCGTACCGGCCCTGGCGGGCCGGATCCGACCGGCGGCGGTGGCCGCTGCGACGGCCTGGGGTTTCTCCCCACC
>NZ_SMKI01000721.1 GCF_004348415.1 Streptomyces hainanensis
ACACCTACACGACCTGAGGCCGGCCCCGCGCTTCGCGCGGGGCCGATGCCCGACCGGCGCCGGTGGTTGGGCGGGGCCCCCGCGCTCGCCGACGGGTTTCCGTCCAGCGGCCCTCGGCCGGGACGGTATGTGTCGCCGGCACCGGCCGGGCCGGCGGCCAGCGGGGAAGCCCGCACCTTTCGTGCGGGCGAAGCCCGTCCGGCCGCGGCCTCGGCACCGCGCCCGGCGAAACCGGACCCGCCGGGCCGACACCAGGCCGCCCGGTGCCGGTGCCGGTGCCGTGCGCGCGGTGTGGCGCGCCCGCCGCTGGCGGGGCGGCTCCCGGCCGAAGGGGCGTGCCTGCCCGGTGGGGCCGGGGTCGTCGGTGAGGCCCGGCCGGCTAGGCCTTGGCGTCGGCGTAGCACTCCACCACCGCCGTGGTGAGGGGGAAGCGGACGGGGGTCGGGCCGAAGGTGAGGTGGCCGGCCGCGGCGCCGGCGGCGTGGACGGCCTCGGCGACGGCCGTCGCCTCCTCGGCCGGGCAGTGCACGATCACCTCGTCGTGCTGGAAGAAGACCAGCTCCGCGGCCATGTCCCACAGGGACCCCCGCAGCGCGGCCAGCATCAGCAGCGCCCACTCGGCCGCGCTGCCCTGGACCACGAAGTTGCGCGTGAACCGGCCCCGCGCCCGGGCCGAGGACGAGGAGCCGCCGTCGCCGACCGGCTCCGCGCGGTCCTCGGGTGGGATCCCGGCGGCCGCCGGGGGGCAGGTGCGGCCGAGCCAGGTCCGCACCAGGCCGCCCTGTTCGCCGACCCTGGCCGCCTCGTCCACGTGGTCGACGGCCGCCGGGAAACGGCGCCGCAGGGCCGCCAGCTGCCGGAGCCCGTCGCCCGAGGTCTGGCCGTACATCGCGCCGAGCAGCGCCAGCTTGGCCGCCGCCCGGTCGCCGGAGAAGCCGCCGTGGGCCAGCGCCGTGTAGAGGTCGTCGGCGCCGCCGGCCGCCGCCATCAGACCGCGGTCCCGGGAGACGGCCGCCAGCACCCGGGGCTCCAGCTGGGCGGCGTCCGCCACCACCAGGCGCCAGCCCGGGTCGGCCACGACGGCCCGCCTGACCACCCGGGGGATCTGGAGCGCGCCGCCGCCGTTGGTGGTCCAGCGGCCCGACGGTGTGCCGCCCGGCACGTACGCGGTGCGGAACCGCCCGTCCCGCACCCAGGAACGCAGCCAGGACCAGCCGTGCGCCGTGTGGATCCGGTAGAGCCGCTTGTACTCGAGCAGGGGGGCCACGGCCGGGTGGTCGACGTCGCGCAGCTCCCACGCCCGGGTGGAGGAGAGCCTGACGCCCGCCCCGGCGAACGCGCGGATCACCTCGGCCGGCAGGTCGGGCCGCACCCGCACGCCGGGACCGAAGGCCGCGGAGACCTCCTCCGCCAGCTCGGCCAGCCGCCCCGGCTGGGCGCCCCCCGGATAGCGCCGGCCGAGCAGTTCGTCGAGCAGCCGCAGATGGATGTCCGCCCGCCAGGGCAGCCCGGCCCGCCCCATCTCGCCGGCGACCAGCATGCCCGCCGACTCCGCCGTGACCAGCAGCCGCATCCGCTCCGGGCGCGGCATCGCGGCCACCCGGGCCAACTGGCCCGCGTACACCTCCAACAGCGCCGTCAGCGGATCCGCGTCGGCGGGCAGCGGGACGGGCCCCGCCTCGAACAGCGAAGGCTGCGCCGAGTCCGCCGCGGTCGGTGCCGGATCGTCCGGCACGGGCAGCCCGCGCAGCCGGGCGAACGCCGCGCTCAGGGAACGCGGCAGGCCGTAGCCGCCCTCGTGGCCCAGGAGCAGCGCCTCGGCGGCCTCCACGTCGTAGCAGCGCGGCACCCGGAGCCCGGCCGCCAGCAACCGCGGGTAGACGGTGGACGTGGACCGCCACACCCAGCGCGTGACGCCGGGGCGGCCGCGGACCGCCTCGGCCGGGCTCGGCGCCGCGACCACCGGCCCGGCGGCCCGGCCCGCCTCGTCCAGCGCACATACCCGGACCGAGCCGTCGGCGTACTCCGCCAGCGCGTGTCTGCCGCCCGCCGACCGATCCTCGCTCATGTGTGCGATTGTGGCAGCAGGCACTGACAACGCCGCCCGGGACGCGCCGACCGGCCGTCAGCCCTCGTGCTCGCCCGCGATCACCAGCTCCGCCAGGTGCTCGGCGATCTCCTCCCGGTCCGCGCCCGGCAGCCCCGCGTCCGTCACCAGGGTGTCGACCTCGTCCAGCGTGGCGAACGAACTCAGGCCGGTCGTCCCCCACTTGGTGTGGTCGGCCACGACCACCACCCGGCGGGCCGAGCGGATGAAGTGCCGATTGGTCTCCGCCTCCGCCAGGTTGGGCGTGGACAGACCGGCCTCCACCGAGATGCCGTGCACCCCGAGGAACAGCATGTCGAAGTGGAGCGAGGCGATCGCCGCGTCGGCCACCGGGCCCACCAGCGCGTCCGACGGCGTCCGCACCCCGCCCGTCAGCACCACCG
>NZ_SMKI01000722.1 GCF_004348415.1 Streptomyces hainanensis
CGCCAGCACCAGGCGTTCGGCCACGGCCCCCACCAGTGCCTGGGCCAGAACCTGGCCCGCCTCGAACTCCAGGTCGTCTTCGGGACGCTGTACCGCCGCGTCCCCACCCTGCGACTCGCCGCCGACGTCCAGGAGTTGGCGTTCGACCACACCGGCACCACCTACGGCGTGACGTCGCTGCCCGTCGCCTGGTGACCCCCGCACTCCCGCACCCCGAGAAGGAGACCCCCACGATGCGTGTGGAACTCGACGAGCCCAAGTGTGTGGCGTCCGGCCAGTGCGTGCTGACCGCGCCCGAGGTCTTCGACCAGCGCGACGACGACGGGGTGGCGATCCTGCTGACGGAACACCCCGCCCCCGAACTCCTCGACGGCGTCCGGGAGGCCGTCGCCGTCTGCCCGGCCGCCGCGATCCGGCTGGCGGACCGGTGAGGCGGATCGTCGTCGTCGGCGCCTCGGCCGCCGGCCTGACCGCCGCCGAGACGCTGCGCCGGGAGGGCTTCGACGGCACCGTCACGCTCGTCGGCGACGAGCCGCACGCCCCCTACGACCGGCCCCCGCTCTCCAAGCAGCTGCTCGCCGGAGCCTGGCCGCCCGAGCGACTCGCCCTGCGCCCGCCGGCCGACCTCGCCGCCCTCGACCTCGACACCCGGCTCGGCGTCGCCGCGACCCGCCTCGATCTCCCCGGCCGCGCCGTGGAGTTGGCCGACGGCGAGCGGCTGCCCTACGACGGGTTGATCCTGGCCACCGGCGTCCGGCCGCGCCGGCTGCCGGGGGAGGGCGCCCATGTGCTGCGCACCCTGGACGACGCGCTGACGCTCCGCGCCGGCCTCGGGCCCGGCCGGCGGCTCGTGGTGGTCGGCGCCGGCTTCCTCGGCTCCGAAGTCGCCTCCGTGGCACGTAGGTCGGGCGCCCACGTCACGCTGCTCGAACCGGCCGGGGTGCCGCTGGCGCACGCGGTCGGGCGGCGGGTCGGCGAGGTGCTGTCCGAGGCGCACCGGGAACACGGCGTCGACCTGCGCGTCGGCGTGCCGGTGGCCGCCGTCACCGAGGACGGCGTCCGGCTGGCCGACGGGGCGGAGTTCGAGGCGGACGAGGTCCTGGTCGCGATCGGCTCGCTGCCCAACACCGAGTGGCTGGCGGACAGCGGGCTCACCGTCCTGGACGGCGTGGTGTGCGACGCGTACTGCGCCGCCGCGCCCGACGTCTACGCCGCCGGGGACGTGGCGCGCTGGCACAACCCGCTGTTCGACGCGTCGATGCGGATCGAGCACCGCGGCAACGCCGCCGAGCAGGGCATGGCGGCCGCCCGCAACCTGCTCGCCGACCCCGCCGCGCGCCGGCCGTTCGCCCCCGTGCCCTCCTTCTGGTCCGACCAGTACGACGCGCGGATCCAGGCGTACGGCCACCTGCGCGGCCACCAGGCCGTCGCGATCGTCGAAGGCGACCTGGCGGCCCGGCGGTTCGTCGCCGCCTACCGCGCCGGCGACCGACTGGTCGGCGCGCTGGCCGTCGGCATGCCGCCGAAGGCCGTCCGGCGCTGGCGGCGGTCCGTCGCCGCCCGCGCCGCCTGGACCGACGCGCTGGCCGCCGTCTCCTGAGGCACCGGCCGCACCGGCACCGACCTCCTCGTCGACGGCGGCCCGGCCGGCTACGGCATGAGCACGGAGTCGATCAGGTAGACGGTGGCGTTGGCGGTCCGCACGTTCCCGCAGACCACCGCGGCCTCCCCGTTGACCTCGAACGACTCGCCCTCGCCCGCCGTGGTCAGGGTGCCGCCCTGCAGCGTCTCGAACTCGCCGTCGGTCAGCTGCTCGGGCGACAGGCGCTCGCCGACGACGTGGTAGGTGAGCACGTCGGTCAGCGCGGCCTCGTCGGCCAGCAGCGCGGTCAGGTCCTCCTCGGGGACGGCGGCGAACGCGTCGTCGACCGGGGCGAAGACGGTCAGGGCCTCGGCGGTGTTGAGGGTGTCGCCGAGGCCGGCGGCGGTCACGGCCGCCACCAGCGTGGACAGCGCGGGGTTGTTGCTCGCGGCCGTGGCGACCGGGTCCTGGGCCATCCCGTCGAAGCTGCCGGCGCCGTCGGCCGGGACCCCGGAGCAGGCCGGACCGAACGGCTCGGCCGCGGTGTCCATGCCACCGTCGGCGTCGGCGTCGGCGTCCTGGTCCGCCGTCGGCTCCTCCTGGGGCGCCTCGCTCGCCGAGTTCCCCGAGTCGCCGGCGTCGGTCGAGTCGTCGTCGGAGGAACAGGCGGCCAGGCCGAGGGGCAGCGCGGCGGCGGCGACGAGGGCGATGGTGGTACGGCGCATGCGGTGGGTGTTCACGAGTTGTCTCCTGTGGCGTGGTGATCGTCAGGGGCGGGGCCGTGAACACGCTGGCAGATCTCGGACTGCTCGATATTTCCGAGGGTGACCGGATCTGCCTTGCGGATCCTGCGCGCCACCTCGACGGGCAGGGCCTCGCCGCCTTCCAGTCGGTACTGCGAGC
>NZ_SMKI01000723.1 GCF_004348415.1 Streptomyces hainanensis
GNTGAGCACCCGGGGCGCCGCCTTGTTCGCGCTCATCTCGTCGCTTCCCTCGTTCGTATCTCGTCGTTCGGGCTTTCCCTGGCGGGTCGCGGCGGGGCCGACGGGGACTCAGCGGTCCCGGCCCACCGCGTCGGCGCGGTCGACGCCGTCCCACAGATTCTCGTACCAGGGCCGGACGGCCGGCGTCGCGCCCCGGGGCCGTGGGCGGTCGCCGTCGGTCGCGGCGCCGTCGGCGGAGGGGTCGGCCGGCAGCACGTACCCCGTCTCGCCCGGCAGCAGGTACCGCAGCCGCTCACGCGCCTGCCGCCGCACATAGGCGTCGTCCTGCCACCTGGCCTTCTCGTCGCGCAGCTCCTCGACCCGCTGCTCGGCCTCCTCGGCCAGCCGGCGCTGGTCGTCGATCTCGGAGCGCTGCTGGATGTACTGGCGCAGCGGATACGCCAGGGCGACGATCAGCGTGCAGACCACCATGGCGAGCACCGCGGCCCGCCCGGTGAGCCGGCCGCGGCGCGGCTTGGCCTCGAGGCGGCGGCTCTGCGCGCGGTAGACGCGCTCCGCCGCCTGTTCGCCGAGCAACCTGAGCCTGGTGGCGGTGGAGAACCGGTCCCGGTCCGTGGCCACGTCGCCTCCCTCTTCGGCCTGCCGTTGCGGCCCCGAGGGGCCGATGAAGCGTGTCCCCGCCACCGTAAGGGACGGATGGCGGGGACCGGCGTACGACGAACGGCGGGTCAGTCGCGGAAGCGCGGGAAGGCGCTGCGACCGGCGTAGACGGCGGCGTCGTCCAGGATCTCCTCGATCCGCATCAGCTGGTTGTACTTGGCGACCCGCTCGGACCGCGCCGGGGCGCCGGTCTTGATCTGGCCGCAGTTGGTGGCGACGGCGAGGTCGGCGATGGTGACGTCCTCGGTCTCGCCGCTGCGGTGGGACATCATGCACTTGAAGCCGTTGCGCTGGGCCAGCTCGACGGCGTCGAGGGTCTCGGTGAGCGAGCCGATCTGGTTGACCTTCACCAGCAGCGCGTTGGCGGCGGCGGAGTCGATGCCGCGCTGCAGCCGCTCGGGGTTGGTGACGAAGAGGTCGTCGCCGACGATCTGCACCTTGTCGCCGAGGGCGGCGGTCAGGGTCTGCCAGCCCTCCCAGTCGTCCTCGCTCAGCGGGTCCTCGATGGACACCAGCGGGTACGCCTGCACCAGCTCGGTGTAGTACGCGGTCAGCTCCTCGGCGGTGTGCGCCTTGCCCTCCAGGGTGTAGACGCCGTCCGAGTAGAGCTCGGTGGCGGCCACGTCGAGCGCCAGCGCGATGTCCTGGCCCGGGGTGTAGCCGGCCTTCTGGATGGCCTCGACGATCAGGTCGAGCGCCTCGCGGTTGGACTCCAGGTTCGGCGCGAAGCCGCCCTCGTCGCCCAGGCCGGTGCCCAGGCCGCGCTCCTTCAGGACCTTCTTGAGGGTGTGGTACGTCTCGGCGCCCCAGCGGACCGCCTCGGAGAACGACTCGGCGCCGATCGGCGCGATCATGAACTCCTGGATGTCCACGTTGGAGTCGGCGTGCGCGCCGCCGTTGAGGATGTTCATCATCGGCACCGGCAGCAGGTGCGCGTTGGGGCCGCCCAGGTACCGGAAGAGGGGCAGGTCACGGGACTCGGACGCGGCGTGCGCCACGGCCAGCGAGACGCCCAGGATGGCGTTGGCGCCGAGCGACGACTTGTCGGCGGTGGCGTCCAGGTCGAACATGGCCTGGTCGATCAGCCGCTGCTCGGTGGCGTCGTAGCCGACCAGCTCGGGGCCGATCTGCTCGATGACGGCGAGCACGGCCTTCTCCACGCCCTTGCCGAGGTAGCGGCTCTGGTCCCCGTCCCGCAGTTCCAGCGCCTCGAAGGCACCGGTGGACGCGCCCGAGGGCACCGCCGCGCGGCCGGTGCTGCCGTCGTCGAGGCCGACCTCGACCTCGACCGTGGGGTTGCCTCGCGAGTCGAGGATCTCGCGTGCTACGACGACATCGATGGACGGCACGGGGGTCTCCTTCGGTCAAAGGATCGTCTTGAACGTCTTCAGCTGTCTTCAGCCCCCTGAGCCTAACCGGCTCGTGGTGCGGGGCCGTCCTCCAGCCCGCCGCAGTCTCCCCACGTCGGCATGAACGCCCAGCTCAGAGGGGATGTCATCTTTTTGTTTACAAGGTGAAGAAAATCCCCGCGCGACGCCGGGACGAAGCGGGCCCCGGCACGCGCGACGCGCGTGCCGGGGCCCGTGCCGTGACCGGTCGGCGACCGTTACAGCGTGAGCTTCTGGCCCGGGTGGATCAGGTCGGGGTCGTCGCCGACGACGGACTCGTTGTCGGCGTAGATCTGGCGCCAGGTGGTGTCGTGCGCCTCGGCGATGGCCGAGAGGGTGTCACCGGGCTCGACGGTGTAGCTGGAGCCGTCGCCCTGGACCTCGACCTCGGCGGCGAGCGGGGCGGCCTCCTCGACGGCCGGGGCCTCGGGGGC
>NZ_SMKI01000724.1 GCF_004348415.1 Streptomyces hainanensis
GCCCCTCGGCCGGGTAGTGCCTGACCGCGGCGCTCAGCGCGGCCCACCCCGACCGGTCCTCCAACGCCCGCCCCCGCAGGCGTGCCTCGGCCGACTCGCCCGGCTGGAGCTCGCGCACGATGCCGAAGTAGCCGTTCGCGTAGTCGCTCTCGAACAGGACGTCCTGCCACTCGCCGTCGACGTTCCACTCGAAGTCGAACGGGAACGGGTCGTCCGCCCCGTCGTCCGCCCAGGCCCACATGTCGGCCTGGGCGTACACCGGGGCGATCGGCTCCGCACCGAGGTTGGTGACGCGGTAGGTGAACTCCTGCCACGCGGTGGCCGGCCCGCCCTCGGGTACGTCGACGAACTCCACGACGACCGACTCGTCGTCCGCGGCGTCCTCGCAGTAGGGCAGTTCGGAGATGTCTATCGGCTCGATGGCCGTGCCCTCGGCGTGGGCCGGCGAGGCGCCGAACAGGGCGAGGGGAACGAGGGCGACGGCCGTGGCGCCGGCGGCGGCATGGCGTGCGCGACGTTGCTTCACGGTGGATACCTCCGAGGAGAACGGTGCGGGTACACCTGATCGGACAGGTGAACGCCGCGGCCGGTTGCCCCGTCCGGTGTCACCGGAATGTCACAGAAACCGTCACCTCAGCTCGCGCAGCAACTCCTCGGTGTGTTCCGCCAGTCGGGCCGCGTCCTGCGGATCGAGGGTCTTCAGGGAAAGGTCGAGCCGCTTTCCCCGGTCGACGGCGGTGAGCGGGTCCGACGGCGGACGGTCGATCCACTCGACGATCGGCCGCACCGACTCGGCCACCGGGCGGGCGAAGAACCGGCCGAGGAGTCGGAGCGCGCCGCGCACGACCGGGTTCTCGTGACCGTCCAGGCCGCTTCTGGTGAAGCCGGGGTGGTAGAGGACGTAACGCGCCCTGCTCGCGCCTCCGTCGGCGAACGCCACGCCGAGCAGGTCGTTGGCCCGGCCCGCCTGGAGTTGGGCGCGCACCTGGCCGTAGCGGCGCGTCAGTTGGGGGTCGTCCCAGTGGATCCGGCCCGCCGTGTTGCCGACGCCGGCGACGTTGACGACGACGGGGGCCGGCGCGGCGTCGAGGAGCGGGCGCAGGCCGTGGCCGAGCAGGTAGCGGCTCAGGTAGTAGAGGGCGAAGGTGTGCTCCAGGCCGTCCGCCGTCTCCCGCCGCCGGGGGCTGACCCGGTTGGCGAACAACCCCAGCGCGTCGACCGCCTCGTACCGCTCGCCGATGTCGGCGACGACCCGCTCGACCTCGGCGATCGACGACAGGTCGGCGCGCACGAAGCGCAGTTCGGGGTTGGCGGCCTCCTCGACCAGCGCGCGTCCCTTCGCCTCGTCGCTGCCGATCACCGTGACCCGGTCCCCACGAGCGAGCCGTTCCAGCGCGGTGGCACGACCCATGCCGGTGGTCCCGCCGCTGATGATCACGGTCTTCCGTGGTTGGCCCGACACGGTGTCCTCCCTAGGCTCGACATCGACTGGTCCGATCCTCGGCGGCCCCGCCGAGCGCCGAAAGAAGGCAGTTTGATGTCCGGTACGCACACCGATGTGCCCGCGCCGCCCACGGTGCCCTCGGTACTGGCCCACGACCTGCCCCGCCCGGTGCCGGCCGACGAGTTCGCCGCCTGCCCGGTCGGGGAGACGTTCCGGCGCGTCGGCGACCGGTGGAGCATGCTGCTGGTGATCCTGCTCGGGCAACGGCCGCACCGGTACAACGAACTGCACCGGGCGATCGAGGGCATCAGCCAGCGGATGCTGACCCGCACCCTGCGCAACCTGGAGACGGACGGCCTGGTGCGGCGCGAGGTGCACCCGACGGTGCCGCCCGGCGTGGAGTACAGCCTCACCCCGCTGGGCGGCACCCTGCTCGAACCGCTGTCGGCGCTGGCCGACTGGGCGGTGCGGCACGAGGTGGAGATCGAGGAGGCCCGCGCCCACGCCCTCCGCGACCGGCGCGCTCAGCGTTGACCGAAGGAAGGCGACGGCCCCCGCGCCGCCGTGGAGACGGTGGCCGAGGAGATGACCCGCGACGTCACGGACGAACTCGCCGACGCGCTGGAGGGCCTCGACGCCGAGGACCGCCGCGCTCTCCGGTCAGGGAGACGCGGCTGAGCGCCGTCCCGCCCTCCCCCGCTTCCAGGCGCAGTCGGCGGCGTGGTCGTCGTCCGTGACGATGCCGTGCAGGCAGTAGGAGCAGGTGACCGGCACGGCCGGCCGCACGGGGCCCTCCAGGCCGGTCACCACTGTGACGTTCGGCCCACCATCCGGATGAGTCAGCGGGCGCAACGTCACAGCCAACGCCTCGCGCAACGCCACGGCGTCGGTGAGGCAGTCGCCGATCGGCCGCGACAGCCACCGCACGGCCGGGGCGCCGAGCCAGCCGCCCCAGCACCAGGCCGCCGGCGGCACGGTCACGTAGTGCCCGCGCCCGAGGATGTCCACCCCGGGCAGCCCCCACTCTGTCTCTTATAC
>NZ_SMKI01000725.1 GCF_004348415.1 Streptomyces hainanensis
GGGTGGACGGGGCGGGAGAGTGAATGGGTGACGCAGTCGCAGCTCGGTTCGCCGTTCGCCAACGCGGGACGGCCACAGATCAAGCAGTCGAACTGGTCGGTCACCGCGCCCCCTCCCCGGTTTCGATTGGCAGCGATTATGCCCCACCACCCCCACTGACGGGGCTCGGTCACTCAAGAAGCCGGACACGGCAAACGCGGACAAAATAACGAGGGAAAGCGCATACGCCTGGCCGAAAAGTGATCATCAAGGCCGGGAATCGCCTCCCGGGAGGAGCCGCCCATGCCGCCTCGACCGGCGCCGGCGGCCCCCGCCGCCGGAACCGCGTCCGACGCGCACTCGTCCGGCGCGCTGTGGCTGTCGCTCGGAGCGTTGCTGCTCGGGCTGTTCCTGGCGGCACTCGACCAGACGATCGTCTCCACCGCACTGCCCACGATCGTCAGCGATCTCGGCGGGCTCGAACATCTGTCCTGGGTCGTCACGGCCTATCTGTTGGCGTCCACGGCGGGCACGCCGCTCTGGGGAAAGCTGGGCGACCAGTACGGCCGAAAAAAGCTGTTCCAGACCGCGATTGTTATCTTTCTGATCGGTTCTGCGCTCTGCGGTATCGCCCAGAACATGGTGGAACTGATCGGTTTCCGCTTTCTCCAGGGTCTCGGCGGCGGCGGACTGATCGTGCTGTCCATGGCGATCGTCGGCGACCTCGTCCCACCACGCGAACGCGGGCGCTACCAGGGCCTGTTCGGCGCGGCCTTCGGCGCCACCAGCGTGCTCGGACCGCTGCTCGGCGGCTTCTTCGTGGACAACCTCAGCTGGCGCTGGGTCTTCTACATCAACCTGCCGGTCGGCGTCTTCGCGCTGATCGTGATCGCGACGGTGCTGCACA
This sequence comes from Streptomyces hainanensis, assembly GCF_004348415.1. GTDB lineage: Bacteria > Actinomycetota > Actinomycetes > Streptomycetales > Streptomycetaceae > Streptomyces > Streptomyces hainanensis. The sequence continues at coordinate 887 of NZ_SMKI01000725.1, forward strand.
TCCCGGTGCACCGGGTGCCGCACGTCATCGACTACGCGGGCACCGCGCTGATCGCCGCGGTCGCCGGCGGCCTGGTGATCATCGCCTCGCTCGGCGGCACCACCTGGGCCTGGGGCTCCTGGCAGATCGTGCTGCTCGCGGTGGCCTCGGCCTGCGGCCTGGTCGGCTTCGTCGCGGTCGAGCGGCGGGCGGCGGAACCCGTGCTGCCGCTCGAACTCTTCACCATCCGCACCTTCACGCTCTGCTCCGGCATCGCCTTCGTCATCGGCTTCGCCATGTTCGGCGCGATGACCTACCTGCCGACCTTCCTCCAGGTGGTGCGCGGCGTCTCCCCCACCCTCTCCGGCGTCCACCTCCTGCCCATGGTGCTCGGCCTGCTGCTGACGTCCACTCTTTCCGGACAGCTGATCAGCCGCACGGGGCGCTGGAAGCTCTACCCGGTGCTTGGCACCGCCGTCACTGCCCTCGGCCTGGCGCTGCTCCACCTGCTCACCCGGCAGACGAGCGACGTGGTGATGAGCGTGGTCTTCGCGATCTTCGGGATGGGCATCGGCCTGGTGCTCCAGGTGCTGGTGCTCGCGGTGCAGAACGCCGTCGACTACCGCGACCTGGGCGTGGCCACCTCGGGCGTCACGTTCTTCCGCTCCATCGGCGCGGCCTTCGGCGTGGCCATCTTCGGCACCATCTTCACCGGCCGGCTGCGGCACGGACTCACGGACGCGCTGCACGGCGTCCCGCTGCCGCCCGGCGTCACCGTCGAGTCGCTCCTCCACGACCCGCGCGGCATCGGCGCGCTGCCGGCGGCCACCAGGGGGCGGGCTCTCGACTCCTACGCGGACGCGATCACCGACGTCTTCCTCTGGGCGCTGCCGGTTCTCGGCGTCGCCCATCTGCTGGCCTGGTCGCTGCGCGAGGACCGGCTGCGGGGCAGCGTGCGGGCACCGGACGCGAGCGAGACGGTGCCGCCCAACCCGGTGGAGCGCTCCTCGCACGACGAGTGCGCGCGGGCGCTCTCGCTGCTCGGCACCCGCGCCGGGCGCCGCGACCTCTACGCGCGGATCGCGGAGCGGGCCGGCGTCGACCTGCCGCCGGCGGCCTGCTGGCTGCTGCTGCGGATCCACCAGGACGGCGCGGCCCAGCCGGCGCTGCTCGCGGAGCACGTCGCGCTGCCGATGAGGGTGGTGACCCCGGCCGTCGAGGAGCTGAAGGACCGGGGCCTGGTCCTGCGCGACGGACCGACGCTGCGCGCCACGGAGCGCGGGCGCGAGCTGACCGAACGCCTCGTGCGCGGCCGCGAGGAGGAGTTGGCCGCGCTGCTCGGCGACTGGTGGGGCCCCGACCGGCCGCGTGACCTGACGGAGCTGGTGCGGGAACTGGGCGCGGAGCTCGGCGCCGCCGCGCGGCCCACGGAACGGGAGTGATCCGGCGGCCGTCCGGCGGCCGTCCGGCAGTCGTCCGGCAGTCGTCCGGCGACGGAACGCGGAGCGAAGAATCCGGCGGGGAACCGGGAGGGGGGTGGCGCGATGCCGCCCTCGTTTTGTACCGTGGTCGAACAAAGTGGTTCCGCCCGCTTCCCCGACCACCCGGGCGGAGCC
>NZ_SMKI01000726.1 GCF_004348415.1 Streptomyces hainanensis
GGGGGACGGTGGGGGCAGAGACCGGAATGGTGCCGTGAATGACTCGGAATCCAGTTGTACCTGCCCGCTCGGCCATGACACTGAACACCCGACCGCCACCCCGGACCAACGCCTCGGACCAACGCCCGTCGACGCCGCGGTGAACACTTCCCGCCCCCGGGAACCGGGCCGCCCCTCGCCGCCCTCGGAGTGTCAGCCCGCGTCGAGCACCGTGGCCACCGACGCCGCCACCGAGCGGCCCCAGGCCCGGTGGCCGGCCGGGCTCGGGTGGAAGCGGTCGGACGCCAGGCCGACGGCCGGGCTGATCGGCAGGGCGCCGACCGGCAGATGGGAGACGTCCGTCTCGCGGGCCGCCACCCGGCGCAGTTGGGCGTCGAGCCGGCGGGCGTAGGCGCCGAGCGGCCAGCGCCCCCACGGCGGCAGGGCCGGGAAGCGGTGCACGGGCGGCAGCCCGAGGAGCATCACCGGCACGTCGCGGCCCAGGCGGTGCCGGATCGACGCGACCAGGGCCGCCACGTCGCGGCGGAACGCGGCCGGCCGGCGCAGCCGGATCGCGTCGTTGGCGCCGACCACGACGAGCACCAGGTCGGGCTGCCAGCGGCGGGTGGGGTCGGTGAGCTGGCCCAGCTGGGCCTGGCGGACCCGGCGCGCGGTGGCGCCGCGCCTGGCCACCACCCGCCAGGAGACGGGGCGCCCGGTGAGCCCGGCGAGGCCGGCGGCCACCTGCCCGGGCAGCGCCTCCTCCTGGGTGGCGGCACCGACGCCCGCGGCGACCGAGTCCCCGATCATCACCACCCGCAACACGGGCCCCGCGCCCGGCAGTTCACCCCAGCCGGCGCCGGCCGCCTCGGGCAGCCGCGGGATACCGGCGGTCAGCCGTCGCGAGACCCACATGCCCCCACCTCCATAACACTGTTATGCCCTCATGACACCGTTATGCTGACGGCCGTGTCAACCCCGGTCGCCACCCGTCTCCTCACCGCCGCCGCCCGGCTGCTGTCGGAGGAGGGCCCCGCGGCGCTGACCACCCGCCGGCTGGCCAGGGAGGTCGGCACCTCCACGATGGCCGTCTACACCCACTTCGGCTCGCTGCCCGACCTGGTGCGCGCCGTGATCCACGAGGGGTTCCAGCGGGTCGCGGAGCGGCTCCGCGCGCTGCCCGCCACCGACGACCCGGTGGCCGACCTGTTCGAGGAGTGCCGGGTCACGGTGGAGTACGCGCGGGCCGAACCGCACCACTTCGCCGTCATGTTCAGCGGCTCGCCGCTGGCCGGGCTCCAGATGTCCGAGGACGACCTGCGGATCGGCTCGTACGCGCTGCGGATCGCCCGGGACACCGTCGAACGCTGCATCGCCGCCGGCCGGTTCAGGCCGGCCGAGCCGTGGCTGGTGACCCGGCACCTGTGGTGCCAGACGCACGGCCTCATCCAGCTGGAACGGGCCGGCTACTTCGGCCCGACCCTCGTGCCGCCCGGCACCCCCTACCTGGAGACGTACCTGCGGGACTTCGCGGTCGGCGCCGGCGACACGTTGGAGGCGGCCACCGCCTCCATGGCACGTCCCCACCCGCGCCGCGCGACCCCGGAATAGGGGCGCCCCGCCCGCCCGCGGGCTACCAGGCGGCCGCCCGGATCACCTCGCGGGCGATGTCCCGCACCGACCGCCGGTCCGTCGCGACCCGGACGGTCCCGGCGGGCGCCTCCGCGCTCAGCTCCCGCGCCATCCGCAGACTCCGCTCGATGTGCGGGTGCAGCTGGGAGCCGATCTCCCGCCGCGCGAGGCGTTCCCGCACGGTGTCCTCCTCGGCGGTCAGCAGGACCCGGGTGGCCCTGATCTCGCCGCCGCCCATGGCCCGCCGGAACATGGGCTCCTCCAGGACGCTCACCGTGTTGGTGTAGACGAGGCGACGCTGGCCGAGCGCGACGTAGTTCGCCCAGACCGCGGCGACGTTCCGCTCGGTGATCGCCGCCCGGTGCGGGTCGTCGACGGGGGCGGGATGGATCTGGTCCATGAAGTCCCCCTCGATCAGGCAGTGCGCCGTTCCCGCCGCCTGGAGCACCGCCGAGACCTCCCACCCGACCGTCGTCTTCCCGACGCCCGCGCCACCACCGATGAGCAACAGTTCGCACGTGGTCATGGCCGGCCAGCCTGACAGGGCGGGGCGGCCACCGCAGGGGGTTTTCCGCCGCCGGACGGCCCCTTCGCCGCCTGGACCGGACCTAGCGGTTCCGGCGGCGGGCGAGCACCAGCGCGCCGGCGCCGGCCGCGACGGTCGCGGCGGCCAGCCCGGCCACCAGGGGGAGACGGCTGCCGGCCCCGGTGTCGGCCAGTTCGTCGCCCCGCGGCGCGGGCCCGTCGCCCGCCGTAGCCCACCGTCCGCCAGCCGTCGAGTGGCCGCAGCGGCTCGCTGTCTATCAGGGTGAGGCGCCACCTTTCGAACGGGCCCGCCATCAGAACGGCGAAGGCCAGGATGTGGACGG
>NZ_SMKI01000727.1 GCF_004348415.1 Streptomyces hainanensis
GGGGAGCAGAGGGGGAGGGAGCAGAACGCCGCATCGCGCCATCCTCTTCGACATGCGGGACAAAGGGAAGGAACTCCCGTTCGATTAAGGGGTCGCCCCGGCCGCACCCGTACGGTGGTGGCCGCGCCGGCGCCGTTGGGCCCCGCCACGGGTAGGTCCCGCTCCCCCGGTTCGGGAGCGACAGCGACTGCGACAGCGACGCGGGACGGTCTGGGGCGACGAGGGCGCCCGGTACCGGCTCGTGACGCGGTCCTAGGTCGTTCCGTTTGGGTCATCTGGCGGACCAGATGAAGATGCCTGCGATGTGGAGTCCGGCGAGGTGGATGGTGGCGGTCTTGTCGTACGGGTGGCGGGGCCGCGCCAGTGTTTGATGCGGTTGACGCATCGTTCGACGGTGTCGCGTTGCTTGTACGCCTCGCGGTCGAAGGCGGGCGGTCTGCCGCCGTGGCTGCCTCGCCGCCTGCGATGCGCGGCCTGGTCGGCCGGAACGGGGATCACGGCCCGGATGCCGCGTCCGCGCAGGTGGTGGCGGATGGCACGGGAGGAGTAGGCCTTGTCGGCCAGGACCACCTCCGGTCTGGTTCGCGGTCGGCCGGTGTGCCGGGGAACGCGCAGGCGGGCCGTCACCTCGGCGATGGCGGGCGCGTCGCCGGCTTGCCCGGTGGTGAGGTGGAAGGCCAGGGGCCGGCAGTCGCCGTCCGCCGCGAGATGGATCTCGGTGGTCGGTCCGCCGCGGGACCGGCCGATGGCGTGATCCGTGGGTTCACCGGCCGGGGCCCCTCTTTGCGGGCTCCGGCCGCATGCTGGTGCGCACGCCCGATGGTGGAATCCACCGAGGCCGGCCTGGCGAGGTCCTCATCAGCGTCGGCCTGGGCCAGCAAAGCGGTGAACACCCGCTGCCAGGTGCCGTCGACCGCCCACATGCGCAGCCGGTTGTGGACGCCTCTCCAGTTCCCGTACCTCTCCGGCAGGTACCCCCACTGCGATCCGGTCTGGAACTTCCAGGCGATGGCGTCGATCACCTGCCGATGATCCCGCCAGCGCCCACCCCGCTTCGGCGTCCCGTCCGGGAGCAACGGCTCGATCCGCGCCCACTGCGCATCAGTCAACGGCACACCCAGACCAACGATCAGATGATCCAAACGAAACGTCCTAGTCGGCCGACCGTTCGTCGGCCGCCGCCTCCCGGGCCTTCACGCCGATCTGCCAGCGGTAGAAGCTCATGGCCAGCGCGTAGTCGAACCCGGCCCGGCCGTCGAGGAAGCCGCGGCGGTAGACGTAGGAGTAGCCGAAGGAGAGCAGCGGCTTGAAGGGCGCCCGGTGGAAGAGCTGCCCCTGCCGGGTCTTCGCGGTCCTGATCTGCTCCCTGACGTCCGGGTGCCGCTCCAGCCACGCCTCCCAGTCCGAGTAGCGGTTGTGGCGGTCGAACCAGGTGCGCACCGGGTCGAGGTCCTGGTGCTCGATCGGGGCGGTCAGCCGGTACGCCGGATCGGCCAACGGCTGGTAGTGCCCCTCCTGTTCCCCCATGCCCGGCGCGGCCAGGTCGTCCGGCTCGGGGAAGCGGGCCCGGGTGCGGTCCAGCAACGCCCGCTTGACGATGGTGTAGCCGTGCCGCAGCCGCCGCCCCGCGAACCAGTAGCCCAGCGGGATGTCGAAGGCCGCCGGGCGGATCGGGCGGCCGTCGTGGAATATCCGGCGCAGTTCGGCGATCAGCTCGCCGCTCGGCGTCTCGTCGCCGTCCAGGAACAGCAGCCAGTCCGTCTCCGGGTGGACGTGTTCGAGGCACCACTGCTTCTTCTTCGGGTAGCCGCCGTCCCAGGTGTAGGGGACGACCTCCGCGCCCTCCGCCTTGGCCAGGGCGCGGGTGTCGTCCGTGCTGTCGGAGTCCACGACCACCACGGCCGCGAAGTGTTCGATCACGGAACGCACCGCGCCGGTGATGTTGGCGGCCTCGTTCTTGGTGGGGATCGCCACCACGATCGGTAGTCGGGTCACTGTTCTCCCTGTCGTGCTGTCATTCCCGGGCCTCGGCCAGCAACTCGGCGTACTCCGGGCACAGATGCTCGACGGCGGCCTCCGCGCTCGGGATCTCGCCGTCGCGGAGCGCGGTCAGCGCGGCCTCCCGGTCGTGACGCTCCAGATAGCCGATCCGGTAGCACGCCTCGTCGCCCACCTCGAGGATGGCACCCGGGTCGGCGCCCGCCGGCACCCGGTCGGTGAGGAAGTCCCGCTGGTCCTCGGTGAACTCGCCCTCCTGCGAGGTGAGTTCGTCCTCGGGAACGGTCTCGTCCGGGACGCCTTCCCCTGCCGACCCGGCGTCGGGCTCCTGGCCCTCCGACGACTCCGACGATTCCGTCGGCTCCGTCGGCTCAGGCGAATCCGCCGATTCCGTCGGCTCGGGCGAGACGGTTGTCTCCACCGCCGGCCGTTCGCCCTCGGCCGCACCGTCGCCCCCGCCCC
>NZ_SMKI01000728.1 GCF_004348415.1 Streptomyces hainanensis
GGTCGAAGCAGTGCCAGCCCGCCAGCCAGGGGGACGCGGCGAGCGCCGGTTCCAGGTGGCGGGCCAGGGTGCGGGCCGGCCATTCCCAGGAGAAGTCCGCGGTGGCGCGGGCCAGTTCGGCGTCGTAGTCGGTGGCGGGGAAGCGGAGTTCGGGTGGGACGAGGGCCGGGTCGGCCGTGTTGCGCCAGTCGTGCCAGCGGACGTGGTCGGAGGTGCGGGTGATGGTGACGTGGAGGGCGCCGCAGCAGCTCTCAGTGCACTCGGCCTCGACGAGACGGACCTCGTGCGACTGCGGGGTGGCGACGAGGCGGGGCAGGTCGCGGGGGTCCGTACCGGGTTCGTCGGGGAAGGCGGTGGCGAGCAGGTCGGCGCCGTCGACCAGCGGGCGGAGCTCCACCTGCTGGTCGACGACGGCTATGTGGAGCCGCAGCTCGTTCATTCCCCCGACGCCTCGGTGAGGCGGGCCAGTTCGGCGTCGGTGAGGGCGAGGTCGGCCACCGCGAGGAGGGCGGGGAGCTGGGCGGTGGTGCGGGCGCTGGCGATGGGCGCGACGACGGTGGGCTGGGCCGCGAGCCAGGCCAGGGCGACGGTGGCGACCTCGGCCGAGTGGGCGGCGGCCACCTCGTCGAGGGCGGCGAGGACGCGGCGGCCGCGCTCGCTCTCCAGGTACTTCGCGACCCGGCCGGAGCGGGCGCTGGTGACCTCGGTCCCGGGGCGGTACTTGCCGGTGAGGAAGCCGGCGGCGAGCCCGAAGTAGGGCATTGCGGCGAGGCCGTGGCGGGCGGCGACGGCGGCGAGTTCGCCCTCGTAGGTGTCCCGGGAGACCAGGTTGTAGTGGGGTTGCAGGGCCACGTAGCGGGCCTTGTTCTCGCGGGTGGAGAAGTCGAGGGAGGCTTCGAGGCGGGCCGGTGAGATGTTGGAGGCGCCGATCTCGCGGACCTTGCCCTCGCGGACGAGGTCGTCGAGGGCGGTGACGATCTCGGACACCTCGACCGACTCGTCGTCGAAGTGCGTGTAGTAGAGGTCGATGCGGTCGGTGCCGAGGCGGCGCAGCGACGCCTCGGCGGCGCGCTTGATGGTGGACGCGGCGAGGCCCTTGAAGTCGGGGTGCGCGCCCACCTTGGTGGCGACGACGATCGCGTCGCGGTTGCCGCGGCTGGCCATCCAGCGGCCGATGACGGTCTCCGACTCGCCGCCGCTGTTGCCCTCCACCCAGGCGGTGTAGGAGTCGGCGGTGTCGAGGAAGTCGCCGCCGACCGCGGCGTAGGCGTCGAGCACGGCGAACGACTCGGCCTCGTCCGCGGTCCAGCCGAAGACGTTGCCGCCGAGGCAGAGCGGGAAGACCCGGAGGTCGCCGACCGAGTGCGTGGTGGTGGTCATGCCGGTCAGCGTAGACCGCCGACCGGCCACCACCACGGAGGACTCAGAGAGACTGCCCCTTGCCGCGCAGCCAGGCGAGCGGGTCGATCGTGGCGCCGCCGCCGGGCCGCACCTCCAGGTGCAGGTGGGCGCCGGTGACGTTGCCGGTGGCGCCGACCAGGCCGATCCGGTCGCCCGTGTCGACCTGCTGGCCGGCCGAGACGCTCATCGAGGAGAGGTGGTTGTACCAGACCTCGGTGCCGTCCTCCTGCTCGATGATGACGCGGTAGCCGTAGGAGCCGGCCCAGGCGGCCTCGAGCACGGTGCCGGTGTGGATGTTGCTGATCGGGGTGCCGGTCGGGGCGGCGAAGTCCAGGCCGGTGTGCGACCCGGAGCTCCACATCGAGCCGCTCTGGCCGAAGCTGGCGGTGAGGCGGTAGCTGTTGAGCGGCAGGGTGTAGCTGGCGCGCAGTTCGGCGAGCCGGCGCTCCTCCTCCTGGCGCTGCCGCTCCTCCTCGATCTCGCGCTGCCGCTGCTCCTCGGCCTGGCGCTGGGCCTCGGCCAACTCGGCGGCGTCGCCCGCGGCCTGGACCTCGGCGGCCTGGAGCGCGGCGCTCCTGGTCTGGGCGGCGGCGTTGGCCTCCTGGAAGTCGGCCTGCTGGATGATGCGGGCGCGCAGCGCCTCGCCCGCGTCGGTCTGGCCGGAGTCCAGCTGCTCGTCGGACATGCCGGCGGCGGTGAACGGGCTGACGGTGGGGGCGTCCTCCTGCTCGCCGGCGAGCAGGCTGCCGACGACGGGGATGTTGCTCATGGTGTCGCTCGCGGCGCCCATGCCGGGGACGCCGCTGGTGCCGCCCTCGTTGGCGGTGGCCATGCCGCCCGCGCCGACGGCGGCGATCACGCCGACGCCCAGCACGGCGCGGCTGCGGGCCATGGTGCCGCCGCGCTGGCGGGAGACCCGGTGCCGGCCGCGTTCCCCGCGTACTCGCGGCGCCGGGCGATGATCAGCCGGGCCGCGCCGTTGACCAGCAGCGTCAGCACGAACAGTACGAGCCCCGAGGCGATCAGCGCGTCCCGGCCCATCGAGGTGGCCTC
>NZ_SMKI01000729.1 GCF_004348415.1 Streptomyces hainanensis
GGGCGCGGGGGGCCACTGGGGGCTGACCCAGACCACCAGCGCCGACCAACTGGCCCTGCTGCGGGCCGTGTACGGCGTGAGCTCCCCACTCACCGCGGAATCGCAGGGCTACATAAGGGAGTTGATGGCCGCGGTCGTCCCCGACCAGCAGTGGGGGATATCGGCGGCCGCCGACGGCGGCTTCGAGCTGAAGAACGGCTGGCTGCCGCGTTCCCAGACGGAGTTGTGGGACATCAACAGCATCGGCCGGGTGACCTCGGGGGGCACGTCCTACCTGGTCGCGGTCGTCTCGGACGGGCACGCCGCGTTCGAGGACGGCATAGCGGTGGTGGAGGCCGCGGCCCGGGCCGCGGTCGAGGCGGTCACGTCGGATCCGGGGGCCAACCTGAACGCGACCCGAAGGCTGGGCCCGATCGCCTGAGCCCGCGGTCCAGCAGCGACCGCAGTCGGCCGGCCACGCCGCCGAGCGCGCCCGCCACACCGAGCAGGATCACGCCGAGCGCCCCGGACACCGGGGCCAGCCAGGCGATGCCGCCCGACCCGTCGTCCACCTCGCGCGGCCCGGGGCCGAAGTACTCGCCCTCGTGGGGACCGGAGCCCGGCGCGAGGTCCCGTCCCGTCAGGGACGCCCCGGCCCGGATCGCGGCGTCGGCGTCGACGAGGCCGGCGCCGACGGCGTCGTTCCGCCCGCCCTCCGGTGGCTGCTGGGCGGTCTCGACCAACACCCGCCTGACCTGGGCCGGCGTCAGTTCCGGGTTGGCGGCGAGCAACAGCGCCACGGAGCCGGAGACGAAGGCGGCGGCGGCCGAGGTGCCCCAGCCCGCGTAGTAGCGGCCGTCGGGGTCGGCCACTATGACGTCCTTGCCCGGCGCGCTGAGCGTCGCGTACCAGCGCCGGGTGGAGAACTCGGCGGGGCCGCCGGTGCGGTCGACGGCGGCGACGGCGATCACGCCGGGGTAGCCGGCCGGGTAGGAGACGGGGTCGCCGCGCTCGCCGCCGTTGCCGGCCGAGGCGACGACCACGGCACCCTTGCCCAGCGCGTAGCGGACGGCGGCGTCCTCCTCGGGGTCGGGGTGGGCGGACTCGCTGTCGTCGCCGAGGGAGAGGTTGATGACGTCGGCGCCCTGGTCGGCCGCCCAGCGGATGCCCTCGGCGAGGGCGCCGGCGCGGGCCTCGCGGGCCTCCTCGCGCTGCGGGTCGTCGTCCTCGAGCAGCACCCGCACGGGCAGGATGGTGGCCTGGGGCGCGACGCCGATCACCCCGCTCTCCCGGCCGGCGCCGTGGCCGCGGCCGGCGATGATGCCGGCCATGGCGGTGCCGTGCGCCGCCCAGGTGGGGTCGCCCGGGCCGGCGCCCATGCCGACGAGGTCGCGCCCTTCGCGCACCGCGCCGGCCAGGTCGGGGTGGTCGGCGTCGACGCCGGTGTCGAGGACGGCGACGGTGATGCCGTCGCCGCGGGTGGACTCCCACGCCTCGGGGGCGTTCACGGCGTCGAGTGCCCACTGCTGCTGGTCGCGGATGGAGTCGGCGCGGGCGGGCGGCGCGGCGCCGGGCAGCAGCGGGGCGGCGAGCACGGTGCCGAGCGCCAGGGCGAGGGCCGCGAGCCGGCGGGCCGAGGACGTCATCGCGCCTCCTGGGTACGGGACTCGGCGGCCTCGCGCAGCCCGGCCTCGATCCGGTCGGCGATGCCCGCCGCGTCGTGGCCGAGCCCCGCGAGGGCGATGGTGGAGTCCTGGCCGTCCGCCGTGGCCTCGGCGGCCGGTTCGGGATCGGAGATCGCGCGACCGTCGGCGAAGCCGCTCACGGCGTAGACGACGACGGGGAGTTCGGTCAGCACGCGAACGGACCAGGAGGCCCGCTGGGCGTCCCCGAAGTCGTCGGCCGCGGTGCCGGGGGCGGCGAAGGTTCTGGGCAACAGGTCGGTGCGACCGGCGAGTTCCTCGTCGGCGAAGCGGCGGGCGAGGGTGTCCATCCCGGCGGAGTCGGCCTCGGCGAACAGCAGGCCGACGGTGGTGACGGTGGTCTGGGTCTCGTCGGTGTAGGTGGCGCGCACCAGTCGGTGGCAGCCGACGCCCGACAACACCTCGGCGAGCAGCGGGTCGAGGCCGTCGGCGCACGCCCCGTCGGGGGCGACGGCCACGCGTATCCAGCGGCGGTCGGCGCCGCCCGGGCCCACGCCCGCGCCGTCGATCTCGGTCGGGAACAGCTCGTCGACCGGCATGTCGCGCCAGAGTTCACGGGCGTTGTCGAAGGCGGTCCTGGCCGCCCGCTCCTCGCCGCCGGTGAGCCAGGCGCCGGCGGCCGCGCCGCCGAGCAGCCCGGTGCCCAGCACCAGGCAGGCGACGGCGGCGACGACGCGGCCCGAGGCGCGGCGGGCGATGATGCCGCGCAGGTCGAGTGTGGCGGGCGAGTCGACGACGGCTGGCCGGGGCGGGGACGGGGC
>NZ_SMKI01000072.1 GCF_004348415.1 Streptomyces hainanensis
GGTCGGGGTCGGGGCTACAGGCCGACGAGCGGCGCCATCGCCAGGACGCCGACGACGAGGACGGTCACGCCGATGAGGTCGAAGACGAAGCCGCTGCGGATCATGCGCGTCATCGGCACCATCCCCGAGCCGTAGACGATGGCGTTCGGCGGCGTGGACACCGGCAGCATGAAGCCGTACCCGGCGGCGGCCGTGGCGACCAGGCCGGGGATCAGCGGGTTGACGTCCATCGCGACCGCGATCGGCACCACGATGGGCACCACGATCCCGGCGCTCGCGGTGTTGCTGGTGGTCTCGGAGATGAGCAGCCCGGCCACCGCGGCGAGGACCGTGATCGAGACCAGCGACGACACCCCGAGGTGGTCGGCGAGTGAGGTGCCCATGGTCTCGGCGAGGCCGGTCTCCGAGGACAGCGACCCCACCACCGTGCCCGCGCCGAACAGCAGGATGACACCCCAGTCGATCTTGACGGCCTCGCTCCAGGTGAGCGTGGGCGCCCGCCACCCGGAGCGACCGGTGCCGCGGCTGCCGCCGAGCGGCAGCAGGAACAGCAGGGTGGCCGCGACGATCGCGGCGACGCCCTCGGTCAGATGCGCGTGCATCCACGTGACGGCCTCGTGGTCGTCCCCGAGGAACAGGCTCGAGATGCCGGGCAGCGTCCACCCGACGACGGCGACGGCGAACGAGACGCAGGTGTTGGCCTCGCCCCGGGAGAAGGACCCGAGCTCGGCGCGCTGTTCGGCCACGTACTCCTCGGCGCCGATCAACTCGCGCACCTCGGGGCGGTTGAGGCGGAGCAGCACGATGCACAGCACCACGAACATCACCAGCACGATCGGGGCGAACAACAGCACCCACTCGACGAAGTTGACGGTCTCCCCGGTCTGCTCCTCGACGAGATCGCGCCCGATGAGCTGGTGCGGGGCGCCGATGGGCGTGAGCAGGCCGCCGATGGAGGCGGCGTAGGCGATCATCAGCATCAGCGCCGCCGACCACCGCGAGTGGTGCAGGTCCTGCCCGCCCTTCTCGGTGCTGATCGCGCTGACCGCCCCCACGATGCCGATGCCGATCGGGAACAGCATGGCGACGGTGGCGGTGTTGGAGACGAACGCCGAGATGACGCAGGCGATCCCGCCGAAGGCGATCACGGTGCGGACGGGGGATCGGACCACCCCGCCCACGGACAGCACGCGCAGCGCGATGCGCTTGTCGAGGCCGTGCACGGTCATGGACCTGGCGATGACGAAGCCGCCGAGGAACGTGAAGATCGTGTCGTTGCCGAACGCCCCGAAGACGGTGTCCTCGTCGCCCACGCCCAGGAAGACGCAGAGGACGATGCCGAGCAGTGCGGTGGCGGCCAGGGGTATGGCCTCGGTCACCCACCAGACGATCATCAGACAGAGCACGGCGGCGAGCGCCCGCTGCTCCCACTCCAGGCCGACGGCGGTCAGGAGCATCAGCGCGAGGGCGAGGGGGCCGAGCCCCAGGCCGATGCGTCCCCTTATCGAATCGAAGCGTTCCTGGCTGTCCGGCTTGCCTGCGGCCGTGTTCGAGGCGGCCGCGCCGCTGCGGTCCTCGGTCTTCATCGGTCCTCCGTAGTGCTCAGCGGTTGCCCGTATCGCGGTACGGCGTTCTGCAATGTGGGCACACTAGGGCGTGTGGGTCTCCTCGACAAGGGCGGCGACGCCCGAAAAAGCCCAGCCCTTAAGCTGGCCACGTGACGGCACCGGAAGAGAACGCTGTGGAGTCGGCCGGCCGACCATCCGGAGTGCAGTCGATCGACCGGGCGATGGCGGTGCTCGCCGCCTTCTCCCGCGCCCGCCCCGTGCTCGGCATCAGCGAGCTCGCCCGGCACACCGACCTGACCAGGGGCACCACGCACCGGCTGGTCAGCGCCCTGGCCGCGCACGGCATGCTCGTCCAGGTGCCCAACTCCACCACCTACTCGCTGGGCCCCCGACTTCTCGGCCTGGCCGAGGCGGCGCGCGCCCAGCTCTCACTCGACGTCCAGGCCCCGCCGATCATGAGCTGGCTGCGCGACCAGACCGGCGAGACCGTCGGCCTGCACATCCTCGACGCCCTCCCCAGCCGCCGCACGATCGCCCAGGTCGAGTCCCTGCACCCCCTCCGCCGTACCTACACCGACCTCGGCGCCGCGCTGCCGCCCCACCTCGGCTCGCCGGGCAAGGTCCTGCTGGCGTACGCGCCGGGCACCCTCACCCATGACGTGCTCGCCGACCTGCGCCGCTCCGACCCCGCCGAGGTCGAGGAGGTGACGTCGGCCCTGGAGCAGGTCCGGCACGACGGCTACGCCATCTCGATCGAGGAGCGCGTGAAGGGCGTGGTCGCCCTCGCCGTCCCGGTACGCGACCACAACGAGGCCGTGGTGGCCGCGCTCACCGTCTCCATCCCCGCCGTCCGCGCCGGCCGCCCGGAACTCGTCGCCATGGTCCCCCTCGCCCGGGAAGCGGCCGCCCGCCTCTCCCGCCGCCTCGGCCACGACCCGAACCGATCGGACCCGGAAGGCGGTTGAGCCGGGGCGCCCGCCCCGCAGGCCGCCCGCGCCGTCGCGTACCAGCCGATCCACGCGTTCTTGCCCCGCCGGCTCCTACCCGGTAGTAACTTCCCTTGACGTCGACGTGGGTTGACACAGGTTGGGAGTGACCATGACGAACTTCGAAGGACTCGGTGACGTCGAGGCGCGCGCCTTCGCCTCGCGGTGGCTGCCGGCGTGGACGGGGAACGATCCCCGACGACTCGCCGCCTTCTACGCCGACGACGCCGTCTACCGCGATCCCGCCGTGCCACAGGGTGTGCGTGGCCGGGAGGAGATCCTGTCCTACTTCGGGCGGCTGTTGGGGCGGAACCCCGAGTGGGTGTGGACGAACACCGGGGTCCAGCCGTTGGAGGGCGGCTTCCTCAACCACTGGCACGCGGTGATCCCCACGGCGGGTGGCACCGTCGAGTGCGACGGAGTGTGCACCGTCACCCTGCGGGACGGGTTGATCACCAGGAACGAGGTCTTCTTCGACCGCTCGGCGCTGCTGGCCGCCATCGGCCCCTGACCCGCCACGGGCGCCGCGCCCCGGCGGAGCCGTCGGGACGGCAGGCCGTGCGCCGCCCTCCTGACGTCCGGAGAAGCGCCCGTCGAGCGGCGGATCGGCGATCCGTGGATCGCCGATCCGTGGACAACGCGGCCCTGAATCCGCGGACGCCGAGGCCCGAGCATGGACGGAGACGCCGGCCCACGGCGGATTCGCCGCAGAACGCAGGAGACCGTCCATGGCTCGGAACATCGACATCGCCGTCCCCGACCTGTCGGGAAGGCTCGCCGTCGTCACCGGCGCGAGCGACGGGATCGGGTCCGTCATCGCCACCCGCCTCGTCGCGGCGGGCGCCGAGGTGATCGTGCCGGTCCGCAACCCGGCCAAGGGCGAGCAGGCCACCGAACGCATCCGCGGCCTCGTCCCGGGCGCGCGGATCAGCACCCGGACCCTCGACCTGGCCTCACTCGACTCGGTGGCCGCCCTCACGAAGCAACTCGTCGACGAGGGCCGCCCGATCCACCTCCTCATCAACAACGCCGGCGTGATGAGGCCCCCCACCCACCAGACCACCCACGACGGCTTCGAGCTGCAGTTCGGCACCAACCACCTCGGCCACTTCGCCCTCACCCAGGGCCTGTTGCCGCTGCTCAGCGCGGGCCGGGCCCGGGTCACCCACCAGACGAGCATCGCCGCCCGCAGTGGGGCGATCAACTGGGACGACCTGAACTGGGAGCGCGACTACGACGTGATGAAGGCCTACAGCCAGTCGAAGATCGCCGTCGGCCTCTTCGCCCGCGAACTCGACGCCCGCAGCACCACGGCGGGATGGGGCATCACCAGCAACCTCTCCCACCCCGGTGTGTCACCCACGAACCTCCTCGCCGCCCAACCCGGCCTGGGGCGGCAGAAGGACACCACGGAGGTCCGCCTGATCCGCGCGCTCTCCCGCGTCGGCGTCGTCGGCACCCCCGCCGTCGCCGCCCTCCCCGCACTCATGGCCGCCACCGGCCCCGACGCACAGCGCGGCCAGTTCTACGGCCCCAGGAGAACGGTCGGCGGCGCCCCCGCCCGGCAGAAACTGTGGGCCCCGCTGCGCGACATGGACGAGGCCCACCGACTCTGGGAGACCTCCGAGCGGCTGATCGGCGCGCGGTTCCCCGCCTGACCGCACCTCCGGCCGACGCCGACGAGGGGACGGGACCCGGCGGGACCTCGCCGAGCGCGTCGGTCGCCCGGTCGCCTCGGCCAGGACGCCTCACGGCGCCGGTTCGACGTGGAAGACCTGGGCGTCGCCGCCGTTGCACACCCCGCCACCAGGACGACGGTCCAGGCCGTCGAGACGAACACCCGCCGTCCCGGGACGAGTCCGCGGTGCGCGAGGGTCGGCCGACGGGGGTGGGCGTCGGTGGCGTCGTCGGGAGAAGCATCGCCGGGCTTCTCGGACCCTGGGTTCACTGCCGTGCCTCTGGTCTGGTCTCGCTGTGGGGTCGGCACAGGTCGGAACAGGCCGGTCTGGACAGGTCGGTTCGGGTCAGGTCCGTCATCCACCGAACCGCCGCGGAAGCCGTCGGAACGTCGCGTCCCGCCTGACCGGGGGCCCGACCCGGTGTCAGGCGGCGCCGGACAGCAGGGGTCTGATCTCCTTGCGCGCCTTGTGCAGGCGTGACTTGAGGGTGCCGAGCGGGACGCCGACCCGCTCGGCGATCTCCGCGTAGTCCAGCTGGCAGATGTCCCGGTAGACCAGGGGCGCGACCAGTTGGGGGTGCTCCCGCTCCAGACGTTCCAGCGCGTCCAACAGGTCGAGGCGGGAACCGGCGATGACGCTGGTCGTGCGCGGGTCCACGTGGTGGGTGTCCTCGATCACGGTCGGCTGTTCGGCCGCCCGGCGCTTGAGCTCCCGGTACTTCTCCCGGGCGCAGTTCGCCACGACCACGTAGAGCCAGGTGCTGAAACGGCTGCGGCCCTCGAACGTGTCGATCTTCCTGGCGACCCTGAGGAGCGCGTCCTGCGCCGCCTCCTCCGCGTCCTCACGGCAGGGGAGGAATCTGCCGCAGCGCCGTACGACTTCCGGACGGATGCTCTCCAGCAGGGTGTTCAACGCGGCGTCGTCTCCCTGAGCTGCGCGGAGGGCGAGTTCCTCGGTGTGGCCGCCGTGCAGCACGGGGACTCCCTTCGGGGGCGCAGTTCAGGAACGGCATGATATCGACATGCAATCCTCCGAGCGGATCGGGCGCTACCGCCTGGACCGGCGCCTGGGAGCCGGTGCCTTCGGCGTCGTCTGGCTCGCTCACGACGACGTCCTCGAAGCCCCGGTCGCCGTGAAGGTGATGGCGGAGAACTGGGCCCACCGCCTCGACATCCGGGAACGGTTCTTCTCCGAGGCACGCCTGCTGCGCCGCGCCGGCTCCAGCCGGGTGGTGCAGGTCTTCGACATCCGCGAACTACCGGACGAGAGACCGTACTTCGTGATGGAGTACGCCGACGGCGGGACCCTGGAGGACCGGCTCGTCGACGGCCCGCTGCCCCTGGCCCAGTCCCTGCGCCTCACCGCCGAGGCCGCCCGCGGGGCGGCCGCGCTCCACGTGGCGGGAATCGTGCACCGGGACATCAAGCCCTCCAACGTGCTCTTCCGCCGCTCGTCCGACGGAGAGGACGGCGGGCAGGACACGATGCTGATGGGCGACCTGAGGCTGGCCAAGAGCCTCGCCCAGGCCTCCGGGCTGACCATGGCCGCGGGGTCGGCCGGCTACCAGCCGCCCGAACAGGCCGAGCCCGGCGCCGGCATCGACGCGCGGGCCGACGTGTACAGCCTGGGCGCCGTCGGCTACCGCCTCGTCACCGGCGAGGTCCCCGGGCCACCGGGAAAGGTGGTGCGCCCGGACGCGCTGCGGCCCGGCCTGCACCCTCAGGTGCGGCGAGCGCTGCTGCGGGCCATGGCACCGGACCGGGAACGGCGTTGGCCCACCGCGAAGGACTTCGCCGACGAGCTCGACAGGCTGGCGGACCTGACCGCCGACGAACCCGTCGCACCGCCCCGCCGCCGACGCCCCCCGCTCGGCACGACGCTCCTGGCCGCCGCCACGGCGGCCACCGTGGCCCTCGGCGGCGTCGCCACCTGGCTGGCCTGGCAGCGGGCCGACCACGCGAAGGGCCCCCAGGTGGTCCAGGACGCCACCGGGCGGATCTCCGTGGAGGTGCCCCGACGGTGGGCCGGACAACTGGGCGACGGCGGCTGGGACTCGACGGTCCTCGGACTGCCGGACGGACACGCGCCCGGGCTGGTCGTCGCGGACGACCTCGCCGAGTGGCCGGACCTCGGCTCCCCCGCCAACGGCCTCTTCGTCGGCCTCAGCGAACAGGGCGACGTCACGACCGAGGTCGACGCCCTCAGCCACAACAGCTGTGAGTACGGCGGCAGTCGCGCGTACCGGGGAACGGACTGGCGGGGCACGGTGCGCAGTTGGAGCGCCTGCCCGGCCGACAGCGGCACCGTCACGGAGGTCGCACTCGTCCCGTCGGGCGGTGGCGACCAGCCGCAGCTCTACGTGCAGATCAGACAGGACGGCGAGAGCGACGCGACGGACTCCGTCCTGGACTCCCTGCGCGTCGACTGACGAACCACCGTCCGCCACCGCGCGTCGGGAAGGTCGGACACACGGAGATCTTCCACGGCGCCGAGGCTCGACGGACGACGGACGAGCCCACGGGCTCCGCCAGCTGTTTCGGCGTCCCGGTTGCCGGGTGGGACGCCGCGGAGGACGAGGTAGGGGCCGTCGGCGGCGGTGGGTCGGGTGGTCGCGCCCCGTGAACGGGACGTACCCAGGCTCCGCGATCGTTCTGACCGATCACCGCGGTTCCGTCGGTCCTCGAAGCCGAACCGGCTCACAGGTCGTCCGGCTGGTGGGCGGGTGCGGCGGCCGGCGCGTCGACCGCTGTGGCGGCGAGGCTGCCGAGGAGATTGACCCGTTCCTCGGTCGGGGATCCCGCCGCGCTCGTGTAGGCGTACATCATCCATCCGGGGTGGTCGGGCAGTTCGGCGCCCTCGTAGACGAATTCGAGGTCGCCGACGTCGGGGTGATGGATGTGCTTGGTGCCGGTGCGGTGCAGGCGGACGTCGTGGGCGGACCAGCGGCTGCTGAAGGCGTCGCTGCGGGCCGCCAGTTCCCCGATGAGGTCGGTCAGGGCCCTGTCGCGCGGGTTGCGTCCCGCGGCCGTGCGCAGGTTCGCGGCGGAGGCGTCCGCGGCGCGTTCCCACTGCGGGTAGAAGGTGCGCGCGGCGGGGCTGAGGAAGATGAACCGCGCGCTGTTGCTCCGGGCGTCCGGGTCCTTGAGCAGCGGGGCGAGCAGGGCACGGGCGAGCGGGTTGGTGGCGAGGATGTCGGCCCGCTGGTCGACGATCCATGCGGGTGCTCCGGTGATCGCGTCGAGGAAGCGCTGGAGCGAGGGGCGGATCGTCGCTTGTGCGGGGCGGGAGCGGCGCCGGCTCGGTGAGGGCCTCGCGGCCCTGGCGAGATCGTGCAGGTGCTCGGTCTCCGCCTCGTCGAGGCGAAGCGCCCTGGCCAGGGCGTCGAGCACTTCGGGGGAGACGCCGGCGAGGTTCCCGCGCTCCATCTTCGCGTAGTAGTCGCTGCTCATCCCCGCGAGCATGGCGACTTCCTCGCGGCGCAGGCCGGGCAGGCGGCGACGGCCGCCGGCGACGATCCCCGCCTGCGCGGGAGTGATCCGGTCGCGTCGCGTGCGCAGGAAGTCCCGCACCTCGGCCTGGTTGTCCATGGTGTCCACGGTACGGCTGGCCGGGGAGCTGTAGGAGTGACTGCCAGTACGCGTACAAGCCGTTCCTCGCGTCCTCTGCGGGCCGGTGCTGCAATGGTCCGCGTCGGGGTGATCCGCACCTTTCGGACTGTCGAACGTCGAGCGTCGACCGTCACCCGGCAGCCGGCTACGCATTGTCATCATGGAGGACAGGAAACACGATGAGCCAGGACCAGAAGCAGGGACGCGTCGCCGTCATCACCGGGGCCTCCTCCGGAATCGGCGCCGCGACCGCCAGGTCCCTGCACGCGGCCGGCTACCGGGTCGCGCTTCTCGCCCGCCGCACGGACCGCGTCGAGGCCCTCGCCGACGAGCTCGGCGACGGTGCGATCGCCATCTCCGCCGACGTCACCGACCGCGGCGCCCTCGTGGCGGCGGCCGACCAGGTGAAGCAGGAGTTCGGCGGCACGGACGTGCTGGTGAACAACGCCGGGGTCATGCTGCTCGGCCCGTTCTCCGCCGAGCAGCGCGACGACTACCGCAGGATGATCGAGGTCAACCTGCTCGGCGCGATCACGACCACCGAGGTGTTCCTCGACCAGCTCAGGGACGGCGGCGGCGACCTGGTGAACATCTCCTCCGTCGCCGGCCGGGTCGCCAACGTCGGCAGCGGCGTGTACGCGGCCACCAAGTTCGGGATCAACGGCTGGTCGGAGTCGCTGCGCAGGGAACTGCTGCCCGACGTCCGCGTCACCGTGATCGAGCCCGGCGTCGTCGCCACCGAGCTGCCCACCCACATCACCCACGAAGCGACCCGCCAGGGCGCGAAGCAGCTCTACGATGTCGCCGAGGTCACCGCCGAGGACGTCGCCGAGGTCATCGCCTTCGCCCTCCAGCGCCCCCGGCACCTGGCCATCCACGAGATCCTGCTCCGCCCCGCCGGCCAGGCACTCTGACCTGATCACTCCCTCGCCCGCGAGCGGCGTACGCGCCCGCGGGGAACGCGCGTGTCCCACCACGGCACGGACGCCGGCCGCGGCGCGAGAACCCTCGGGGTTTCGCCCCCCGGGCGCGGCCGTCCCGTGCCCGGTGCTCGACGAACCGGGCATCGACCAGCGAACGAACAGGACCCCACCGTGAAGCACATCCACCTGCGCGACCTGGACGTCTCCCGCATCGGCCTGGGAGCCATGGGCATGTCCCACGGCTACACCGGCGCCGGTACGGACGACGACCAGTCCGTGCGCACCATCCACCGCGCCCTGGACCTGGGCGTCACCCTCCTCGACACCGCCGAGGTCTACGGCCCCTACACCAACGAGGAGCTGGTGGGCCGCGCCCTCAAGGGCCGCCGGGACCAGGTGGTGCTCGCCACGAAGTTCGGCCTGATCTCCCACACCGGCCGCCCCGGGGCGACCGACAGCAGCCCGGCCAGCGTCCGCGCCGCCGTCGAGGGCTCCCTCACCCGCCTGGGCACCGACCGCGTCGACCTCTACTACCAGCACCGCGTCGACCCCGGCACCCCGATCGAGGAGACCGTCGGGGCCCTGGCCGAGCTGGTCGCCGAGGGCAAGATCCGGCACATCGGCCTCTCGGAAGCCGGCCCGGAGACCATCCGCCGCGCCCACGCCGTCCACCCGATCACCGCGGTACAGTCCGAGTACTCGCTGTTCACCCGCGACCCCGAAGCCCACGTCCTGCCCGTGCTGCGGGAGCTGAACATCGGCTTCGTGCCCTTCTCCCCCCTCGGACGCGGCTTCCTGACCGGCGCCATCCGCTCCACCGGGCAGTTCGACCCCGGCGACTTCCGCGCCGACAACCCCCGCTTCACCGGCGAGAACTTCGAGCACAACCTGCGCCTGGCCGACCAGGTCGCCGCCATCGCCACCGAGACGGGTGCCAGCCCGGCGCAGGTGGCGCTGGCCTGGCTGCTCGCCCAGGGCGACTTCATCGCCCCCATCCCCGGCACGCGGCGCGTGGCCCGGGTCGAGGAGAACGCCGGCGCCGACGCGGTCCGCCTCACCGACGACCAGCTCAACCGGCTCAGCAGCCTGCCCCCGGCGGCCGGCGACACCCACACCGAGGCCCAGATGCGGATGATGGAGCGCTGATGACCGGGACCAATCCGCGCGTCGCACCGGACCTCGTCCGCCGTCACGCCCCGAAGCTCGCCGACCTCACCGACGACGTGCTGTTCGCCGACGTCTGGCAGCGGCCCGACCTGTCCCCGCGCGAGCGCAGCCTGATCACCGTCGCCGCCCTGGTGGCCCTGGGCCGCGACGCCCAGCTCACCGGTCACCTGCGCCGTGCCCTCGACAACGGCCTCACCCCCGGCGAACTCGCCGAGGCCATCACGCACCTCGCCTTCTACGCCGGCTGGCCCGCCGCCATGAGCGCCACCGGCGTCCTGGCCCAGGTCACCGAGCCCACCGACTGAACCGGCGGCACCATCCGCCGGCCACCCGCTCCACCCGCTCCACCCGCTCCGCCCGAGACGCGGGTTCTCAGCCCGGCTGCCTGATGCTCTCGATGATCCGGGCGAAGCCCTCCTCGCCGTGGCCGGCATCGATCTGGCGTTGGATGAGCCGCTGGACCATGGCGACCACCTCGGTACCGATGCCCTGGTCGGAACTGGCGGCCAGGAGGTCACCGAGGTGGGAGAACTCCAGGCTCTGCTGCCCGCCGACGGTGTAGTCCCCGCCGTCGACGACCGCGGCAAGCCCCTGGAAGGCACCGGTCATGGCGGTCAGCCACGGTGTGGCCCGGGCGGCGAACTCGCCCGCCGTCACGCCGGCCGGCGCGACCATGGCGGCGCCGTGCAGGAATCCGGCGAACATGACGTACATGCCCGCGAGAAGGGCGAGGTCGTACAGGGATGCCAGCCCGGCGTCCTCACCGAAGTAGGAACTGGTTCCCCACAGGTCGAGCAGCGGCTTGTACCGCTCGAAGACATCGGCCGAACCGCTGTAGAGAATCGAGGACTCGGGCTGACCGATCATGTGCGGCACGGCCATGATGCCGCCGTCCAGATACGCCACCCCGGCACCGGCGGCCCAGGCGGCGAACTCCCGTGACTGCTCCGGTGACGTCGTGGTCACGTTGATCAGGGTGCGTCCGGCCAACTCGTCGGAGAGCGGATCGAACACCTCGTGGACCGACGCGTGGTCCAGCAGGCAGGCGATCACCAGTTGGCTCGCCCGGACCGCGTCGCCGGCCGTGGCGGCGGCCTCCGCACCCTGCGCGACGAGATCGTCCGCCTTCCCCGCTGAGCGGTTCCAGACCGTCGTCGCGTATCCGCCCTTCACCAGGGCGCCCGCGAGCGCGCTGCCCATCGCGCCCAGCCCGAGAACGCTCACCCGGATTCCACTGTTGACTGCCACTTTCGGAGTTCCCCTTTCCGCCGTCGTTCTACCGAATCCTCCCTGCCGCCCCTAGAGTTGACCAGTACAGACTAATTAGTCAGGTACTCACTCGCGGGTAAGTACCTCTTGGAGGGGCGGATGGCAGCATCAGCACGACGTGGTCCCTACTTCTGCGGCATCGACGCGGCGATGGACGTGGTCGCGGGCAAGTGGAAGTCGCTCATCCTCTGGGAGCTGCACAACTCCGGGACCCGCCGGTTCGCTGAGCTCCGACGTGGCCTGCCGGGCGTCAGCGAGAAGATGCTGATCCAGCATCTGCGGGAGATGGAGGAAGACGGCCTCGTGCATCGCGAGGTGTACCGCGAGGTGCCGCCGAAGGTCGAGTACTCGCTGACAGAGCACGGTGTCTCGCTCAACGACGCGCTGACTTCCCTGGGAGAATGGGGCACCGCCCGCATCCGGCGAATCGGAGCCGAGCGGGTTCCGGCCCACGATGCCGCGACGGGTCGGCAGTAGCAGCGGGCGGGTTGGATCGCGGACCCACGCGGAGAGCACGCGCCCACCCACCCCGGCGACGAATCGCCGCCGCCCGGTGCCCAACCCTTCGGGGCCGGCCGCGAGTCGAGGCGGTCAGCTCCCTGCCGGGACGGCGGCGACCAGCCCGCCGTCGATGATGAGGTCCTGCCCGTTGATGTAGGCGGCTTCGCTCGACGCCAGGAACGCCACCGCGCCGGCGACGTCGTCGGCGGTGCCGACGCGACCCCCGACGATCCGGGCGATGACGGCCGCCTCGTCCTCGGGGGAGATCGCGTCACGGTACATCGCCGTGTCGATGTAGCCGGGGCTCACCGAGTTCACCCGGACTCCCCTCGGGCCGAGTTCGGCGGCCAGGGTGCGGGCCAGACTCTGGACCGCCGCCTTGGTCGCGGAGTACAGCGAGGCGGCGGGCAGACCCCGATGCGCGGTCCACGACGCGTTGATCACAACGGCGGCATCGTCGGCCAGCAGGGGAACGCTGTGCAGGATGGTGAAGAGCACCCCCTTGAAGTTGATACCGACGACACGGTCGAACTCGGCTTCGGTGAGCTCGTCAGCGGACTGGAACGTCGCGACACCGGCGTTGGCGAAGACCACGTCCAGTCGCCCGAACCGGTCCTGGATGCGGGTAGCGAGGGCCTGCGAATCGGCGACGCGGGACACGTCGCCCCGGACCGCGTGGATGCGCTCGCCACCCTTCAGATCCTCGACCGCGGCGTCCAGCCGGTTCTGGTCGCGGCCGGTGATGATCACCTGAGCGCCCTCGGACAGCAGTCGGCGGGCGGTGGCCAGGCCCATGCCACCGGTGCCGCCGGTGATGAGCGCGGTCTTGTCCTCGAATCGGGATGTGCTGTGGGTCATGAACCTCAGCATGTGGCCCGGTGGTCAGCGCAACCAGAGCTCAGTCAACCCGGGACCGGCACCACCACTCCGCTCAGGCCGTCGGGGCGTGCCGGAGGCCCGGCAGGCGCCCGAGCCGGGACTCGGTTCCGCTGCCGGGCCGCGGATTCTGCAACTCCAGGTGATGGCCGGGCCGGTCGGCCAGGGAGAGGAGTGTCGTGTCGAAGATCAGCTCGCCCACGTCCGGGTGCCGTACCGCCTTCACCGTCTGGGTCACCGTGGCGACGTCGTGGCGTGCCCACAGCTCCTCGAACTCGCCGCTCGTCTCTCTGAGTTCGTCGACAATCCGGAAGAACTCGGCATCGTCGGGATGTCGTGCCGCGGCGGCGCGGAACGCGGCCACCACGCCGGGGGCGGCCGCCGTCCAGTGCGTGTGCATGGACCGATAGCGGGGATTGGTGAAGTACGAGATCAGGCAGTTGCCGTCGGTGTCGTCATAGCCGAACACCGCCCGCGCCGCGTTGTTGGTGGCGGCGATGTTCCAGTACCGATCCAGCAGGAGGGCAGGTCGCGGCGCCCAGGCATCGACCAGTCGCAGCAGCTCGGGAGCGGCCGCGGCCTGGCCCGCGCCGGTCGGCGCCGGCGGGTTGAGCCCGGTCAGCACATACAGGTACGCGCGCTCGGCCTCGTCCAGCCGCAGCGCCCGGGCGATGGCGTCCAGGACGTCGGCGGAGACGTTGATGTCGCGCCCCTGTTCGAGCCATGTGTACCAGGACACGCTGACATCGGCCAGCAACGCGACCTCCTCGCGCCGCAGCCCCGGCGTGCGCCGCCGCCCCACCAACGGTACGCCCACCTCACCGGGCACGAGCCGCGCCCGACGGGTGCGCAGGAATTCGCGGAGCTGCTCGCGGCGAGCGCGGGCGGTTCGGATGTCACGGGGCATACCCACACGGTACGTGGCCACATCGCCGCGACAGGCGACACACCGTCAACGGCCGGACCACGCACCCCGGTTCGCGCCCGCTAACCGGCACCCCAGGCACTAGTTGACATCTCAAGTATCTGCCACCTAGCGTATGTGACGCGTCAACCAAGTGGTGGGGTCGTCAGCCGGTCAGCCCGTGTTCGGCTGACCGCGCGCACCGACATGCCGGTGCGCCGCCTGAGGCCCGTGGACGCGAAGCTCCGGAAGGGAATCCCATGAGCACCGAGAAGAAGGCCGGACTCGACGCGTTGCTGACGCCCGAGGAGAGCGTCCTCGTGCTGATCGACCACCAGCCGTTCCAGTTCGCCAACCTGAACAGCCACGAACCGACGATGATCGTCAACAACGTCGTCGGACTCGCCAAGGCCGCCAAGGTCTTCGACGTCCCGACCATTCTGACGACCGTTCTGGAGGAGCGCGGCGGCCTTCTCCTCCAGGGCGTGCAGGACGTGTTCCCCGAGCAGAAGCCGATCAACAGGACCCTCATCAACACCTGGCAGGACCAGCGCGTCGTGGACGCCGTCAAGGCGACCGGCCGCAAGAAGCTGATCCTCGCCGGCCTCTGGACCGAGGTCTGCCTGGCGATGCCGGCCATCCAGGCGGCGGGCGAGGGCTTCGAGGTCTACGCCGTGACCGACGCCTCGGGCAGCGGCTCGAAGGAGGGCCACGACATGGCCGTGCGGCGCATGGTCCAGGCCGGCGTCACGCCGATCACCTGGCTGGCCGTGGCCAGCGAATGGCAGCGCGACTGGGCCCGCGAGAAGACCATCGCGGGCACCACCGAGATCATGCTCCAGCACGGCGGCGCCACCGGCGTGGCCTACGCCTGGGAGACCCAGCTCCTCGCCACCGACCGCGCCTGAGATGACCGCGGCGCCGGCTCCCGTCCGTACCGGGTACCGCCCGTCGCTGACCGGCTCCCTCGCGGACAAGAGCCGGTGGGCCCGTCTCGCCCACGGGATCCGGCGCGAGGACGTGAACCGCCGTGATCCCCACCGGGCCGGATCCGAAGGCCGCACTCACCGAGGGGTTCTTCGCGCTCGCCGCGCGGCAGAGGCCCCGGTCGGAAACCGTGGCGCTCGTGTCCGCCGACGCCGAGTTCTGGCGCGACCCGATGCTCGGCGCGGGGAATTGCCGGCCATGAGGTAGGCCCGTTCCGGAGCGGATCGAGGCAGACCGTCGTGTCACCACCGGAATCGTCCTGCGGAGAACTCGTCTTCCCCCAGGCGGAAGCTCTCACCGACGGGTGGAGAAGGCCTACCGCAACATTTCGGGACGGGTTGCCGGATGTCTCGGCAACCCGTCCTCGACTCGCAGACGCGACGCTGTCGTCCCACGTGACCGTAGACGGCACGCTCCACACCTTCGTCGGAACCATCGAGGAGGCATGACCATGACCAGCAGTACCGAGGCTGACCGGGCTCAACGCAACACCGAGATCGTGCTCACCGCCATGCGGGAGCTCTTCGCCGAGAAGGACACCACCGCGCTCGACCGGCACTGGGCCGAGCCCTACGTGCAGCACAGCCCCCAGATGCCCAACGGTCTGGACACGCTCCGTGCCGTGGTGCCGGGCCTGGAGGGCTTCTCGTGGGAGCCGCAGCGGATCGCCGCACAGGGCGACCTCGTGTTCACCCACAGCATCGTCCACGGCTGGGCGCCGCACCCCGTCGTCATCGTCGACATCTTCCGGCTGGACGACGGCCGCATCGTCGAGCACTGGGACGTCATCCAGGACCTCACCTCCCCCGAGGCGACCGTCAGCGGCAACCCGATGGTCTGACACCAGGCAGGCAGAACGGCGTCGGGCGTCGGCGGCGTCCGAACGCGACCCCCGATCCGGGGTCACCACCGCACGGAGGAGATCGGAAGCATGGGATACATAGCGGTCGGCACCGAGAACAGCACCACCACCGAGATCCACTACGAGGACCACGGGACGGGGCAGCCCGTCGTCCTCATCCACGGCTACCCGCTGGACGGCGACAGCTGGGAACTCCAGTCGCGCGAGCTGATCGCCGCCGGCTTCCGCGTCATCACCTACGACCGCCGCGGCTTCGGGCGGTCGAGCAAGGTCGGCACCGGCTACGACTACGACACCTTCGCGGCCGACCTGAACGCCCTGCTGGACTCCCTCGACCTGCGCGACGTGATCCTGGTCGGCTTCTCCATGGGCACCGGCGAGCTGGCGCGCTACGTGAAGAACCACGGTCACGAGCGCGTCGCGAAGCTGGCGTTCCTCGCCTCGCTTGAGCCGTTCCTCGTGGCGGCCGACGACAACCCCACCGGGGTGCCGCGGTCCGTCTTCGACGACATCGCCAAGGCGGCCCGCACCGACAGGTACGCCTGGTTCACGCGGTTCTTCAGCGACTTCTACAACCTCGACGAGACCCTCGGCTCGCGGATCAGCCAGGAGGCGGTCACCGCCAGCTGGAACACCGCCACCCGCAGCGCGCCGGTGGCCGCCTACTCGGTGGTGCCCAGCTGGATCGAGGACTTCCGCGACGACGTCGCGGCCGTGCGCGCCGCCGGCAAGCCCGCCCTGATCCTGCACGGGACCAGGGACAACATCCTCCCCATCGACGCCACCGGCCGCCCGTTCCACACGATGTTCCCCGAGGCGGAGTACGTCGAGATCGAAGGCGCCCCGCACGGCCTGCTGTGGACCCACGCCGACCAGGTCAACAAGGCGCTCCGGGGCTTCGTCCAGTCCTGAGCGGCCCTGTCCCACTCCCGGTGGTGACGGAGGGGAGCACCGGGAGTGGCCGGTCAACTCGCCCCGGTACCGGCACCGGCACCGGCCCGGGTACCGGCCACGGACTCGTCGCGACCCTCATCGGTCAGTCGGGCTGCTTCTCCATGTGCGCGAGGACGCGGTTCGAGATCCGGGCGAGCGTGTCGAGCTCCTCCTGGGTGAGGGCCTCGATGAACAGCCGGCGGACGTGTTCGACGTGCAGGGGCGCGGCCTCCCCGATCGCCCGGTAGCCGGCCGGGGTGGCGACGATGAACGCGCCGCGCCCGTCATCGGGACACTCTTCCCTGGCCACCAGGCCGCGCTTCCTCATCCGCCCGACCTGGTGCGACATGCGGCTCTTCTCCCACTCCACCGACTTGGCCAGCTCCAGGAAGCGCATCCGCCCGCCGCCGCGTTCGGTGAGACTGACCAACACGATGTAGTCGGAGGCGGACATCCCGGAGTCAGCCTGAATCCGGCGGGAGAGCCGCCCGATGAGCGTCTCCTGCATGCGGATGAAACTGTCCCAGGCGGCCTTCTGCTCCGAGGTCAGCCAGCGAGGCGTCGCGTTCATGGACGGAGTGTAACGAAACCGTTGACATCTCATCTATCCCGCCGACGTGACCGATTCCGATCGAGGGGTGCCGGGGGCGCCGGGGGCGCGGGCACGGGGAATGGCGTGGGTGGCCGGAAGGTTGTGGTGCGACATGGCTGACAGCGACAGGACGGTTGTCGTCCTGGGTGCCACGGGGCAGCAGGGCGGGGCGGTCGCCGCGGCGCTGCGGGCGGACGGCTGGGCGGTTCGCGCCGTCGTGCGTGATCCCTCCGGCCAGCGGGCCCAGGCGCTGTCAGCCGACGGCGTCGAGACCGTCCGTGGTGATCTCGGCGACCCGGACTCGCTTCGGGCGGCGTTCTCCGACGCCCACGGTGTCTTCAGCGTCCAACCGAACTCGGGCCAGGCCGGCTCCGGCGTGAGCGACGAGGACGAGTTCCGGTTCGGCACGACGGTGGCCGAGATCGCCCGGAGCCGTGGCGTCGCCCACCTCGTCTACAGCTCGACGGTCGCCGCGGGGCCGACACCGACGGGTGTTGCCCATCTCGACGTCAAGAGCCGTATCGAGGACCACGTCCGGAACCTGGACATCACCAGCACCGTCATCCGGCCGGCCACGTTCATGGAGATCCTCACACTCCCCGGAATGGGTCTCGACCAAGGACGCCTGTCCTTTCTGACGCATCCCGACCGGGCCATGCAGTTCATCGCGGTACGCGATATCGGCCGGATCGCCGCCGCGGTCTTCGGCTCACCCGATCGATACGCTGGTCGCACCGTGGAGATCGCCGGTGACGCCCTCAGTGGCGAGGCCCTGGCCGAGCGCCTGACCCGGGCCAGTGGTCGGCCGATCACCTACAGCCGCCTGCCCACGACGCTGCTGGAGCGGGACGAACTCCTCGGCAGGACAGCGGCACTCGTCGACAACGGCAGGCTGGTGGGACACGCGGACCTCGACGCGTTGCGCGCGGAGTTCCCCTTCCTGCTGTCCTTCGACCGCTGGCTGGCCGGCCCCGGCGCGGGCCTCCTCGACGAAGCGTTCCGTTCCGCGGGTACGGGCGTCGCTCTCCGCTGAACGAGGCCCTCCGCGCGATCGATCACGACCTCGGGGACCTCGGGGACCACGGTGAAGAGCTTCGACGAGCCGTGACGCCGCTGCCGGCCGGCGTCGAGGAGGCTACGGTACGGCCGGGGAGCCGCGCGGTCAGCCGCCCGGCGGAACCTCGGGCGATCGCGGTGCGCCGTCAGGCGTCTCCCCCTCGCCGCCCACGAGTTCGTACCGCAGCGCACCCGAGGGACAGCGCCGCACCACTTCGGCCAGGCGCTCGGCCGTGGCGTTCTCCGGCTGGATCCACGGGCGCCTCGCCGTGTCGAACACCTCGGGCAGGCCCGTTACGCATTCGGCGGCGTGCCGGCAGCGCCCGGCCTCGAAGGTCACCGTGATCGACCGCGCCCGATACGCCTTCCGCTCGGATCCACCGCTCATAGCCGCCTCCGTCACTGCCGTGTCCGGCTCTTCAGTCACTGACGCTGCTGCGGGACTGGTACAGCAGGTCCTGGTAGTCGGGGTGCCGGCTGATCCAGCCCGCGAAGAAGGGGCAGGTGGCCAGCACTCGCAGGTTGGCGGCGCGCGCCTCGTCAAGGGCGGTGCGGGCCAGCGCGGAACCGACTCCCCTGCCCTCGTACTCCGCCCCGACCTCGGTGTGCACGAACGCGACGAGTTCCGTCGTACGGATGTACTGCGCGACGCCCGCCACCGTGGACTCGCCGTCGACGCGGGCCTCGTAGCGCTTGGCCTCGGGTACGTCGCTCACTTCGACCGTCATGTGTCCTCCTCGCGGGCCTGATCCCACTCGACTCGACAGAAGAATCCCGTCAGCCAGGACATCACCCTAACCCCATTAGGTTGACGCATCAACTTGCCGCCCGGCAAGCGACTCCGAACCGGACCGCCGCGACATGTAGATGACTCATCAACGACTTCGGTAGACTGCCCCCGTGGACACGCCCCCGCGCTGGCTCAACCCGGAGGAGAAGGCCGCCTGGGACAGCTTCATCCGCATGCGGGAGGCACTCGTCGGACGGCTGCCCCGCCGCGCCCGGGCCGGCTCCGGAGTCTCCGCCGCCGACTACATCGTGCTCGCCAACCTCACCGGACGAGGCCACGGGCGGATGCGCTTCCTGGATCTGGCCAGGTCGGTGGAGTGGGAGAAGAGCCGCATGTCCCACCAGGTCACGCGGATGGCGAAACGCGGCCTGGTGGCCAGGGAGGAATGCCCCGACGACGGACGCGGCGCGTTCGTCGTCGCCACCCCGGCCGGCTACAAGGCGATCGAAGAGGCCCCGCCCCCGCACGTCGAGCACGTCCGCCGCCTGTTCGTCGACGCCCTGACCCCGAGCCAGCTCAGCGCACTCGCCCGGATCTCCCAGCGCGTCCTGGACCACATGGAGAAGCGGCCCGACTGACCGGCTTCGGAACCGCCCGCAGGTCGGGGCGGGCCACGCTTCCGTCGTGGCGTCGGCGAGGCCGAGGGCGGCGCCGCCGACCAGCCAACTCGCCATAGCGCTCGGCGATCGACCGCGACGACCTCAGGGGCGAGGGAGATTCCGCAGGTTGGCGCGGGCCAGGTCGAGCATCCTGCCGACGCCCCCGTCGAGCACCGTTCGGCCCGCGGCGAAGGCGAAGCCCCTGACCTGGGCGGCCGAGATGTGCGGCGGGATGGACAGCGCGTTGGGGTCGGTCACCAGGTCGACCAGGAACGGTCCGTCGTGGGCGAGCGCCCGTCTGAGCCCCTCGACGACGTCCCCGGGGCGCTCAACGCGGATCGCCTCCATGCCCGCGCCGCGGGCGATCGCCGCGTAGTCCACCGGCTCGTGGTCGGTCTCGTGCTCGGGCAGCCCCTCGACCAGCATCTCCAACTTCACCATGCCCAGGGAGGAGTTGTTGAAGACGATCGTCTTCACCGGCAGATCGTGCAGCTTCACCGTGAGCAACTCGCCCATCAGCATGCCCAGTCCGCCGTCACCCGACATCGAGATCACCTGGCGGCCGGCGTGGGCGAACTGCGCGCCGATGGCGTGCGGCAGCGCGTTGGCCATGGTGCCGTGCAGAAACGAACCGATCACCCGGCGCCGCCCGTTGGGGGTCAGATAGCGCGCGGCCCACACGTTGCACATGCCGGTGTCCACGGTGAACACCGCGTCGTCGTCGGCGAGTTCGTCCAGCACCGAGGCCACGTACTCGGGGTGGATCGGGGTGTGCTGCCCGACGTCGCGGGTGTAGGCGGAGACCACCGTCTCCAGCGACTTGGCGTGCTTCCGCAGCATCCGGTCCAGATAGGTTCGGTCCCGCTTCGCCTCGACCAACGGCAGCACCGCCCGCAGCGTCTCCCGGACGTCGCCGTGGACCCCGAGTTCCAGCACGGTGCGACGGCCGAGGCGGCCCGCGTCGTGGTCGATCTGCACGGTCCGGGCCTGCGGCAGGAAGTCGTTGTAGGGGAAATCGGTACCGAGCAGGAGGACCAGGTCAGCCTCGTGCATCGCCTCGAAGCAGGCACCGTAGCCCAGCAGACCGCTCATGCCCACGTCGTACGGGTTGCCGAACTGAATCCACTCCTTGCCCCGGAGGGTGTGCCCGACGGGGGCGGCGGCCTTCTCGGCGAGCGCCATGACCTCGGCGTGGGCGTCCCGCACTCCCGCACCGCAGAACAGCATCACCCTCCGCGCCGCGTTCAGCTTCTCGGCCAGTGCCCGAACCTGCGTGTCCGGCGCGACGACCCGGCCGCGCTCGGTGACCAGGGCGCTGCTTCCCGTCGGGTGGGTCGCCCTGTCGTGCGCGACATCGCCCGGTATCACCAGGACCGACACCGCGCTGTTGCCAAGGGCCCGCTGCATGGCGATCCGCAGCACCCGGGGCACACCGCGAGCCTGCCGGTCAACTGCGCCTCCGACGCCGCGGCGAAGGCGGCGGCCTCCTCGTTCCGCACATGCACCCACTCGATGGCGTCGGTACGGCGCACGGGGTCGACCACCGAGTTCAGGCTGTCGCCCACCACGCCGTAGATCCGCTCCACGCCCGCCTGGCGCAGGATGTCCACCATCTGCTGGGCCACGGTCGGTTTCCGCAGGGGATCCGCGGGTCGAACCGCTGGAGCGTGCCGCTGCCCCGGATCAGTGCGGCGAGCGCGGCGATGCGAGCGGTCGGCTCCGCACCCTCGACGAGGACGTCGCGGACTTCTCCGAGAAGGCCGGCCCGGCTGGTCCGCTGGCGGTCGGCTGGCGGGAGGATCCCGTCAGCCGCCTCACTCGCGCAGCCGGCTCTCGCGCTGAGCCGCCTAGGCCGTTTCTTTCGGATCATCTGATCGTTGGTCTGGGTGTGGCGTTAACCGATGCGCAGTGGGCGCGGATCGAGCCGTTGCTGCCGGACCGCGGGCCGAGGAGGGGTGGGCGATGGCGTGATCACCGGGAGGTGATCGACGCGATCGCGTTCAAGTACCGCACCGGCTGTCCGTGGATGGACCTGCCGGAGAAGTTCGGCTCGTGGAAGGGCGTGCACA
>NZ_SMKI01000730.1 GCF_004348415.1 Streptomyces hainanensis
GGGTGGGGTGCTCTTTTGGTCCCCGCCCTTTTGCGGGCACCCCTGGTCGGGGCAGGCTCCTGGGAGATCCGCACCCGGAGCGTTCGGGGAGCGGTAGGCACACGCTCGGGAGGCGTTGCGTGGACGGAGCACACCGGACGTTTCTGATCATCGGCGGCGGCCTCGCCGGGGCCAAGGCGGCCCAGACACTGCGGGAGGAGGGGTTCTCGGGGCGGGTGATACTGATCGGCGACGAGCACGAGCACCCCTACGAGCGGCCCCCGCTCTCCAAGGAGTACCTCCTCGGCCGCGCCGAGCGGAACAGCGTCTACGTGCACGAGCCGGCCTGGTACGCGCACCACCGGGTCGAACTGCACCTCGGCCAGCCGGCCGTGGCCATCGACCGCCGGGCCCGCGAGGTCAGGCTGGGCGACGGCACCCGGCTCTCCTACGACGCGCTGCTGCTCGCCACCGGCGCCGAGCCGCGCCGGCTCGACGTGCCGGGCACCTCACTGGCCGGCGTGCACCACCTGCGGCGGCTCGCCCACTCCGACCACCTGCGCGGCGTGCTGACCGGCGGGCCGGCGGGGGAGGACCCCGGGCTGGTGATCGCCGGCGCCGGCTGGATCGGCCTCGAGGTCGCCGCGGCCGCCAGAACCCTGGGCGTGCCGGTCACCGTCGTCGAGCCGGAGCCCACCCCGCTGCACCGGGTGCTCGGCCCCGAGCTCGGCCGGTTCTTCACCGACCTGCACGTCGAGCACGGCGTCGAGTTCGTCTTCGGCTCCCGGCTCACCGAGATCACCGGCCGGGACGGCATGGTCGCCGGCGTCCGCACCGACGACGGCCGCGAGCTGCCGGCCCGCGCCGTGCTCGCCGCCATCGGCGCCGCGCCCCGCACGGCGCTCGCCGAGGCCGCGGGGCTGACGCTCGTCGACCGGGCCGAGGGCGGCGGCATCGCCGTGGACGCCTCGCTGCGCAGCAGCGACCCGCTGATCTTCGCCGCCGGGGACGTCGCCTCCCTCACCCTCCCCGCGCCGGAGGGCGGCCGGCGCCGGGTCGAGCACTGGGCCAACGCCCTCAACTCGGGCCCGGCCGCCGCCCGCGCCATGCTGGGCCAGGACGTCAGCTACGACCGGGTGCCCTACTTCTTCACCGACCAGTACGACGTCGGGCTCGAGTACTCCGGCTGGGCCCCGCCCGGCGACTACGACCAGGTGGTGTACCGCGGGGACGTGGCCAAGCGCGCGTTCATCGCCTTCTGGCTGCGCGAGGGCCGGGTGCTCGCCGGCATGAACGTGAACGTCTGGGACGTCACCGAGCCCGTCCAGCGCCTGATCAGATCCGCCGGGCCGGTGGACGTCGCGGCCCTGGCCGACCCCGAGAAGCCGCTGGCCTCGGTGCTCGCCGACTGAGGGCGCGCGCCGACCGGGTCGTACGCCGCGTACTCGCGGCGTACGACCGTATGGGCTAGCCTGAAAAAGGAGACTTATAAGACAAAACGGGTGATGGAGGATGGCTGGCGGAAGGGGCCGTGTGCGGGCGAACCCCTCGGGGGACACCCCGGGACAGCAGACCGTGACCTCCCTGGTCAGGGCGGCCACCGCGGCCCCCTCGCTGCACAACGCCCAGCCCTGGCGCTTCCGCTACCTGAGCGAGAGCGGCGTCGTCGAGGTCCGCGCCGCCCTCGACCACGTCCTGCCGCACTCCGACCCGCACGGGCGCGCGCTGCACATGGGGTGCGGCGCCGCCCTGCTCAACCTTCGGGTCGCCGCCGCCCACGCCGGTATCCGCGCCGACACGGCCCTGCTGCCCGACCGCTACGACCCGCGGCTGCTCGCCACCGTCACGCTGAGCCGGGAAGCGGTGGGCGAGGGGGAGGGCGAGGTCGAGCTCGGCGACCTCTACGACGAGATCCGGCGCCGCCGCACCAGCCGGCTGCCCTTCGGGGGCGAGCGGGTGCCCGACCTCGTCCGCGCCTCCCTGCGGGACGCCGCCGAGCGCGAGGGCGCCCAGCTGCACTTCCCCTCCAGCTGGCACACCGAGACCGTGCTCGACCTGATCCACGACGCCGAGGGCCGCGACCAGGCCGACCCGGGCCGCTCCGCCGAGCTGTCCCAGTGGACCGAGGCCCCGCCGGGGCACGACTTCGTCGGCCGCCCCGTCCCCGCCGAGCCGCACTCCACCGTCGCCGAAGCCGACGGCACACCGCAGCTCGCCCTCCTCGGCACCGCCGAGGACCGCCCCGCCGACTGGGTCCGGGCCGGCCAGGCGATGGAGCGGGTGCTGCTGCTCGCCACCGGCGAGGGCCTGTCCACCGCGCTCAGCTCCGAGGCCGTCGAGTGGTCCGACCTGCGCTGGACGGTGCGCGACCCGCTCTCCGCCATGGGGCAGGTGCACGTGGTGCTGCGCTTCGGCTACGGACCGCCCGTGCCCGCCACCCCCCGCC
>NZ_SMKI01000731.1 GCF_004348415.1 Streptomyces hainanensis
GGTTGTTGGGGCGGCTCGGCGCGGGCGGGATGGGGGTCGTCTACCTGGGGCGCTCGCCGGACGGAGCGCTGGTGGCCTGCAAGGTGATCCGCCCCGAACTCGTCAACGATCCGGAGCTCAGAGCGCGCTTCGCCCGCGAGGTCGCGGCCGCCCGCCGGGTCGCCAGCCCCTGGGCGGTGCCCGTGCTCGAGGCCGATCCGGACGCCGCGTCGCCGTGGCTGGTCTCGCCGTGCGTCCTCGGCCCCGCGCTGACGCGGGCGGTGGAGGAGTTCGGCCCGTTGCCGCTCCCCAGCGTGCGGGCGCTCGGACGAGGCCTGGCCGAGGCCCTCGCCGTGACCCACGAGGCCGGTCTGGTGCATCGGGACGTGAAGCCGGGCAACGTGCTGCTCGCCCACGACGGCCCCCGGCTCATCGACTTCGGTCTGGCCAGGGGCCGTGGCACGCCGTCGCTCACGCACCCCGGCGCCGCCGTCGGCACCCCCGGATATCTCGCCCCGGAACAGGCACAGGCCAGAGCCGACCTGGTCGGCCCCGCCACCGACGTCTTCGCACTCGGCTGCGTGCTGGCCCACGCCGTCACCGGGCGCCGCCCCTTCGGGCACGCCCCGGTGGCCGTGTTGCTCTACCGCAGTGTGCACGAGGCGCCGGACCTCGACCGCGTGCCGTCCGAGCTGCGCCCGCTGCTGGAGTCCTGCCTGGCCAAGGCCCCGGGGGAGCGGCCCGACACGGCGGAGATCCACCGGGCCCTCGGCGGAGGCGGCGTCGGCCCACAACCCTGGCCCAAGCCCGTCGACGACCACATCGCCCGCCACGCCGCGACGCTGCTCCACCTCCCCGAGACACCGAAGACCGAGGTGGTCCGGCGCGCGCCGCCCCGTCCGCGCCGCCGGCGGCTGCTCGCCGGCGGGCTCGGCGCCGCCCTGGCGGCCGCGGGCGGCGGCGTCGGCTGGCTCGTCACCCGGGACGGCGCCCGGTCGGCGCGGGCCACCGCTCCGCCGACCCGCACAGTCGCCGTGCACGCGGATCTGTCGGGGCCCGGGCGGGGGGTGGGTGCGGCGCAGGAGAGCGGGGCGCGGTTGGCCGTCGAGGAGCTCAACGCCCGTGCCGACGTGCCGTTCAGGGTGGAGCTGCTGGTCAGGGACGACGGGGGCGACCCGGCGGAGGCGGTCCGCGTCGCGGCCGAACTCGCCGCCGACTCCTCGGTGTTGGCCGTGATCGGCCCCACCGCCGACGAGACCGCGCTGGCCGCCGCCGCGACCTACGACGACGCCGGGCTGCCGTTCCTGACCGTCTCCGTCGGGGCGGACGACCTCACCGCCACCCCACACGAGTCCCACCTCGCCACCCGACCGACGGACCACGGACAGAACGTGCCGCTGCTCGCATGTCTCACCCGGCTGCTGAGCGCCCGGCGGGTCGCCCTGGTGCACCACGGCGACACCGGCGGCCCGCACCGGGAGATCGTCGCCGGGGTCTCCGGCCACCTCGCCCGGCTGGGCGGCGTGGCGACCCTGCACGCGCTCCCCGGCGACCGGGCCGAGCTCGCCACCTTCACGGCCGCCCTCCTCGCGGACGCCCCCGACGCCCTTGTCCTCGCCGGCCCGCCGGGACCGGCCGCCGCGCTGGCCGGCGAGCTGCGCCGGGCCGGCTTCGACGGCGCCCGCCTGGCCACCGAGCCCGTGCTCGACCCTCGGTTCCCGGCGGAGGCGGGCGTGGCCGCCGAGGGGTGGATCATCACCGCCAGCTTCACCGATCCGCCCCAACTCCCGGCCGCCGAGGCATTCGTGACGGCCTATCGGAACCGCTTCGAGGTCGACCCGCCCTACTACGCGGTGGAGAGCTATGACACGGCGCACTTCCTCGCCGGGGCCCTGACCGAGCTCGCCGCCGCCGACGTCACCCGGATCTCCGTGACCCGCCGCCTGCCCAGGACCAGCCACCGGGGCGTCGCCAGGGCCTTCGCCTACGACCCGAACCTCGGCTCCGTCCCCGCCGACCCCACCTTCTACCTCTACCGCGTCCAGGACGCCGGCTTCCGCTTCCTCGGCCCCTACGACGCCGTCACCGACCTCGACCAGCCCGCCTGACGTCGCGCGGCGCTCGCCCGCACCCTCCGGCCCGGCTCGGCCAAAGAGGGCGTGAACAACAAAAAGACCCCAGGTGACCTGGGGTCTTTCCGAGTGAGTGTCCGAGGGGGGACTTGAACCCCCACGCCCTTAAACGGGCACTAGCACCTCAAGCTAGCGCGTCTGCCATTCCGCCACCCGGACGGGGTGTGTGCGCAGGGCCTGTGCGGCCGGCGCGACGGGTTAACCATATCAAGGTTCGGCGGGTGCTCTCTCCCGGATTCGAAGGGTGATCGAAGGGGTGCGGAGGGTGCCGAAGGGGGTGTCGGGTGCCGGTCAGCGGCGGCCGGTGCCCGGG
>NZ_SMKI01000732.1 GCF_004348415.1 Streptomyces hainanensis
GGGCGTGGGAGGGGATGACGGCCTCGCCGGCCCGGACGAGGGTGTGGCCGAGGCGGACGTCGGCGGTGGCCAGGCGGGGCAGGGCGGCGTCGGCGATCGTGTCGTAGCGGAGGATCTCGTGGACCGCTCCGTCGATCAGGGCCGGGGAGCGACAGAGAGCGTGCCACTGGTCCCGGTGGACGAGCAGGTGGAGCAGGCCGTTGGTGAGGGTGGCCGCGGCGGTGGCGTGGCCGGCGACGTACAGGTTGACGGCGGTGGCCAGGAGTTCGGTGCGCGAGATGTCCCCGTCCCGGTGGCTCCGGAGCAGGGTGCGCAGCAGGCCCTCGCCGGGACCGGGTCCGCTTCCCGGGCCGGGACCGTCGAACAGGAGGCGGCGCCAGTGGGCGCGCAGGGCCCGGTGTCCGGCCCTGGCCCGGTCGGGCGGCAGACTCGTGAGGGCGAGCTTCTGCCGGGACCAGAGCAGCAGCGGCGCGCGCCGTTCCTCGGGTATGCCGAGCAGGTCGCAGACCACGCCGGTGGCCAGCGGCAGGGAGAACGCCCGGTGCAGGTCGACGACCTGGTTCGCCGTGCCCCGCGCGTCGACCGCGTCCAGGAGACGTTCCACCCGGGTGCCGAGCGCCGGCCGCAGGGCGTCGACGGCGCCGGGCCGCAGCGCGGGGGCGCACAGCCGCCGCACCCGGGTGTGGTCGGGCGGGTCCAGGCCCAGGAGGCTGGGCTCGTCGAGGTCGGCCCGGGTCATGCGGGGACCGCCGGGCGCGGTGAGCATGGCGCGGCGGCTGAAGCGGCGGTCGGCGAGCACCCGTACGACGTCGGAGTGGCGCACCGCGAGGTGGGCCGGGTGGCCGCTGGGCATCGTGACGAGGGCCATGCGCTCCTGGTCGAGCAGGCCGGTGTGCGGCAGTGGGGACAGGCAGTGCTCCCGTTCGAACGGGTAGGCGAGGAGCGGGTGGGGCGGGACTGTCGCGTCGGGCATGCGGTCACCTCTTCTCGACGGGACGGTGGCAGGGCGTCAGGTAGCGGGCGGTGCGCCGGTGGGAGGCAGCCCGCACAGGCCACGCGGATGGTCGTGACGTGGCCGCGGGTGCCCGGCGAGATGGGCGCGCCAGCGGTCGCGGACCGATGCCGTGACGGGCAGGCCGAGCCATTCGCTCACGCGTTCCGCGGTGGCCTCCGGCGCGCCGGTGAGCTCGCGGAAGGTGACGGTCAGGCAGCGGACACCGGGCGGTGGGTCCGCGGTGAACGCGCGCAGTCGGTCGAGCGCGGTGCGGGTGGCGGCGGTCATCTGGCGGCCGATCTCACGCGGGTCCACGTCGTCGCTGCGTTTGCGACGCGCGGCCAGCGTCAGGCCGCACACCGAACCGATCGCGGCGTCGGTCTCGCGCTCCAGGACGACGAGGCGGGCTCGGGGGTAGACGGCGGCCAGCGCCGGCAGGTGCCAGACGTGGGAGGGACTCTTCAGCAGCAGGCGGGCGCCCGCCGGGGCGGGGCGGCGGGCGAGGATGTGCCGGAGCTGGGTCCGGTGGAGACGGTAGGCGCCGGTGAGGTCCTGGTCCATGAGCCAGGCGGCGTAACCGGGCAGGCGGTAACTGATGGTCGCGAGCACGGCGTTGCGGAAGTCCGTGTTCATCAGGTACTCGCACTCCTCGGGACCCGTCGCCGACATGGGGTGGATGCGGCGCAGATCGGGGGCGGCCCTGAAGTGTTCGGTGACGTGGCGGTGCGCGGCGTCGACGAGCTGGTCCTCGGAGGTGCCGGGTGACGTGAGGGGCGCCAGCAGTTCCCACAACCGGGGCGCGCGCAGCGCCCGGTGGTGGGCGAGCAGGGCGTGCAGCAGGGTGCTTCCGGTACGGGGAAGGCCGACGAGCACCACCGGGCCTCGGCCGAGGGCGGGGTCGGGCGGTGGGAGCGCCGTGGCGTGCAGCCGCAGGCGGGTGCGCAGGGCGCCCAGCAGCAGGGCGCGTACCTCGGCGCGGCCGTGGGGGTTCAGCCGGGCCTGGGACTCGAGCGAGGCGGTGAGGTGGGCGAGGGCGCTCTCGTGGGAGGGAACCCCGAAGTCGTCGAGGCCGGTCAGCCGCATCGCCTGGTCGCACAGCTCCGCGGCGTCGAGGCGGCCGGTGGTCGCACGGCCGGGCGCGGTGGGGTGCCGGGGACCGGTCCTCCCGGTCTCGTCCCGGATCATCGGGTGGGCCCCGTGGTGCGGGCCCGCCAGAGCTCGCCGACGCGGTCGACGACGCCGCGCAACTCGGCGGGTTCGATGCGCGGATTGATCGTGCACAGCCGGAAGACCCGGCGGCCGGCGACGGTGACGGCCATCACCAGGGCGCGTCCTTCCTCGTTGAGCTGGCGACACACCTCGTCAACGGCCCGGTCATGCTCCCGGGGCGGCGGTGCGGGGCCCGGCGCGGGGGGCAGGGCCCGGAAG
>NZ_SMKI01000733.1 GCF_004348415.1 Streptomyces hainanensis
CTCCCCGTCCTCCCCCTCCCAGCGCTCCGCCTAGTCCGAGACCGAGGTACCCGAAATGAACGTCGACTGGGCCACGCTCGGCCAGGTCATCCTGGTCTCGGTGCTGCTGACGCTGGCGGTGGTGGGGCTGTTCTCGATCGGCATCAGGGCCGGCCTGAACCGTTCGGCCGGGCCGGCCGCGCGGCCGGCCGGCTACCTCTCCTTCGCGCTGTGCGCGGCGGCCGTGGGCTACGGCATCTGGATCATCACGACCTGACCGGGCCGCCGGGGGCCGACGGGCCGCTGACCGGGGCCGAAGGGGCCGGATCGCCCTAGGCGACGATCCGGCCCCGCAGCAGCACCCGGCGGGGCGCGGCCAGCACGCCGACGTCGCGGCGCGGGTCGGACTCGTAGACGACGAGGTCGGCGGGCGCGCCGTCGGTGAGCCCCGGCCTGCCGAGCCAGGCGCGGGCCCGCCAGGTCGCGGCGGCTACGGCGTCGACGGGCGGGATGCCGGCCTTCGTCAGCTCGGCGACCTCCCGGGCGATCAGACCGTGCCCGAGCCCTCCGCCGGCGTCGGTGCCGGTGAAGATCGGGATGCCGGCGTCGTGGGCGGCCCGCACGGTGTCGTAGCGGCGGGCGTGCAGCCGTCGCATGTGCTCGGCCCAGCGGGGGAAGCGGTCGGCGCCGCCGGCCGCCAGGTCGGGGAAGGTGGCGATGTTGACCAGGGTCGGCACGATGGCCACCCCGCGCTCGGCGAACAGCGGGATGGTGTCCTCGGTGAGCCCGGTGGCGTGTTCGACGCAGTCGATGCCGGCCGCCACGAGGTCGCGCAGCGAGTCCTCGGCGAAGCAGTGCGCGGTGACGCGGGCGCCCTCGGCGTGGGCCGCGGCGATGGCCTCGCGCGCGGCGTCGGCCGGCCAGCAGGGGCCGAGGTCGCCGCGCTCGCGGTCGATCCAGTCCCCCACCAGCTTGACCCAGCCGTCGCCGCGCCTGGCCTCCTGCCGCACCACGGCGGCGAGTTGCTCGGGCTCGATCTCGTGGGCGTAGTTGCGGATGTAGCGGCGCGGGCGGGCGATGTGCCGGCCGGCCCTGATGAGCTGGGGCAGGTCCGGACGGTCGTCCATCCAGCGGGTGTCGGCGGCTGAGCCGGCGTCACGGAGCAGCAGGGCGCCGGCGTCGCGGTCGGCCAGCGCCTGGCGTTCCGCGGTGGCGTCGTCCACCGCGCCGTTCGGGCCGAGGCCGACGTGGCAGTGGGCGTCGACGAGGCCGGGCAGCGCCCAGCCCTCGACGGTGACCACCTCCCGTGCCGCCACGGGGCGTTGCCGGCTGATCCGGCCGCCGACCACCCAGATCTCGTCCAGCACCCCGTCGCCCTGCTCCCCGTCGGGTGCTTCGCCATCAGGGGTGACGAGCACGCGCCCCCTGATGTGCACCACCGCACTCTCGCTCATGCCTCGGCAGCCTACAAATTGCCTGCTACGCTCCCCAGTCGTTGGGGGCTTGCACGCAGGGACGAACGTTGCACGACCTGTCGTACGGCCCGTCGAACCACCTCGGCGGGCCAACGAGCCGCGCACCGAGGAGGCCGGCGGGTGGCCAGCCCCAACGATGAGTTTCATGCCTTCTTCGAGCAGCACCACGCCGAACTGTCCAGGCTCGCCTACCTGTTGCTCGGCGGGTCGGACAGCGCGGAGAGCCCGGACGACCTGGCGGCCGACGCGCTGGTGGCGATCTGGCACCACTGGGACCGGGTGCGCGCGGCGCGCCACCCGCTCGCCTACGCCCGTGGTGTGGTGGCCAACCTGGCGCGTTCCAGGATCCGCAGCAGAACACGCGAGCGCCGGCGGATCGCCCTGTTCTGGTCGCAGCACGGCGAGTCGGCCGAGGGCCCGGACATCCCCGCGATGCTGGACGTGCGGGCGGCGCTGCACCGGCTGCCGTACCGTAAGCGGGCCTGCGTGGTGCTGCGGCACGCGTTCGATCTCTCGGAACGGGAGACCGCGCGCACGCTCGGCATCTCGGTGGGTACCGTGAAGAGCCAGACCTCGCGCGGCATGGCCGAGTTGGAGCGGATGCTCACCGAGGTGGTCGCGCCCACGGGCGAGGGGGACCCCCAGGGTCTCCTCCGGGGGCTGCGCTCGGGTCCCGTCGAGCGGCGGGGGTTGGTGAGCACACCGGAGAGGACCCATGCCAGAGCGTCCAGACGTCCCCCGGCTGCTGCGGGAGGCGGCCGAGGGACACCGGCCTGACCGGGAGTGGATGCTGGAGCGCGTCCGGCGGGGCGTCGCGCGTGACGAGGGGCGGCGAGCGCTGGTTGGAGATCATGGAGACGGCGCACCGGCTCGGCGTCGAGTCCACCTCGACGATGCTGATGGGCACCGGCGAGACCAACGCGGAGCGCATCGAGCACCTGCGGATGATCCGGGAC
>NZ_SMKI01000734.1 GCF_004348415.1 Streptomyces hainanensis
GCCGCCGCGATCGGCGCGTAGTGCCCGGCCGCCGGCCCGACCGGCCGGGCGCGCCCCGGGCTCCGGGCTCCGGGGCGGCGGCCACCGCGCTGCCTAGAGTGCCCTCGTGCTCCTCGGGATGATCTGCGCCCTGGCCTCCGCCGTCTGCTACGGCACCGCGTCCGTCCTGCAGGCCATCGCCGCGCGGGGCGCCGCCCCCGGGACCGGCTCGGGGGTGGACGCGGCGCTGCTGCTGCGGGCGGTGCGGCAGTGGCGCTACCTGGTGGGGCTGTCGCTCGACGGGGCGGGCTTCGCGCTCCAGGTGGTGGCGCTGCGCACCCTGCCGATCTACGCCGTCGGGGCGGCGCTGGCCGCGAGCCTCGCGGTGACGGCCGTGGTCGGGGCGCGGCTGATGCGGTTCTCGCTGGGGCGCGCCGAGTGGACCGCGGTGGCCGCGGTCTGCGGCGGGTTGGCGCTCATCGGCCTGGCCGCGGGCCCGGAGGGCGGCCGGTCGGGGTCCGACGCGCTGCGCTGGACGATGCTCGGCGCCGCGGTCGGCGTCCTGGTGGTGGGCGCGGCGGCCGGCCGGCTGCCGGCGCGGCCACGGGCCCTGGCGCTCGGCCTGGGGTCGGGGTGCGGGTTCGGTGTGGTCGAGGTCTCCGTCCGGCTCGTCGACTCGCTGGCGCTGCCCGGGCTGCTCGCCGACCCGGCGCTGTACGCGCTGCTGGCGGGCGGCGCGGCCGGTTTCCTGCTGCTGACCTCGGCCCTGCAACGCGGCTCGGTGACGACCGCGACCGGCGGTATGGTCGTCGGCGAGACGGTCGGCCCGGCGCTGATCGGCGTCGTCTGGCTGGGCGACCGCACCCGCGAGGGGCTGGTCCCGTTGGCGGTCGTGGGCTTCGTCGTCGCCGTCGTGGGCGCGCTCGCCCTGAGCCGCTTCGGCGA
Source organism: Streptomyces hainanensis (assembly GCF_004348415.1). Taxonomy (GTDB): domain Bacteria; phylum Actinomycetota; class Actinomycetes; order Streptomycetales; family Streptomycetaceae; genus Streptomyces; species Streptomyces hainanensis. The sequence continues at coordinate 925 of NZ_SMKI01000734.1, forward strand.
GCCGCCGGCGCCGCCGCCCGCGACGGGACGGGGCCCGCGGAACGCTACCCGCCGGCGCGCGACCTGAGGGAGGTGAGGGCGGCGGTGGCCAGGGTCGCGGCGGCCACGGCCGCGGTGACCAGCGGCCCGTCGGCGTGCCGGGGTTCGGGCCTGGGCGCCGCCGCGAGCTCGGGGAGGTCGACCGGGGTCGCCGGGACGCCGGGCAGGCCGAGGGCCAGCGCCTCGGCCAGGTGCATGGCACGGCGGCCGGTGTCGGACTGGTCGATCTGGGTGCGGCAGCTGAAGCCGTCGGCGAGGATCAGCGTGTCGGGCGCCGCGTCGCGGACGGCGGGCAGCAGGACGCGTTCCGCACAGGCCAACGAGACGTCGTGGTGGCCGCGTTCGAAGCCGAAGTTGCCGGCGAGTCCGCAGCATCCGGAGTCGGGCACCTCCGCGTCGATGCCGGCCCGCCGCATCAGCTCGCGGTCCGGGTCCTGGCCGAGCACCGCGTGCTGGTGGCAGTGGGTCTGGACGAGGGCGGCGCGGTCGACGGCCGGCGGCCGCCAGCCGTCGGGCGCGTGCCGCAGCAGCGCCTCGGCGAGGGTGACGGTCTGCCCGGCCAGCCGCCTGACGTCCTCGTCGTGGCTGAACAGTTCGGGCGCGTCGGCCCGGAACACGGCCGTGCAGGACGGTTCGAGGCCGACGATCGGGGTGCCGGCCGCCAGCCAGGGGCGCAGCGTCTCGACGGTGTCGCCGAGCACCCGGGCGGCGCGGCCGAGTTGGCCGGTGGAGATCCAGGTGAGCCCGCAGCAGACCGGCCGCCGCGGGACGGCGACGCGGAGGCCGGCCGCCTCCAGGACCTGGACGGCGGCCTGGGCGACGTGCGGGTGGAAGTAGGTGCTGAAGGTGTCGGGCCACAGCAGCACGGCGCGCGGGTCGTCGGGCGCCGGCTCCGGGGTTTCCCGGTCGCGCCACCAGTCGAGGAAGGAACGCTCGGCGAAGAGCGGCGCCTCGCGCTCCCCGGTGACGCCGGCCAGGCGCTTGCCGAGCGTCGCGAGCCCCGGGGCGTGCAGCAGCGCGTTGACGGCGCGTGGCGCCGGCTGGGCGAGCCTGGCCCAGAGCGGCAGCCAGCCGAGGGCGTAGTGGGCGGCGGGGCGCGGCCGGCCGGCGTAGTGGTGGGCCAGGAACTCGGCCTTGTAGGTGGCCATGTCGACGCCGGTCGGGCAGTCGGACCTGCACCCCTTGCAGGCCAGGCAGAGGTCGAGGGCGTCCCGCACCTCGGTGGAGCGCCAGCCGTCGGTCAGCGGGGAGTCCGCGTGCCCGCCCATCATCTCGAACAGCAGCCGGGCCCGGCCCCGGGTCGAGTGCTCCTCCTCGCCGGTGGCCCGGTACGAGGGGCACATCACGCCACCCTCGTGGGAGCGGCAGTTGCCGATGCCGACGCAGCGCATCACGCCGCGCCGGAAGCTGTGGTCGTCCCTCGGGTAGTCGAAGTGGGTGGGC
>NZ_SMKI01000735.1 GCF_004348415.1 Streptomyces hainanensis
GCGGAGGGCCTCGCCTGGTGGGCAGGACCAGACGGCGGACACCAGGGGCAGGGCGAAGTGGGCGGTGAAGTAGCGGGTGAAGCGGCCGGCCGCGAGGAAGTCGCCGAGGGTGTGGCCGTCGTCCTCGGGCTCGCCGGCGGCCAGGTGGCGGCGGGCGAGCCGGTGGAAGCGCGGCACGTCGAGGAGCATCCTCGGGAAGCGCGGGTCGAGGACGTTGCGCGGGCGGGCCAGCAGCCCGCGCGGGCCGCGGGCCCCGGCGTACTCCAGCCCGCAGCCCTCGCACCGCACGGACATGCTCATCTCCGACTCCTGGGTGGCGACGCCGAGTTCGGCGAAGAGCCGGAGCAGGTTCGGATAGGTGCGGTGGTTGTGGACCAGGAAACCGGAGTCGAGCTGATGGGTCCGGCCGCCGGGCTCGGTCACCTCGTGGGTGTGGGCGTGGCCGCCGAGCCGATCGTCCGCCTCGAAGAGCGTGACGTCGTCGCGCCGGCCGAGCAGCCAGGCCGCGGTCAGCCCCGCGACGCCCGCTCCGATCACGGCGGTCGCCGTCTCCCGCACCGTCATGCCCTGCCCTCCGCCTCGCCGTACCGGCCTCTCACAGGGCATTCGTAGCCGGGCGGACGACGGATGGGCCCCAAGGGACATCGCACGTGGCGAACATCAGACCTATACGTCACCCGTGTGGGTGAGTCGGGGAGCTTCTGAAGCACCGACCAATCCGGCGCCGCGTCGGCACCGAAGCACTGTTGTGAGAGGTGAAGACGGCACAAACCCGGAGAAGGCGCCCACGCGGTGGCTCGCCGGCGCGGCGCACGCGCTCGGCGGGTTGCTGGCCGCCGGCGCCGCGCTCGCGGTCGCGGAACTGGTCGCCTCCGGCGTCCGCCGCGAGGCCGGGCCCGTCACCGCGGTCGGCGGCGCGGTCGTCGACCGCACCCCGGCCCCCGTCAAGGACTGGGCCATCGAGACCTTCGGCACCCACGACAAGCTGGTGCTGCGGCTCGGCATCGTGGCCCTGTTGACGCTGTTCGCGGCGGCGCTCGGGCTGCTGGCGGCCCGTCACCGGCGGCTGGCCGCGGCCGGCGTGCTGCTGTTCGGCGTCGTGGGCGTGCTGGCGGCCGCCGAACGTCCCGACGCCGGCCGGTTCGACGCGGTGCCTTCGGCCTGCGGAGCGGTCGGCGGCGCGCTCGCGCTGTACCTGGTGGCCGGCCGCGCGCCCGCGCCGACCGGCCGCCGGTCCCCCACGGAGCCGGGGCCGCCGCGGCCGGACTTCGACCGGCGCGCCTTCGTGGTCGCGGCGAGCGCGGTGGCCGCCACGACGGCTGGCGCCGGCTTCGTGGCGTCCCGCGTCAACGCCGCGGGGCGGGCCGAGGCCAGCGCCGGCCGGGCCGCGATCCGGTTGCCGGGGCCCGCGTCGGCCGCGCCCCGGATGCCGCGCGGCGCCGAGCTCCGGGTGCCGGGCCTCGGCCCCCTGGTCACCCCGAACGCCGACTTCTACCGCGTGGACACGGCGCTGACCGTGCCCCGGGTCGACGCCGGCTCGTGGCGGCTGCGGGTGCACGGCGCCGGCGTCACCCGACCCCTCAGCCTCACGTTCGACGACCTGCTGCGGCGTGAACTCGTCGAGCGGCGGATCACGTTGACCTGCGTCTCCAACCCGGTGGGCGGGCCGTACGCGGGCAACGCCCACTGGATCGGGGTGCCGCTCGCCGAGGTGCTGCGCGAGGCGGGCGTGCGACCGCCGTCGGCCGGTGGCCAGGCCGACCAGTTGGTGTCCCGCTCGGTGGACGGCATGACCATCGGCACCCCGGTCGAGACGGTGCTGGACGGCCGGGACGCGCTGCTCGCGCTCGGGATGAACGGCGAACCGCTGCCGTTCGCCCACGGCTTCCCGGTGCGGATGCTGGTGCCGGGGCTCTACGGCTACGTCTCGGCGTGCAAGTGGCTTTCCGAGCTGGAGTTGACCACCTTCGACACCTACGACGCCTACTGGGTCGAGCGCGGCTGGTCCCGCGAGGCGCCGATCAAGACGCAGTCCCGCATCGACACGCCGCGCGGCCTCGCCCGGCTCACCGCGGGAACGGTCCAGGTCGCCGGGGTGGCCTGGGCGCAGCACACCGGCGTCGACGGGGTCGAGGTCCAGGTGGACGACGGCCCCTGGCTCCCGGCCGAACTGGCCGACGAGGACTCGGTGGACACCTGGCGCCAGTGGCGGTGGGAGTGGCGGGCCGAGCCCGGCCGGCACCAGCTACGGGTGCGGGCCACCGACCGCTCGGGCGAGACCCAGACCGCCGACCGCGCCGACCCCGTCCCCGACGGCGCGACCGGACGGCACTCGGTGGTGGTCGACGTGACCTGACGCCGCCCCGCCCCGCAGCAG
>NZ_SMKI01000736.1 GCF_004348415.1 Streptomyces hainanensis
CGGCCGGATCGGCCGCGCCCCCTCTGCCACTTCTACGGGAGGTCAGGTTCTACGGGAGTTCAGGAGAGCCCGGGCTCCGTGGGCACCGGGACCGGGACCGGCTCGGGCGACGGCCGCAGCAGCCGGGCGGCCACCACACCGGCCCCCAGCAGCGCCGCCACGGAGAGCCCGGTGCTGAACCAGCTGGCGCCGAGCAACTGCCCGCCCAGGTAACCGACCCCCACGCTGTAGACCGTCCACACCACGGCGGCCACCGCCGACCACGGCAGGAACTCGCGCTTGCGGCGCCGCGAGACGCCCGCACCCAGGCTCACCACCGCGCGCCCGGCCGGCGCGAAGCGGGCCAGCACCACCAGGGGCCCGCCGCCGCGCCGCAACGCCCCGTCGAGACGCTCCTGGGCCGCGGACAGCCGACGCGAGCGGGCTATCGCCCCGCCGAAGCGGCGCCCGCCGCGCAGCGCGAGCGCGTACGCCAGCAGGTCGCCGACGAACGACGCGGTGATGGCGCACAACCCGAGCAGGAAGAGCTGCGGAAGGTGGGGGTTCGAGGTGGGGGAGGGCAGGCCTGCGACATCCGCGGCCGTGCCGGCCGCCACCGTGGCCGCTGTCACCACCAGCGCGCCACTCGGCAGCACCGGCACGAAGACGTCCAGCATGATGGACGCCGCGACGACAACATAGATCCACGGAGCGTAGAGCAGCACCCCCAACGTCTCCTGCACCGTGCTCCCCGTTTCCCCTGATGACGTGCTCTGTGGATGTGTACCTGGTCCGTAGCTGTGACGCGCCGTCCAGGCACTGTGGTTCCGCCGCCAAGACTACGCCCGGGTCACCCACTCGGTGTACATGGGTGCGTGTGGCGGGCATCTCGTCTCCGCCCTGGGCAGGGTGAACGTCGCGGGGCGGTCGAGCGACGGCCCACCGACCAGGGAGTGGACGGCATGAGGACCAGGACCACCGGCGTGACGGCCTGCGGCGCGGCGCTCGCCATGGCGTTCGCCACGGCGCCGAGCGCCGCGGCGGACGGCGACTACTGGCTGCGGACCGGAGCCCGGTTCGCGGCCGCCGACGACACCGCGGAGCCGCCCCGGGCCGTCAGCTACGACCCGGACCTGGTGCCGCCCGGCGCACACCTCACCGTCACCGAGTACGTCGTCGACGGCGGCCTGACGGTCGAGGTGTCGGCGCGCGGCCTGGTCCCCGGCCACACCTACGGCGCCCACGTCCACGTCGCCCCCTGCGGCGCCGACCCGGCGGACGCGGGCGGCCACTACCAGAACGTGCCGGGCGAGGCCACCGCCGGCAACGAGGTATGGATCGACTTCACCGCCGACGTCGACGGCGCGGGCCACGCGACCTCACCGCACGACTGGCTCTTCCGACCCGGCGAGGCGGCCTCCGTGGTGCTCCACGAGCACGCCACCCACGAGGACGGCACGGCCGGCGACCGGACGGGCTGCCTCACGGTGCCCTTCGCCGCCCCGGCCCGGGGCTGACGCCCGGACGGGTCTCGGGTAGGGTGGGCGAGTCTGAAGGGGAGTAGCTCTTCGCCGGACCGTCGACATACTGGCCCCCCGGGGCCCGGCGCCCGGAGCGGACACCCGACGCGCGTCGTCGCCCGTGATCCGCCAGCGAGACCTTCGGCCGCAGTGTCATTTGACGCTGCCGTGCCGAAGTCTCCGCCTCCCCGCGGGAATCCTTCCGGCACGGTGGCCTGATCTCTCAAGGATTGCCGTGTTCAGTATCGCCGTCGCAGCCGTCGTGTTCGGCATCATCTTCCTCGCCGAACTGCCCGACAAGACCGCCCTGGCCGGTCTGGTGCTCGGTACCCGATTCAGAGGTTCCTACGTCTTCGCCGGCGTCGCGGCCGCCTTCGTGGTCCACGTGATCCTCGCCGTCGCCGCCGGCAGCGTCCTCACACTCCTGCCCCAGCGCCCCCTCCAGGCCGTGGTGGGCGTCCTCTTCCTGGCCGGCGCGGCGATGCTGCTGCGGGAGGCCCTGAAGAAGGACGACGAGGACGAGGAGGAGGTCAAGGAGCCGGAGGACCCCTCCTTCTGGAAGGTGGCGGGCAGCGGCTTCATGCTGATCCTGGTCGCCGAGTTCGGCGACCTCACCCAGATCATGACCGCCAACCTGGCCGCCCGCTACGACGACCCCATCTCGGTCGGCGTGGGCGCCGTCCTGGCCCTGTGGGCCGTGGCCGGCCTCGGCATCCTGGGCGGCCAGGCGCTGCTGAAGCGGGTGCCGCTGACGCTGATCACCAAGATCGCGGCGGGCGTGATGGTGGTGATGGCGGGCTGGAGCTTCTTCGAGGCCATCGCCGGCTGACGCCGGCGCGATGCCAGGTGGGGGTTTCCCCCCCCACCC
>NZ_SMKI01000737.1 GCF_004348415.1 Streptomyces hainanensis
GTGGGCGGGAATCCCCAGCCCCGTACCGCTACGTCGCCACGTCCACGTCCCGGTCCGCCTCCGGGAGTTCGGCCGCCAACGCGGCCGCCGCGCGGATCAGGGGGAGGGCGAGGAGCGCGCCGGTGCCCTCGCCGACGGTGACGTTCTGGTCGAGGATGGGTTCCATCGCCATGCGGTCGAGCGCCTTGGCCTGGCCCGGTTCGCCGCTGGCGTGGCCGGCCAGCCACCAGTCGGGGGCGCGGAACGCGACGCGTTGGCCGACGAGGGCGCAGGCCACCGAGACCACGCCGTCGAGTACCACCGGCGTGCGCCGGACCGCGCACTGGAGCAGGAAGCCCGTCATCGCCGTCAGGTCGGCGCCGGCCACGGCGCCCAGCAGGCGCAGTTGGTCGCCGAGCACGGGGCGGGCCCGGCGGAGGCCGTCGCGGACGGCGGCGCACTTCCGCATCCAGGTCAGGTCGTCGATGTGGAGCCCGCCGCGGCCGGTCACCATGGAGGCGTCCGTCCCGCACATGGCCGCGACCAGGACGCCGGCGGCGGTGGTGCCGCCGACCGAGATGTCGCCGAGCACCAGCAGGTCGGTGCCCGAGTCGGCCTCCTCGTCGGCGATGGCCATGCCGGTGCGGAACGCCTGCTCGGCCTCCTCGGCCGTCAGGGTGTCCTCGATGTCGAGGCGGCCCGAGCCGCGCCGGACCCGGTGCCGGCTGACGTCGGCGGGGAGTTCGTCGGCGTGGCAGTCGAGCGACAGGTCGACGATCCGGAGCGGCACGCCGGCCTGGCGGGCCAGCACGGCGGCCGGGCTGACGCCGTCCAGCGTGTCCCGCACGAGGGCCGTGGCACCGCCGGGCGGGCGGGCCGAGACGCCGAGCGAGGCGATCCCGTGGTCGCCGGCGAACAGCACGGCCCTGGGACGCTCGATCGGGGCCACCGGCACCCGGCCCTGCGCCGCGGCCAGCCAGGCACCGATCTCGTCGAGCCGGCCAAGCGCCTTGGGAGGCACGCCGACACGGGCCCGCCGCTCCTCGGCCTGCCGCCGGAGCCTGGCACTCGGCCGCTCGATGAGATCGCCGAAGTCATCGAGGTTCACACCGCCATCGCTCATGGCAAACGAGGGTAGCGCTCCGGCTCGCACCCCCCGGCGCCCGGCTCAGCCGCGCAGCGTTCCCGCTGAGCCGCGCAGCGTTCCCGCTCAGCCGCGCAGCGGTGCCGCTCGGCCGCGCGACGTCCCGTCAGCCGCGCAGCGGCGTCGCGCAACCGGCCGTCATCAGAAGCACCTGTTCGCACTCGGCCGCCACCGCCGCGTTGAGCCGGCCGAGTTCGTCGCGGAAACGGCGGCCGGCCGGCGTGGCCGGCACCACGCCCGAGCCGACCTCGTTGCTCACCAGCACCACCGGGCGCCGGGCCGCCCCCACCGCCGCGACCAGTGCCGCCGTCCTGGCGGCCAGTTCCGCGGCGCCGCGGCCCTCCCAGGCGCCCACCGAGTCCAGCGCGTCGGTCAGCCACAGCGCCAGACAGTCGATCAGCAGCGGCCCCTCGTCGTCCTGTTCGAGGAGCGGCACCAGGTCGCACGTCTCGACCGTGGTCCAGCTCGCCGGCCGCCGTTCCCGGTGTCCCGCCACCCGGGCCCGCCACTCCGCGTCGCCGGCCCGCTCCCCGCCGGTGGCCGCGTACACGACGTCGGGGAAGGTGACGAGCCGCCGTTCGGCCTCCGCCGACTTCCCGGACCTCGCCCCGCCCAACACCAGGGTGCGGCGCGGGAGTTCCGGCACCTCACGGAAGTCGCCGACGGTCAGCGTGCGGCCGTCGGGCACGGCGCGCGCGCCGGCCGCCGCCAGCCGGCGGCGCAGCTCGGCCCCTGGCGGCACGTCGTGGTCCAGGTGCACCGCGACCACGTCGGTGGTCAGCGCCACCGCGCCGGCCGCCCGCAGCCTGGCCAGCGCGTCCGGCCGGCCGACGACGTCCAGCAGGCACAGGTCGTAGGGCGGGCCGTCCGCGAGGCCGGCGGGCGCCGCCCCCGGCGGCAGGTAGAGCAGCCGGCCGCGACCCGGCTCCGTGACGGCGTAACCGGTGCCCGGGACGTCCACCGCGACGGCGGTGATCCGGTGCCCGCTGAGCAGCGTCAGGTCCCGGCCGTCCGGCAGCCGCAACGGCCCCGGCAGGCCGGGCGGGAGCTCCAGCGCGGGCCCGTCGTGCGGGTGGGTCAGCAGTGCCTGCCGCACCCCGGTGAGCGACCGGCCGGCCCGCGCGGCGGCCAGCGCCGCGCCCGGCGTCAGGTCGAGCAGCAGCACCCCGTCCACCAGCAGCGAGGTGGCCGTGCGGACGTCGGCGCCGAGCGCCCTGGCACAGCGGGCGCAGGGGCAGCC
>NZ_SMKI01000738.1 GCF_004348415.1 Streptomyces hainanensis
CCGATGGCCCCCTGGCCACCGAGCTCCCGCCCCCGCGAACCGGACCTGGGCGCGGCGCTCGACGAGGTCAAACGCCTGCTGTCGCACGGCCGTTACCACCAGGTCGCCGAACTCCTCAGCCACACCCTGCCGTTGGCGGCGCTCCGGTACGGCGAGAGCTCGACGATCGTGCGGAGCCTGCGGAAGCAGTACGCGGCGACGCTGCTCGACACCGGCCAGTACGCCAGGGCTCTCCCCGAAATCCAGCGCCTGGCCCACGAGTTCACGGCCGAACGCGGCCCCTACGACCAGGTGGTCCTGCAACTCCGCGCCGACGAACAGCTCTGCCTGCGGCAGTTGCACCAGCCGCACTGAGGCCGCGAGCCGGGAGGACGAGAAGGAGAGGCTCCCCCACCAGGACTCGAACCTGGACATACGGCACCAAAAGCCGCAGTGCTGCCAATTACACCATAGGGGATAGCGAATCGGGCGAGATCATGTGATGGCGAACCGCCGATCCGGTACCCCACACTATGCCAGCCCGTCGCCCCTTCAGGCGATATCGAAGATCGCCCCTTCTCATGGCCGGGTGAAGATCGCGTGGGTTCCCACCCGCCGCCAGACGATGTGCGGCTCGCCGTCGGTCACCGGATCCCCGTAGGGGAAGGTGGCCCGGCCGTCCGGGGCCCAGGAGAACTCCCAGACCTCGTCGTGGCCCTGCGTCTTCCTCGCCCGCGGCGATCGGCGGGGGCGGTCGCCGGCCCTGAGGTCCGCCACGAACTGCGTGACGGCCGGCAGGAGGGCCGCCTGCTGGGCGGCGCTCGACCCCTTCCAGTCCCGCGGGCCCCTCCAGTCGCACAGAAATCGGCTCAGCGTCTCATACGCCGGCAGGCCGCCCGATCTCCGCCACGTCGAGACCGGCCTGGTCCGCCAGGGCGCGGAGCGGCGCTTCGCCGCTCTCGCGCACCTCGCCGCGTCCGCCCGACTCGAGCGACTCGTCGACCTCCCGCTCCCCGGCCTGCCACTCGGGCCGGCCGGCGGACGGGCAGGCGGACGGGCCGGCCGGGGAAGCGGCCCCCGTTCCCGGGGCCGATCCGGCCCTTAGGCTGGTCGCTATGAATGAGACGGGGGCGGGCGGTACCACGGCCGAGGGGTTTCGGCTGTGGTGGTGGACGCGACGCCGGAGCGTCCTGGTGGACGTGGTGATCGCGCTGATCTCCATGGGGGAGTGCATCGCACGGGGTTTCAGCTTCGCCACCATGACCGGGCTGCCGGCGCCGCTGGTCGTGGTGCCGCTGGCGGTCGCCGGGGGTTCGGTGGTGCTGCGGCGCCGCTACCCCGTGGCCGTGATCCTGGTGTCCATCTCGATGCTGCCGGCCAGCCCGGGCACCACCATGGCGCTGGTCGCGCTCTACACGCTGGCCACCACGGACGCGCCGCGGCGCGTCATCGGGGTGCTGACCGCGATGCAGGGCGTCGGCACCGGCATCGTCTTCTACCTCCTGATGGACCAGGACGCCGGCCTGCGCGCGCAGCCGATGCCGACCTGGTTCCCGCCGCTGGTGGCCACGGTGTTCGGCGTGGTGTCGGCGGTGCCGCCGGTGTTGCTCGGGCTCTACGTGCGGGCGCGGCGTCGGCTCGTGGAGTCGCTGCGGGACCGGGCCTTCGGCCTGGAGCGGGAGCTGGCGCTGCTGGCCGAGCGGGCCGAGGAGCGCGCCGAGTGGGCGCGGGGCGAGGAGCGGCGGCGGATCGCGCGGGAGATGCACGACGTGGTGGCGCACCGGGTGAGCCTGATGGTGGTGCACGCGGCGGCGGTGCAGGCGGTGGCGGTGAAGGACCCGGAGAAGGCCGAGCGGAACGCGGGGCTGATCGGGGACATGGGTCGGCAGGCGCTGACCGAGCTGCGGACGATGCTCGGCGTGCTGCGCAGCGGCTCGGCCACCGGGAGCCCCGACGGGGTCTCCGGCGCCGCGGTCGCCGACGGCGCGGCGAGCGCCGGTGGCGCGGTCGAGGCGTCGTCCCGGCTGGCCGAGCTGGCGACGGCGGCCGGTGGCGACCGGGGGGCGCGGGGCGAGTCGGGCCCGGGCCCGAGTCCGGTTCCGGGTCCCGGCCCGGCGCTCGGCGAGGTGGCGGTGCTGGTGGACCAGTCGCGGGCGGCCGGGATGACGGTGGACCTGGACGTCGAGGGTGAGCCGCGTGACTACCCGGCGCAGGTGGAGGCGACGGCGTACCGGGTGGTGCAGGAGGCGTTGACCAACGTGCACAAGCACGCGGCCGGCGCGGCGGCCCGGGTGCGGGTGGCGCACCGGGAGGACGAGGTGGCGGTGCTGGTGCAGAACGAGGCGCCGGCGGGTGGCGCGGCCGCGGGGGACGGGGCCAGGC
>NZ_SMKI01000739.1 GCF_004348415.1 Streptomyces hainanensis
CGCTTGTACCCGCTCCGCGGGTACAAGCGCGCTGCGCGCGCTTGTAAAACCGTCCGCTTCGCGGACGGGCCCCGCGCTTCGCGCGGGGCAATGGATTCCCGCTTCGCGGAAATCTCGACACGCAGTTAGATTCACGCTTCGCGCGAATCCCGCCTCCGCTCCGCTCCGGCGGAAAAGACGCACCTACGGTGGGAAGGGGTACCGCATCGCGGGATGATGCAGCCTGTGTAGCTACAGGAATCCCAGGCAGGCACCGAGACTTGAGACCGATCGACGTGCCGAACAAGACCGGGACGTGGATGGAACGCCCCGGTCTTGTTCGGCACAAATTTCGCGCGGCATCGAGTTGACGACGAGGGTAACGATTCCCGATCGACCGCCCTCGTGAGGCCGTCAGGATGCGCCCGAGGTGTCGAGTGTTGACGGCACATCACATAAGCGAGAGTGATGCCGTCGCAGGGCATCAAGTCCGCACACCACAGGATGTGCCTGTGTATACTAAGGGATTGATGCGGGCCTCCGTCTGAGAGACGTTAGGATACTCTCGCCACCTCCTTTAGCCACCATCTCCCGGATCGTCGTCTTCTTTACTGTGACGCCCCCTGGCGATGAATGCGGCGAAAATAGTAGCGACCGCCGTAATGGCCGCCGATAAAATAGTTTCCAACGGCGTTCCCCTTCGTCTAGCCGGATATGTAAAAGGCTTTCTGCTCGCGGCATTACGAAAACCGTAGATGCTACCGGCGGGTAGAGAGGTATCCGGAAGTGACCAGAAGAGCGCCTTGAGATGGCGAGACACACAACTCTCAAACTGATGGGCGGGGCCCGCCCCTTCGGGCGGGATTGGTGTCCTGGTCGGATACTTCCGGCGAAGGCCGGTGCCTGGGCGGTGCGGGCGCATACCGTGGAGCCCGTACCGCCCGCGTGTGGGCCTGGAAGGGGAGGTGGCGGGGATGTGCGCGCAGCCTGTGGAGTCGGCCGGCTGGCCGACTCGCTCGCCGTACTGGGTCGAGACCGGTGAGGGGCCGCAGTCCATCGCGGAGTTGAAGGCCGCGCTGGCGCCCTGGCCGCCGCAGCTGATGGCGTTCACCGCGCGGCTGGAGGCCTGCCCCTTCGAGAAGCTCCGGGACCTGGTGGCGGAGTACCGCATGGTGTGGCTCTCCCCGCGCCCATCCGACCATCCGGGCCGCGGAGCACACCGACCAGGAGGGCCCGGACCCGGACGGGGTCCCGGCGGAGGCGGTGTGGGCCGACTACGACGACGACTTCGAGCGGCGGCCGGACGCCGCGGTGCGCGCCGAGGTCGGCGAGGACGCCCGTTGGCGTACAAGGTCACCTACAAGCCGGACGCCCGCCGCGGCATCGGCACGCTCTCCCCTGCCCAGCGCCGCGCTGTGATGGATGCCGAGAAGGTGCTGGCCGCCCGCCCCACCGCCGTCGGCGAGGTCTACGAGGGTCGCGGGCCCACCGCGCTGCGCCGCTTGGTCCTGCGGCGCGGGTGTCGATCGGCTACCGCGTCTTCGACGCGGTCGTGCACGTCGAGATCGTCTGGGTCATCGGCCACCCCTGACCACTTCCCCTTCGAAGCGAGGACGTCTGTACTGCACGTCAACGAAGCGATCACCTCCCGCTTAGTCGAGCAGGCGCTGCCGCTGCTGCCCTTCGCCTGTGCCCCCCGTCAGTACGAGCACTTCACCTATGACGAGTTGGAAGAACGCCGGCGGGAGAACAGCGACGCCGGCCACTCCGACAGAGACCGGCGTCCCCCGGCGGAGTGGCGGCTCTCCTTCATCGAACCGTTCATCAAGGAGCCGGTCGGCGTCGACGACGAGGATGTCCGCCGGGCTCTGCACAAGGTCGTCTTCGCCGACCGGGGGAACGGTCCCTGGGACCAGGCGAACGCGGAGGCCCAGGACTGGCTCTTCGGGCCCCGCAAGGACAGCACCGAGGACATCCCCGGCCCAGCGACACGTTGGCCGCCACAGTCCTTCTGGTAGCCGTCTACGGAGACAACGCTCGGTACCTGCTCCACCTCGTCCCCTGAACCGCCCGCAGGCGGCCTCGTTCGGATCGTCCCGGTAGTCACCCCTTCGGGTGGCGGTTCCCTTCACGGGGCCTGCACGCCGCACAAGGACGTCCAGGCCCGGATCCGCAGAATCCAGCGCACATGCCGGGGCCGGTCGGCGAGGATCGGCTCCATGGCTCCCGAACTCCCCGAACCACTCCCCGGTGACAGCGCGCGCCTGGACCGGCTGGCCGCGCAGTGGCGCGAGACCGCCGCCCGAGGCCCGCCTCGACGTCGAGCAGCCCGCCGCCGAACTCCGCGCCGCCCCGAACCCCGAGGCCGGGGCCGGGGC
>NZ_SMKI01000073.1 GCF_004348415.1 Streptomyces hainanensis
CTGTGTGACGGGGGCTGGGGCGGAACGGTCATCGTCCGGTCGCATTCGTCGCGTGGAGCGGTCATGGACCGCTGTGAGCATCCTCGGCATCGCCGGAAGACCCGGGCGTTCCCGACCGAGAGGCTCACACCGTGTCAGCGCTGCCCGTCGCGGCCGTCCGTGGCCAGGAAACACCGCCAGCACCCATCACCGCCACCGCGTACCGCCGGTTCCTGGCGTCCCGCGAGGGTGCGGCGCTGAACGCCGCGTTCCTGCAGTGTCCTTCGTGGGCGGAGGTCAAGGAGGGCTGGCGCGCACAGCTCGTCGGTTGGGGGCCGGACCCGGGGGCCGGGCGGTTGTCCGGTGTGGCGCTGGTGCTGCTGCGGCAGGTGCCCGGTACCCGCAAGTTCTTCGCCTACCTGCCGGAGGGGCCGGTCGCCGACTGGGCCGATCCCGACATCGACGGCTGGCTCGCGCCGTTGCTGCGGTATCTGCGCCTGGCGGGCGCATTCGCGGTACGGATCGGGCCCTCGCCCGACTACCGCCGCTGGAGCGCGGTCCGGGTCAAGGCGGCCACCGGTCCCGGGCGGCGGCTCGCGGACGTTCTCGCGAGCGAGGTGGACCCGCTGGGCACGGTCGTCGCCGAACGGCTGCGGACGCGCGGCTGGCAGCGGTGCGGTGGCGAGGAGGACGGGGACGCGCAGCCGCGGCACGTCTTCCGGATACCGCTCACCGGCCGCACGCCGGACGACCTGTGGGCCGGGCTCAACCAGGAGTGGCGGCGCAACGTGCGGCGGGCGCAGAAGTCCGGGGTGGAGGTGGTCAGCGGCAGCGCGGCCGATCTGCCCGAGTTCTACCGGCTGTTGAGGATCACGGAGGAGCGGGACGGCTTCCGGCTCGGGCGGTCGCTGGCGTACTACCAGCGCCAGTACGCGGCTCTCAACGCGGAGGAGCCGGGCCGGATGAGGCTCTACCTGGCCCGTCACGACGGCGAGACGCTCGCCGCCCACACCATGATCCGGGTGGGCGGCCGGGTCTGGTACCAGACCGGCGCCTCGGCCGACCACCGCCGCGAGGTCCGGCCCTCCAACCTGCTGCAGTGGCGGATGCTGCTCGACGCCCAGGCGCTCGGCGCCGAGGTCTACGACATGCGTGGGATACCCTCCACCCTCGACGCCGACGACCGCGCGTACGGGCTGCTGCGCTGGAAGCTCGGGACCGGCGGTGAGGTCGTCGAGACCCTGGGGGAATGGGAGAGACCGTTGGGCGGCACGGCCAACCACGCGCTGTACCGGGTGTTCCAGACGTATCTGGCGCGCCGGTGACGGCGGCCGACACCGCGACGGTCACGTCCGGTGGGACGGCGCCGCCCCGGGCACCGTCCGTGCTGCGCAGCGGCGTCATCATGGCCGCCGGGTCGGTCGTGTCGAGGGCGACCGGGTTCGTGCGGTCCGCCGTCGTCGCCGCCGCGATCGGCGTCGGGACGGTCGCCGACGGGTACGCCGTCGGCAACTCCCTGCCCACGATCGTCTACATGCTCCTGATCGGCGGGGCGCTCAACGCCGTCTTCGTGCCCGAGCTCGTCAGGGCGGCCAAGGAACAGGAGGACGGCGGCGCCGCGTACACCGACCGGCTGCTCACCGTCTGTCTGCTCGCCCTGCTGGCGCTCACCGCCGCCGCGGTGTGGGCGGCGCCCGCGATCGTCGACGCGTACACCGACTACCCGCCCGACCAGACCGCGATGACGGTCGCCCTGGCCCGCTACTGCCTGCCGCAGATCCTCTTCCTCGGCCTGTTCACGCTGCTCGGCCAAGTACTCAACGCCCGTGGGCACTTCGGCGCGATGATGTGGACGCCGGTGCTCAACAACCTCGTCGTCGTCGCGGTCTTCGGTCTCTATCTGGCGGCCGTCGCCACCGGCGACGGCGGCACGCTGAGCGCCGCCGAGACCGCACTGCTCGGCTGGGGGACCACGGCGGGCATCGTCGTCCAGGCCCTCGCCCTGCTGCCCGCGCTGCGCGCCGCCCGCTTCCGCTACCGGCCCCGCTTCGACTGGCGCGGCAGCGGGCTCACCCGCCCGCTGCGGAACGCCGGCTGGTTGGTGCTGCTGGTGCTCACCAACCAGGTCGCGTACTGGGTGACGACCCGGCTGGCGACGGCGGCGGGCCTGCGGGCGGAGGCGGCCGGGATCGACGGCGGTGCCGGGTTCAGCGCCTACAACAACGCGTATCTGCTGTGGGCCGTGCCGCACGGGATCATCACGGTGTCGCTGATGACCGCGCTGCTGCCCCGGATGAGCGGGGCGGCCGCCGACATGGACACCGCCGCGGTGCGGCGCGACGTGTCGTACGCGCTGCGCAGCAGTGCGGCGGCCGTCGTTCCGGCGGCGTGCGGGCTCTTCGCGCTCGCGGGGCCGGTGATGGCGCTCGTCTTCGGGTACGGCGAGACGGACGGCGCGGCCGTCGCCGTCATGGCGGGCACGCTGATGGCGTTCGCCCCCGGACTGATCGCCTTCAGCGGGCAGTACGTGCTCTCCCGCACGTTCTACGCGCTGTCCGACACCCGGACCCCGTTCCTGCTCAACCTGGTGATCGCGAGCCTCAGCTCAGGTCTCTCGGTGGTGGCGTACCTGGTGCTGCCCGCGCGTTGGGCGGTGACCGGCATCGCGGCCGGGTACTCGCTGGCGCTGTGGGCGGGTTGGGCGGTCACGGCCCTCGTCCTGCGCCGCCGCCTGGCGGGGCGGTCCGGGCGCGTGCCCTCGCACGCCCTCGCCGCGCAGGCGCGGTTGCTGGTCGCCGCCGTGCCGGCGACGGCGCTCGGGTACGGCGCCGCCCGCTGGGCGGAGGCCGGCGGCCCGGTCGCGTCGGCGGGGGCGGGGGCGGCGGCGATCGCCGCCGTGTTCGTCCTGCTCGCCCGGCCGCTGCGACTCACCGAGATCGACGTCCTCGTCACCGACGCCCTGGCGCGGCTGCGCCGCCGCCGCTGATGACCCCCGCTCCTCTCCCGACCGCCTCCGACCCACTGGACACTGTGCGCATGGCTCGGCTCCTGCTCATCGAAGACGACCCCTCCGTGCGGGAGGGCGTGGAACTCGGACTGCGCCACCGCGGCCACGAGGTGCGGACCGCCGCCACCGGCGAGGCCGGGCTGGCCGCCCTGCGCGAGTTCCGGCCCGATCTGCTGCTGCTCGACCTGATGTTGCCCGGGATGAACGGCGTGCAGGTCTGCCGCACGGTGCGGGAGGAGAGCCAGCTGCCGATCATCATGCTCACCGCCCGCGGTGACGACTTCGACGTCGTCGTCGGCCTGGAGGCCGGCGCCGACGACTACATCGTCAAACCCGCCCGTACCGAGGTCATCGAGGCCCGGATCCGGGCCGTGCTGCGCAGGTTCGAGGAGCCGGGCGGCGGGCGGCCCGCCGTCGAGTTCCACGGCGAGTTGGCCATCGACCGGTCCGGGCTCAGCGCGGCCAAGAACGGCGAGCGCCTGACCCTCGCGCCGTCCGAGATGAGACTGCTCCTGCATCTGTCCGCCTCGCCCGAACAGGTCTTCAGCCGCCAGCAGTTGCTGGAGCACGTGTGGGAGTACAGCCACCACGGCGACGCGCGGCTCGTGGACGCGTGCGTGCGGCGACTGCGCAACAAGATCGAGGACGTCCCGGGCAGCCCGCGCTACATACAGACCCTGCGCGGCTTCGGCTACCGCTTCGGACCGCTGTGAGACTCCGGGTCCCGCGCCCGCGCGGGCCGTCGCGGCGCGGGCCGTCGCGGCGCGGGCCGTCGCGGCGCGGGCCGTCGCGGCGCGAGGCGACCGGCGGCGACCGGCGCCGCCCCTTCGGCCTGCGGGCCCGCCTCGTCCTGGCGTTCCTGCTGGTGGCGGCCGTCAGCGCGGGGACGACCGCCGCACTCACCTTCCGCGAGGTCCGCAACGCGGTCCTGGGGACGGCGCAGGACACCGCGGTCTCCGCCTTCCGCGACCAGGTGCGGGAGGTCTACTTCAACCTGCCGCTGAACACGACCGATCTGGTGGGCACCCTGCGCACCATCGCCCGCAACGGCCGGCCGCACCCGTGGTACGTCTACGCCGAGTACGGCTCGATCCGCGCCTCCTCAGGCACCAGCCCCACGTCCACCGTGATCACGCCCGAACTGCGCCGCGAGGCCCACTCCGAACCGAGCGGCAGCTTCCAACGGGTCGTCAAGGACGGGGTGCCGTATCTCACGATCGGCATGCCGGTCGTGTTCGAGGTCGGGGAGAACACCGTGATGCCGACGGGGATCGTGCTGTACGCGGTGATGCCCATGCCGGAGGAGCAGGCGAACGTGGAGGCGCTGGGCGTCGCCGCCAGGAACGGCGCGCTGCCGGGCCTCGCCGTCGCCCTGGTGCCCGCGCTGATCGCCGCGCGCAGTGTGCTGCGCCCGGTCCGCGAGTTGCGTCAGGCCACCCGTTCCATGGGCGGGGGCCGGCTCGACACCCGTATCGAGGTGCGGGGGAACGACGAACTCGCCGATCTGGCACGGACGTTCAACGAGTCGGCGGCCGGTCTCGAGCACTCCGTGAACGAGTTGCGGCAGGCGGAGGAGCGCGCCCGCCGCTTCGCCTCCGACGTCTCGCACGAACTGCGCACCCCGCTCGCGGGGATGCTCGCCGTCACCGAGGTCCTCGACGAGGGCGCGGAAGGTCTGGACTCCGACACGGCGCGCGCGGTCCGGTTGATCAGCGCGGAGACCGGGAAGCTCGCGGTGCTGGTCGAGGACCTGATGGAGATCTCCCGGTTCGACGCCCGCGCCGCCGAGTTGAACACCGACGAGGTCGACGCCGCGGAGACCATACGCAGGACGCTGGAGCACCGGCGCTGGACCGACCTGGTCCGTGCCGAACTGCCGGACGGCATCCGCACCCGGCTCGACCCGCGCCGCTTCGACGTCGTCGTCGCCAACCTGGTCGGCAACGCGCTGCGGCACGGCGGCCCGCCGGTCACCGTCCGGCTGGGCACCGCCGCCGGGGCGGACGGGTCGGCATGGCTGGTCACCGAGGTCGCCGACCGGGGGCCGGGCATCGGGCCGGACGTCCTCCCGCACATCTTCGACCGCTTCTACAAGGCCGACGCGGCCCGCACCCGCTCGGTCGGCAGCGGCCTGGGCCTGGCCATCACCCTGGAGAACGTCCGGCTGCACGGCGGCACCGTCCGTGCCGCGAACGGGCCCGGCGGAACGGGCGCGGTCTTCACCGTCGAGATGCCGCTGCGTACGGGGGAGGCACCGGCATGAGGCGACGTCCGAGGCCGCGTCCCCCGGCGCTCGTGGCCCTCTCCGCTCTCGCGGCGCCGGTGCTCGGCGGCTGCGGTGTCCCGGAGACGGACGTCATCGCGGCGGGCGCCCCGGCCACCGTGGAGGTCTATCCGTACCCGCCCACCGGGATCGTCCTCTTCTTCCGGTCGCCCGAGGGGCGGTTGATGCCCGTGATCCGCTTCGCGGACGAGGCGCCGGACGTGCCGGGCCCGGGCGACTCGCCCGGCGTCTCGACGCAGCAGACCGTCGCGGAACTGTTCGTCGGGCCGTTGGAGAACGAACGGGAGGCCGGCCTCGTCGACGGCCTGCCCGAGTTCCCCTTCGAGGGGATCGCCAGGACGGCGCCGTACCGGGACGGCGGGGTGGAGGTGACGCTGCCGATCGACCTCCGCGACCTCGACGACCTGGGGGTGCGGCAGGTGGTGTGCACGATCGCGTTCACCGAGGACGCCGAGGGCCGAACCCCCGTGCGTCTGCGGGGGATCGACACGGCCCTGCCCCCGGCCGTCTGCGACGTGGACGCCGACGCAGGCGGCCTCCCGGTACCCACCGACGGCCCCTGACCCGAGCACCCCGTCGGGGGGCGCCGGCGGCGCGACCGACCGGTTACTTCTTCCTGGCGTCCCAGGCACCGTCGTTGAAGGTGCGCAGCAGGACGATCAGCGTGGCCGCGAGCCGCCAGTCGAATCCCGGGTCGTGGACATGCAGCTTGTTGCCCCTGGACCTGAACTCGAACGGCAGCCGCCCACCGGCGCGCCACCTGATGCGGCGGGGGGCGCGCGCGGCGCCACCCTCGTTGCCGGGGACACCGTCGAGAACGGAGAACACGAGGATCAGGGCCATGAAGGGCACCGCCGGCCACCACACGCACCACCAGAGGATCCGGCCCTTGAAGCCCACCGCCGTGAGGCCGTCGGGCCGAGTCACCGTCCAGCGGGTGCGCAGGCCCCTACCGCGCAGCGCCTTCTCCCGCACGACCGTGCCGATCAACTCGCCCTGCGGGCCCAGCACCTGGAACGTCGCGACGCCGCCGGTGGCCGACACCGTCACCAGGGTGGCCACCCGCTCCCGGTGGTGCTCGTCGGCCCACAGGACGAAGGAGCGGTTGCCGCTGCCGCGGGCCGCGCGGTAGGCGGGTATGCCGCCGGGCGGCAACTCGCGCTCCACGTGGGCGACCACCCGGGGCGGTCCCGATCCGTCGGAAAGCTCGACCCAGTTGGTGACCGGCGGCAGAACCCCGTCGCGGGCCGGTGGCTGGCGGCCGCTCATGGTCAGGACAACGCTCACCCGACGTGCTCCTTCGTGCTGGGTGGGTGTGGCTTCCCGTCAACGTACGCGCGTCATGTCACGGTGGGGTACCGGTTCGCCGCCGCTGCCGCACGCACGCGCCGCGTCATGGCCGCGGCGGAGAGGCCGACCGCGAGCAGGACGGGCGTCGTGACGAGGATCCCGGCCCAGAGGACCAGGGCGAGGTAACCGTAGGCGGCGTTCCGCTCGTCCCTGTCCGCCATCACGAGGAGGACGACGCTCGCCACGAGCGCGACCACCACGAACGCCCCGATGATGATCGCGAGCCAGCGGAGAACGCCGGCCCACCGCCGGTAGCGGGCGCTGACCTCCGGGGCCCACGGTGGCGCGTACCCGTAGGGCGGCCCGGGCATCTGGGGCGGGTACGGCGGCGGTTGGTGGTGCGACATGGACCCACTTCTACTGTGCCCGGCCCGGAAACACCACCCTCACCGCCGCGGCCTGGGGTGATCGCGCATAGACTCGGTGGCGCGTTGTCGACGCCATGACGAACCGGGGGCACCGATCGTGCACGACCATGACGAGCCGGCCTGGGGGCCGCTACCCGTCCGATCGGCCGCGCTGCGTTGGCTGGTGCTTCTCCCGTTGACCCTGCTGCTCCTGCCGCTGTGGTGGGTGGTGTGGTTCCTCCTCGCGTTCTGCTTCTACGGCATCGCCATGGTGGTGCAGTTGGTCGTCTACGTGCTGCCGCGGGTCGAGGACGGCGCGGTGCGGGTGGTGGACGCGACGCTGGGTCGGCTGCCGTTCATTCCGCGCTGGTGTGTGACGCCGGTGGCGCTGGTGCGGGAGGGGGACACGGCGTTCTACCGGGCACGGGTGGATCGGCGCATCGAGCGGAAGACCCGGCTGGCGGGGGCTCCGCACGGCTTCGCCCACCGCGACCTGGAGTTCGGGGTGCACTACTTCCGCGGCGCGGGCGCCGGTTACGTCCTGCGCGCCGCCTCGGAGCGGGGCTGGAGCCTCCACCCGGTGCTGCGCTCGCATCCCCGGCGGCGCCTGCGGCTGCGGCACGGCGGCCGGGGGTAGCCGGAGTTCGCCGGGACGGGGTCACCGTCCGGCGAGTTCCTCGACGACGGGGGCGAAGGTCTCCATGTCGTCGAGGAGGAACGAACTGATGCCGAGGCGTTCGCGGAGGGCGGCGAACTTCCGGGTCAGTTCCCCGACGGAGCCGATGAACACGTGGGGGGACTCCATGAGTTCGTCGACGGTGAGCTCGACGCCGGTGCGTCGGCGGAGTTCGTCGGCTCGTCGGCTGACCTCGCCCCTGGTGTCGTGGGTGAGGACCATCGGGCCGCCGGTCGGGTAGCTGTTCAGTTCGAGTTCGGCGAAGCGGTCGCCGGCCGCCTCGCGGATCCAGCCGATCTTCTCCTCGGTGGCCGCGACCGTGATGCTCGGCGCGTCGAGGGTCGGCAGGCCCTGCTCGTCCCTGCCGAGCCGGGGGGCCAGGCCGATGATCTGCGCCTCCCTGGCGGCCAGCGTCAGCAGGCGTTTCCCGCCGCCGCCGACGAAGATCGGCGGGTGGGGGCGCTGGACGGGCTTCGGCTGCGCGTCGTAGTCGGTGATCGTGTAGTGCCGGCCGGCGAAGGAGAACCTCTCGTCGCCGAAGCAGCCCTTGAAGACCTGTATCGCCTCGGTGAGTTGGGCGACCCGCGTGCCGACGGGCTCGAAGGGGATGCCGATCGCGTCGTGCTCGGGCCTGTTCCAGCCGGCGCCGAGGCCGACCTCCAGGCGCCCGCCGGAGAGTCGGTCGAGCGTCGCGAGTTCCTGGGCCAGGACGGCGGGGTGCCGGAGGTTGTTGTTGAACACGAAGGTGCCGACCCGGAGCTTCTCGGTCGCCGCGGTCGCGTGGGCGAGCAGGGGGATCGGCGCGTACTGGGCCACGAGGTGGTCGGGGGACATCAGGGCGCTGTAGCCGATCGACTCCGCGCGGCGCGCGAAGGCGGCCAGGCCGGGGCCGTCGTGCGGTTCGCCGACCACGGTGAGGAAGCGAAAGGGACGCATCGCGCCATCGTGCCCAAGATGGCGGGCGAGCACCAGTGCCGATCCCGTCCGTCCCCATGATGGACGGATGTCTCACATGGCGGACGAGGGGTTTTCCGGGGGGTTTGGGTCGGCTAGTTTGCCGCGCAGGTCAAGAGTGCCAGCGTGAAGACCCGGCTTGCTGGCCGGCAACCCTCCTGCACGGTGGGGTGCCCCCGGGGACGACGACCCGGCTGCGGTGATGCGGCAAGCGTGCTCCTCGTGGGATCTCATCTCGTGAGAACTCGTCTCCGTCCTCGGACGGGGGCGGGGCGTTTGCCCCTGCCTCGGCCGTCATGGACCGGGGACGACGAGGCGGACGACATGAGCACCACGCAGCAGGACGACATCGGGCGGCTGGCCGGGTTCGGGGAGCGGGTCGAGGCGGCGCGGGCCGTCAAGCCGTTGGTGGGGCGACGGGCGCAGGAGGCCGGCGCGGCGCTGTTCGGCGGCGAGCAGCCGGTGCGGCGCGGGTTGGCCGCGCTGGCGGCGCGGTGGCACGGGGTGGCGGAGCTGGTCGAGGACCACGCCGCGCGGGGTGGCGACGCGGCGCTGTGGGGCGACGAGTTGCCGGCGGACCCGAGGCTGCGGGCGGCGGTGCGGCACGTCGACCTGATCAGCGTGTCACCGGCGTTGGCCACCCGGGAGGACCTGGCGCTGCTCGTCGAGGCGGGGTGGTCGACGGACGAGGTGGTGGCGATCTCGCAGGTCGCGGCGTTCACCGCCTTCCAGGCGCGGGCCGTTCAGGGGCTGCGGTTGGTGGAGGGGCGCGGTCCGGACGCGGCGGCGCCGCCGGCGCGGGAGACGCCGGGCCGGGGGCGGGTGAAGAGCGCGGCGCGGACGGCGTCCAACGGGCGTGAGCGGCCGGTGGAGTACACCCGGGAGTTGCTGTCCTGGACCGCGTGGGTGGAGCCGGTGCCGACGGACGAGCTCACCGAGGAGCAGGAGGCGTCGTTCCGCGGCAAGACCAACGGCGAGTACTTCCGGCTGCTGGCCAGGCTGCCCGGGGTGTTGGCGGCCAGGACGGCGCTGGACGCCGCGATCTTCGCCACCACCGAGGGACTGCCGCGCGCCGAGCGCGAGTTGGCCGCCGCGGCGACCAGCAAGGTGACGGACTGCGTGTACTGCGCGTCCGTGCACGCCCGGAAGTCCGCGCAGATGTCGAAGCGGCCGGCGGACGTGGACCGGCTGCTGGGGGTCCGGCTGGAGCGGGACGGCGACTGGCTGCCCGGGGAGACCGCTCCGCTGGCCGAGGGGCAGGACGCCAGGTGGGCCGCCGTCGTCGGGTTCGCCGCGGCGCTCGCCACCACCCCGGTCAGCGCCACCACGGCCCACGTGGACCGGCTGCGCGACGTGGGACTGACCGACGTCGAGCTGGTCGACCTGGTGTCGGCCACCGCCTTCTTCACCTGGGCGAACCGGCTGATGCTCAGCCTCGGCGATCCCTACTGGCCCTGAGCCGACACCAGAAACGCACCGAGAACGGAATTCGTCATGAGACAACGCCTGTCCGCCCTGACCGCCGCCACGGCCGTCACCGCCGTCGTGCTGCTCGCCAGCGCCTGCGGGAACGTGACCACCGAGGACGGCGAGGAGGAGAACGCCGGTGGCGGGGGCGGGGGTTCGCTCACCGTCGTCGACGACGTCGGGCGCACCGTGGAGCTCGACGGGCCCGCCGAGCGCGCCGTCGTGTTGAACAGCTACGGCAACGAGTTCGCCCAGGCCATCGGGGCGGGCGACCGGGTGGTGGGCTACGACCGCGTCTCGCAGTCCCGGCTCCCCTACCTGGACATCGCCGATGACGAGGTGGTCAGCGAGGACCTCCAGGAGATCAACTACGAGTCGGTCGTGGAACTCGACCCCGACGTGTTCGTCCTCCCCCGCAACGGGGCCTGGCAGGAGGCCGCGGACCAGTTGGAGTCCTTCGGCATCCCCGTGGTCGTGGCCACCGCCTGGGACTTCGACGTGTTCCACGAGACGGTGGAGCTGCTGGGCGAGGTCTTCGGGGAGCCGGAGGGCGCGCAGCGGGTGTCGGGGTTCTACGACGAGATCTTCGGGCTGATCAGCGACCGGGTGGCCGGCACCGAACCGGTGCGCGTGTACTGGGAGACGGAGCAGCCCTACCTCACCGGCCTGCCGGGCTCGGGCTTCGACCAGATCATCGTGGCCGCCGGCGGCGAGAACATCTACGGCGACCTGGAGACCGGCGGGGACCAGCAGTCGGAGACCACGGTGGACCCGGCCTCGATCCTGGAGCGGGCCCCGGAGGTCGTGGTCCACGAGTTCGGGCCGTCCGCCGAGCCCACCGGGCAGGAGCGGTTCGACACGCTGCGCGACGAACTGTTCGGCCGGGCCGGCTGGTCCGAGCTGCCGGCGGTCCGGGACGACCGGGTGTTCGTGACCAACGGCTGGGCCACCAGCGCCCTGTCCAAGGCCATCGGGGCGCTGTACCTGGCGAGTTGGCTGCACCCGGAGGAGTTCGCCGACGTCGAGCCGGGTGCCTACCTGGACCGGTGGGCCCAGGAGTTCCAGGGCCAGGGCGCGGACTTCCCCGGCGAGGACGTGTACATCCAGAGGGTGGGCTGACGCGAGATGGCTGTCTCAACTGCTGGACAGGCGGTGTCGCGTCGCACGTGGACGGGGCGGCCGGCGGTGCTGTGGGCGGGCACGGTGCTGACCGTGCTCGTCACCGCCTGGTGCGTCACGGCCGGGACGACCGACGCCGGTCTGCTCGACGTGGGGCGCGCGATCCGCCTCCGCGTCTTCGGCGGGGTGCTCGACCAGGACTTCGCCCAGACCTACTCCGTGATCATCAACCTGCGGCTGCCCCGGGTGCTGCTCGCCTTCGTGGCCGGCGCCGCCCTCTCGCTGGCCGGCGTGGTGATGCAGGGCCTGCTGCGCAACCCGCTGGTCAGCCCGTTCACGCTCGGGGTGTCGCCGGCCGCGGCGTTCGGCGCCGCGCTCGCGATCCTGCTCACCGGCGGCTCGGCCGGCTCCGGCTCGTGGCTGGTGATCGGCAGCGCGCTGGGCGCCGCGCTGGCCGTCTCCGCCCTGGTGCTGGGTCTGGCGTCGGCGAAGGCGATGTCCGCCGCCACCCTGCTCCTGCTGGGCATCGCGCTCACCCAGCTCTTCGAGGCGATGACCGCGGCCCTCCAGTTCGTGGCCGACGAGAACACCCTCCAGGCAATCGTGCGGTGGACGTTCGGCTCGGTGAACGACGCCGGCTGGTCGGACGTCGGGGTGGTGGGCGCCTGCGTGGTGGCCGCCCTGCCGCTCCTGCTCTGGTTCAGCCGCGACCTGAACGCCATCGCCTTCGCCGGCGACGACGCGGCCAAGAGCCTCGGCGTGAACGTCACCGCCGTGCGGGTGGGGCTCATCGTGGTCTCGGTGGTGCTGGCGGCGGTCGTGGTGTCCTTCTGCGGGGTGATCGGCTTCGTCGGCCTGGTGGGCCCGCACATCGCCCGGCTGGCCATCGGCGCCGACCACCGCTACCTGCTGCCGTTCTCCTTCCTGACGGGCGGACTGCTGCTGGTGGTCGCGGACACCGTGGGACGTACGGTGCTGGCGCCTTCGGTGATCCCCGTCGGCATCGTCGTCGCCTTCATCGGCGCCCCGGTCTTCATCAACCTCATCCTGACCAGGAGGGCCGCACAGTGAGTCTCGAGGTCGCCTCGGTCCGGTTCGCCTACCGGCGCAACCCGGTCCTGGAGGGCGTCGACCTGCGGGTGGCGGAGGGCGGGTTCTGCGCGCTGCTCGGCCCGAACGGGTCGGGGAAGTCCACCCTCACCAAGATCATCGCCCGGGTCCTCGCGCCCGCCGCCGGCACCGTCTCGTTCGCCGGCCGGGACCTGCTGGCCACCCCGCGCCGCGAGCACGCCCGGGTGGTCTCCTACGTCCCGCAGTCCGGGGCGACGCCGTTCGAGCAGACCGTGCGGGAGGCCGTGCTGCTCGGGCGCACCCCGCACATCGGGCTGCGCCCCACCCGGCGGGACCGGGAGATCGTGGACGCCTCGATCGAACGGCTCGGCCTGGCCGAGCTGTCCGACCGGCCGATGTCCCAGCTCTCCGGCGGCCAGGCCCAACGGGTGCTCATCGCCCGCGCCCTGGCCCAGCAGCCCCGGGTGTTGCTGCTCGACGAGCCCACCTCGGCGCTCGACCTGCGCTACCAGATCGAGACGCTCCAGATCGTCCGCTCGGTGACCAGGGAGGAGGGCGTCACGGCGCTGATCGCCATCCACGACCTCAACCACGCGGCGCACTTCTGCGACCAGGCGGTGCTGCTGGACGGCGGCCGGGTCGTCGCCGACGGGCCGCCGGCCGAGGCGTTCGACGAGGCCCTGCTGAGCCGGGTGTACGGGCTCGACGTGCGGGTCTCCCGGGGCGCCGCGGGGGTGGAGGTGCGGCCGGCCGCGCTGGAGCCGACGCCCCTCCGGGCCGGTACCGCCCCGAAGGAGTCGGCGTGACGGACGTCTTCGACGTGGTCGTGGTGGGCGGCGGGCCGCGCGCGGTCGCCGTCGTGGAGCGGCTGACGGCCCGGCACCCGGACGCCGCGCCGCCGGTGCGGGTGGCGCTGGTGGACCGGGTGGAGGTCGGGGCCGGCGCCACCTGGCGTACCGACCAGTCCCCGCTGCTGCTCAACAACACCTACAGCGCGCACACCACCATCTACACCGACGACTCGACGCCGATGACCGGGCCGGTGGCGCCGGGCCCCGACCTGGTCACCTGGGCGCGGGAGAGCGACCCGCCGCCCGACCGCCCCGGTTGGGTGGCCGACGAGGCGGCCGGACTGCGGCCGTGGTCCTACCCGACCCGCCGCATCCAGGGCGTCTACTACCGGGAGCAGTTGGCGAGGGCCGAGCGCTCGGGGCGGGTGGCCGTCACGCGGGTGGTCGGCACGGCGGTGGAGCTGACCCCGGACGCGGAGGGGGCGCGCACCGTCCGGCTGGCCGGCGGGCGCGCGCTGCGCGGCCGCGTCGTGGTGCTGGCGCAGGGGATGGTGCAGGCGAAGCGCTCACCCCGGGTGCGGTCCCTGGTGGCGGCGGCCGAGCGGGACGGGCTCGTCTACGTGGAGCCCGGCATGCCGGCGGAACGCGACTGGGACCGGGTGCCGGGCGGTGAGACCGTGCTGGTGACGGGCCTCGGCGCCAACTTCTTCGATGTCGTCGCGCTGCTCACCGAGGGGCGCGGCGGACACTTCGAGCCGGCCGGGGACCCGGCGCGGCCGGCCCGACTGCGCTACCGGCCGAGCGGCCGCGAGCCGCGCCTGGTGGCGGGGTCGCGGCGCGGCCTGCCCTACCGGTCGAAGGCGAGCTACCCGGACGGCTTCCTGCCCCGGTACGCGCCCCGGCTGGCGACCCGTGACTGGTTCGCGGCGGTGGCCGCCGTGCCGGGGCAGGACTTCCGCCGCGACGTGTGGCCGCAGCTGGCCAGGGAGTTCGCCTGGGCCCATCTGGCCACGCTGCTCGCGCACCGCCGGGACGCGCTGCTGCCGGGGGCGGACGAGGGGGAGTTGCTCGACGCGCTGCGCGCCGCGCACCAGGACGACGAGGTGGACGCGGTGGTGGCGGGCGCGGTGACGTCCGCCCGGTGGGCGCTCTCCGTGGGGCGCCTCGACCGGCCGCCCGCGCCGGGGCCGGTGGACGAGGCGACCTGGCGGCGCTGGGTGCGCGCGCACGTGGAGGACGAACTCGACGCGATGCACGCGCCGCTCGGCCACCCGCGGAACGCCGTCAACCGGGCCATGGCGGCGGTACGCGGCCCGGTGCGGAAGCTGGTGACCGGCGGCGCGCTGGACGGCGGCAGCGTGGCCCGGGACGTGGACGGCTGGTTCACCCCCCTCGGGCTCTCGCTGGCCTCCGGGCCGCCGCCGCACCGCACGGCGCGGGTGCTGGCGCTGATCGACGCGGGCCTGCTGGAACTGCTCGGCGAGGACACGGCGGTGACGTACGAGGACGGCGCGTTCGCCGGCCGGTCGGCGGTGCGGCGGGCGGCGCCGGTGCGGGCCCGCGCGTTCGTGGAGACCCGGATGTCCAAGGGGGTGGTGACCCACACCGACGACCCGCTGCTCGACGGGCTGCTGCGTCGGGGGCGGGCCCGGCTGCACAGCTGGTCGAGCGACCACGGCCCGGCGGTGTCCAGCGGGACCCTCGACGTGACCCCGGTCGACTTCCACCTCCTGGACGCGAACGGCGTCGCGGACGACCGAGTGCTCGTGCTCGGCATCCCGGCGGAGGCCGTGCAGCCCGGCTCGGCCATCGGCGCGACGCCCGGGACCCCGTCGCCGTTGCTGGCCGGGGCGGACCGGGCCGCGGCGCAGGTCCTCGCGGTGGTCGGGGCGGACCGGGCGCGGGACGGGGGCGGCTCACATGGCGTTCAGGCGGTTGAGGGTCTCCTGGATCGCGGCCAGTTCGGCGTCGGTGAAGCTGCCGGGCGTCCGGGCGTTCCGCATCTCCATCGTGGTGCCGGAGGACCAGGAGACGCGGAGCACGCCGTCGACCAGGGCCAGGGTGGCTGATCGGTCGTTCCAGGTCCTGGTGCCGAACTCCCGGCAGCTGGCGAGGGTCAGGCGGCCGTCGCGGACGGTGCCCTCGCAGACGTCGCCCTCGACGTCGAGGTCCTCGTAGAACGTGACCGAGCCGGACTCGATCTCGATGTTGGCGGCCGACGGGTCGACGCCGGTGTACCAGTCGCCCTCCAACTGCCGGTTGCTGGGCCGGGCGTTGTTGTCGTTCCTGCCGCCGGTGGTGCCGCCGGACGTGCTGCCGCCGCCGGTGGTGCCGCCGAAGCCGAGGTCGTCGTCATCGTCGTGCTGGCCGCCCGAACTGCTGCCGCTGCCGCCGCTGCCGCCGGACGACGAGCCGCCGCGGCCGCCGCTCTTGCAGCCGGACAGCACGAGCGCGGTCGCGACGGCGACGACGGGCAGAGTGAGGCGTATGGCCCTCCGCATGGATTTCCCCTCGGGACGATTCGACGAACGTTTCTGAACGAGGAGGAGAGTATTCACTCAACGACCTGGGCAGGATGGGAAGTTACGCGCTCGCCACATTCAGTGCAGCACTGGTACTTCCGTGACCGCACCCCCTCACTGGAGGGTGGCTCCGTGGTGTTCGGCGTGGTGGCGGCCGATCGGGAGCATCAACGGGCTGCCGGAGACCGGGTCCTCGATGACGCGGCTCTCCAGGCCGAAGACGACGCGGACCGTCTCCTCCGTCAGCACCTCGGCCGGGGCGCCGGCGGCGTGCAGCCGGCCGGCCGCCAGGGCGACCAGGTGGTGGGCGTAGCGGGCGGCGAGGTTGAGGTCGTGCAGCACCATCACGATGGTGGTGCCGCGCGTCCGGTTGAGGTCGGTCAGCAGGTCGAGGACCTCGACCTGGTGGCTGACGTCGAGGAAGGTGGTCGGCTCGTCGAGCAGCAGCAGGTCGGTCTGCTGGGCCAGCGCCATCGCGATCCACACCCGCTGCCGCTGGCCGCCGGAGAGTTCGTCGACGGCGCGGTCGGCGAGGTCGGCGGTTCCGGTGGCCTCCAGGGCGGCCGCGACGGCGGCGTCGTCCCGCTCGTTCCAGCGGGAGAAGACGCCCTGGTGCGGGTGGCGGCCGCGGCCGACGAGGTCCAGCACGGTGATGCCCTCGGGCGCCACCGGGGACTGCGGCAACAGGCCGAGCGTGCGGGCGAGTTCCTTGGCGGGCAGCCGGTGGACGGCCTTGCCGTCCAGGACGACGCGCCCCGCGCGCGGCGTGAGCAGCCGGGACATCGAGCGCAGCAGCGTCGACTTGCCGCAGGCGTTGGCCCCGACGATCGCGGTGATCTCGCCCGGCGGCACGGTGAGGTCGAGGGCGGAGACGACGACCCGGTCGCCGTAGCCGAGGGTGAGGTGCTCGGCGGCGAGTGCGTGGGCCGCGGGCAGCGGGGCCGAAGGGGCCGAAGGGGTCATATCGAGGCTCCCGACCGGTGGGTGCGGATGATCAGGTACACGAGGTACGGCGCCCCGAGGACGCCGGTGACGACGCCGACCGGGTAGCGGGTGTCGAACGCGAACTGCCCGACGAAGTCGGCGGCCAGCACCAGCAGCGCGCCGACCAGGCCGGCCGGCACCAGCAGCGAGGTGCCGGGCCCCACGAGCCGGGCCGCGATGGGCCCGGAGAGGAACGCCACGAACGCGATCGGCCCGGCGGCCGCGGTGGCGAAGGCGATCAGGCCGACGGCGGCGACGATCAGCGTGACGCGGGTGCGTTCGACCCGCACCCCGAGGGCGGCGGCGGTGTCGTCGCCCAACTGCATCGCGGAGAGGTCGCGGGCCCGCGACAGCAGCACGGGGGCGAGCACGACCAGCGCGACGAGGGCGGGCACGGTCTGGTCCCAGGCGACGCCGTTGAGGCTGCCGGTGAGCCAGCGCGTCGCCTCCTGGAGGTCCCACTCGGCGGCCCCCGACAGCACGTAGGCGGTGACGCTGTCGAGCATCGCGGCGATCCCGATGCCGATCAGGATCAGCCGGGTGCTGGCGACGCCGTCCCGGAAGGCCAGGGTGTACACGAGCAGCGCGACGCCGAGCCCTGCGGTGATGGCGAGGACGGAGACCCGCGTCTCGTCGAGGGAGAGCGTGACGATGGCGATGGCCGCGGCCGCGCTGGCGCCCGAACTGATCCCGATGATGTCGGGGCTGGCGAGCGGGTTGCGGAGCATCGTCTGGAAGGTGACGCCGGCCATGCCGAAGCTGAGGCCGGCCACCACGGCGAGCACCGCGCGCGGCAGCCGGAGCCGGCCGACCGTGAACGAGGCGCCCGGCACCTGCTCGCCGAGGACCACCCGGAGCACGTCGCCCGGCGGGTAGTACGTCTGCCCGAAGACCAGGGTCGCGGCGAACGCGGCGGCGACGAGCAGCGCCAGCGTGAGGACGACGAGCCTGCGCCGCGTGGCGCGCCTGGCCCGGCCGCGGATGACGGTTGTCAGCACGGGCGAGGGCACGGACGTGGGCGCGGGCGAGGGCTCGGCGACGGCGGGAGCGCTCACAGGGCACGGACCTTCTGACGGCGGACGATGTGGATGAAGAACGGGGCGCCGACCAGCGCCGTCACGATGCCCACGTCGACCTCGGCCGGGCGGGCCACCACCCGCCCCACCACGTCGGCCGCGGTGAGCAGCGCCGCGCCGCCCAGCGCGCAGAACGGCAGCAGCCAGCGGTGGTCGACGCCGACCAGCAGCCGGCAGGCGTGCGGGACGACGAGGCCGACGAAGGCGATCGGTCCCGCGACGGCCGTCGAGGCCCCGCACAGCACGATGGCGCCGACGGCGGCCGTGGCCCGGGCCACGGCGACGCGTTCGCCGAGTCCGGCGGCGAGTTCGTCGCCGAGGGCGAGCGAGTTGAGCGCCCGCGCCGACAGCAGGCTGACGGCGAAGCCGACGGCCAGGAACGGCAGCACCTGGCCGACGCGTTCGAAGGAGGCGCCGCCCACGCCGCCGATCTGCCAGAGCCGGAAGCTGCCGGCGATGTCGTTGCGGGGCAGCACGACGGCGCTGACGAGCGAGGCGAACGCCGCCGACGTGGCGGCGCCGGCGAGCGCCAGCTTGAGCGGGGTGGCGCCGCCGCGTCCGAGCGAGCCGATGGTGTACACGAAGGCGGCCGAGGCGGCCGCCCCGGCGAGCGCGACCCAGACGTAGCCGGTGGGCGAGGTGAGCCCGAAGTAGGCGACGGCCGTGACGACGGCGAGCGAGGCGCCCATGTTGACGCCGAGGATCCCGGGGTCGGCCAGCGGGTTCCGGGTCACGCCCTGCATCACGCCGCCGGCCAGGCCGAGCGCGGCGCCGACGACCACGGCGAGCCCGGTGCGCGGGATCCGCTTGGTGACGGCGGCCTGTTCGAGGGAGTCGTCCGCGCCGCCGAGCGCCGCCCAGACGTCGCCCCACGGCACGGTGCGCGAGCCGAACGCGACGGACGCCAGCATGATCGCGGCCAGCGCCAGGACGACGGCGAGCAGCCACAGCAGCCGGACGCGCGCCGGACGCCGCACGAGGGCGGCGGCGTCCGGCGCGGGTCGGGTCCCGACGTCGGTCACCTGACCTGGTCCGCGGCCTCGGCGAGGGCCGCCACGTAGTCCTCCAGCACCCACGAGATGGACAGCGGGGTGGGGTTGGCGGCGGTGGCCAGCGGCGCGGAGCCGGGCAGCAGGTAGACCGAGCCGCGTTCGACGGCGGGGATCCTGGACAGCAGCGGGTCGTTTTCCAGGATGTCGAGCAGCTCGCCGGTCTCGTCGCCGTAGCCGGTGATGATGTCGACGTCGTCGAACAGGTCGACCTGCTCGGCGCTGCGGGTGAGGGCGAACTGGTCGGTGTCGGCGGAGGCGGTGGCGATGCTCTCCGGGGTGGTGAGGCCCAGGTCCTCGAAGAACAGTGTCCTGGTGTCGTGGGTGGTGTAGAAGCCGACCTGGCTGACGTCGTTGGGGTCGACGTGCGTCATGAACATCGCCGACTTCCCCTCCAGTTGCGGGTACCGGGCGACGGTCTCGGCGATCTCGCCCTCGATGTCGCCGATCAGCGCCTCGCCCTCCTCGCCGAGCCCGATGGCCTGGCTGTTGAGGCGGACGATCTCGCGCCACGGGGTGGCCCAGGCGGCCTCGGGGTAGGCGACGACGGGCGCGATCTCGCTGAGCGTGTCGTAGTCCTGCTGGGTGAGCCCCGAGTAGGAGGCGAGGATCACGTCGGGCCGGGTGTCGGCCACGGCCTCGAAGTCGATGCCGTCGGTCTCGTCGAACAGGACCGGGGTCTCGGCGTCCAGTTCCTCCAGCCGCTCGGTGACCCAGGGCAGGACGCCGTCGCCGTCGTCGTCGCCGAAGTTGGCGGCGGCCATGCCGACCGGGACCACGCCGAGGGCCAGCGGCACCTCGTGGTTGGCCCAGTTGACGGTGGCGACGCGCTCCGGCTGGGACTCGACGGTGGTCTCCCCGAAGGCGTGCTCGATGGTGACCGGGAACGCGCCGGAGCCGCCGTTCGCCTCGGTGTCGCGGTCGTCCTGGCCGTCCCGGCCGTCCGACGAGCCGCCGCAGGCGGTGAGCCCGACGAGGGCCGCGGCCGCGGCCACGGCGAGCAGCGGTACGCGATGGGGGCGCATCAATCCGTTCTCCACTTCCGTTCGTTGGTGCCGGACCTCACACGCATGGGTCGCGGAACGCGGTCGTGGAGCGGTGCACCGTCAGGGCGCAAGCAAATTAGGTAAGGCTTGCCTTAGCACTCTAGGAGAGAGGGGCGAAGTGTCGCAATCGCCCTTTCGGGACACCCGCTGTAGCGATCGGGACAGCGACGGGGCGCCAAGGGGCCCCCGACGGGACCTCAACAGGCCCTCAGCGGGACCGGAACGCCCCCGGGGTGAGCCCGGTGGTGCGCCGGAAGGCGGCGCCGAACGCGCTCGCCGACCGGTAGCCGACCGTCTCGGCGACGTCCTCGACCTCCCAGCCGCGGGTCAGCAGCTCGACGGCGCGCTGGGCGCGCACCGTGGCCACCCAGCGGGCGAAGCTGGTGCCGGTCTCGGCGTTGAAGGCGCGGGTGATCGTGCGGGGGCTCACCCCCAGCTCGGTCGACCAGTTGGCCAACGTCCGCTGGTCGCGCGGGTCCCGGCGGACGGCCTCGGCGATGGGCCGCAGCAGCGCGGAGACCGGCACGTCGTACAGCAGCTCGCGCGGCGAGGGCGTGAGCACGTCCAGGACCATGGCCTCGGTCACCGAGCGGGACGCCGCGGGGAGCGCGGGCTCGCCGAGCCGTTCCAGCAGCAGCCGGAGCAGCGGGGTGATCTCGACGGCGACCGGCGTCTCGGAGATGGTGCCGGCGCCGCCGAGTCCGAAGAAGCTCGCCCGGAACCAGGTGCCGGCCGCCGCCGAGCCGGAGTGCAGCACGCCGGCCGGCATCCACAGGCCCACGGTCGGCGTGATGGTCCACACCCGGGTCTCCACCACGGCCGTGGAGGCGCCGCGCTGGTTCCACAGCAGCTCGTGCCAGGGGTGGGAGTGGGCGTTCCAGGTGGTGTCGTGGGCGACGACCTCGTCGTAGCAGGTGATGCCGAACGGGACCTCGACCACGGCCGGCGCGAGCGCCGGCAGCGTGCGGGTCTCCCGATCGTGGCGCGACGTGCCCACGGTGGGGTCAGGGGCGCCGTGGCCCGCGCGAGGGCCTCTCGGCCGGCGGCGCGTCGGCCTTCTCGGCCCGCGCCGCCTGCTGCTCCCGGACCCGGGCCGCTTCCTTCCGGACGTCGGCCTGCGTCTCGCGCTCCCGCTCCAGCCACTCGGGCGGGGCCTCGCGCAGCGCGTCGATCTGCTCGGTGGTCAGGGCCTCGGTGACCCCGCCGCGCGCCAGGCCCGCGATGGAGACGCCGAGCCTGGCCGCGACCACGGGGCGCGGGTGCGGGCCGTCGCGCCGCAGGTCGCGGAGCCACTGGGGCGGGTCGGTCTGCAACGCGTTCAGCTCGGCGCGCGAGACGACGCCCTCCTGGAACTCGGCGGGCGTCGCCGGGAGGTAGAGGTCCAGCTTCTTCGCCGCGGTGGCGGGCTTCATCGTCTGGGCGGTCCGGTTCGCGCTCATGCCGCCAAGGGTAACGAGCGCCCGCGGGCCCGCCGACCACGACCGGATAGCCTGGCGACGTGACTAGCGGAGACGAACTCAAGCTGGTCTACCCCCAGTTGGGCGGTGACCCCCGCCAGTTCGAGCACTTGGATTTCCGGTACTTCCGGCTCCAACCCATGGACGGCCCGGACGTTGATGCCAAC
>NZ_SMKI01000740.1 GCF_004348415.1 Streptomyces hainanensis
CGCCGGCCTCCTCGCCGAGATCACCAACTCCTCCGGCCGACCACTGACCTTCACCTACGACAGCCACCACCGGCTCACCCGCTGGGAAGACCGCAACGGCTACTGGTACACCTACCAGTACGACACCGAAGGCCGCTGCGTCTTCACCACCGGCACCGACCGCGCCCTGGAGTACCGCTACCACTACCAGCCGGCCGTCCACCGCACCGTCGCCGTCGACTCCCTCGGCCACAGCACGGTCTACCAGTTCAACGACTCCTACCAACTCGTCGCCGAGACCAACGCGTTGGGCCACACCACCCACCATGACCGGGACCGCTACGACCGCGCCATGGCCACCACCGATCCCCTCGGCCGCACCACCACCCGCCACCTCGACGACGCCGGGCGCCTCGCGGCCCTGATCCGACCCGACGGCCTGGCCACCCGCTACGAGTACAACGAGCTGGGCCAGCCCACCGAGATCACCGAACCCGACGGCTCCGTCTGGGCCCAGTCCTACGACGCCGCCGGCAACCGCGTCGTCGTCCTCGACCCGGCCGGCCACCGCACCCGGTACGCCTACGACGGGCACGGCGGCCTGGCCGCCGTCACCGACGCGCTGGGCCGCACCACCAGGGTCCGCTGCGACGCCGCCGGGCTGCCCGTCGCCGTCACCGATCCTCAGGGCGAGGTCACCCACTACACGCGCGACGCCTTCGGCCGCCCCACCCGGGTCGTCGACCCGCTGGGCACCGTCGCCACCACCGAGTACTCGACCGAGGGCAAGCCGCTGCGCCACACCGACCAGGTGGGCGGCGTCCAGACCTGGACCTGGGACGGCGAGGGCAACTGCCTGGCCCACACCGACGAGAACGGCGGCGTCACCGCCTTCGAGTACGGCGCCTTCGACCTGCCGAGCGCCCGCGTCGACCAGGACGGCGCCCGCTACGCGTTCCGCCGCGACACCGAGCTCCGCCTCACCCGCGTCGTCGGCCCGCACGGCCTCACCTGGGACTACACCTACGACGACGCCGGCCGGCTGGTCGCCGAGTCCGACTACGACGGCCGCACCGTCGCCTACCGGCACGACGCCGCCGGCCAACTCGTCGCCCGCGTCAACGCCCTCGGCCAGACCGTCGCCTACGAGCGCGACATCCTCGGCCACGTCACCGCCAAGACCGCCGAGGGACGCCGCACCAGCTACGCCTACGACCCGCTCGGCCAGCTGACCCGCGCCGAGAGCCCGGGCGCCGAGGTCGTCGTCGGCTACGACGCGCTCGGCCGGGTCAACTCCGAGGGCGTCAACGGCCTCACCGTCGACCAGACCCACGACCCCCTCGGCCGCGTCCTCAGCCGCACCACCCCCAGCGGCCACACCAGCACCTGGAGCTACAACGCCGCAGGCGACGCCGTCGAGCTGACCACGGCCGGCCGCACCCTCACCTTCGACCACGACCCCCTCGGCCGCGAGACCGCCCGCCACCTCGACGAGCGGTTCACCCTCAGCCAGACCTGGGACCAGGCCGGGCGACTCACCCAGCAGTCGCTCAACGGCGCCGAAGGACCGCTCCGGCAACGCTCCTTCGCCTACCGGCCCGACCACTACCTCACCACCGTCGCCGAGAGCCACCTCGGCGTCACCGGCTACCAGTTGGACCCCGTCGGCCGCGTCACCACCGTCTCCGCACCCGGCTGGACCGAGAGCTACGCCTACGACCGGGCGGGCCAGCAGACCGACGCCCAGTGGCCCGAGGCCGTCGCCGCCGACGCCATCGGCCCCCGCGCCTTCGACGGCACCCGCCTGACCCGCGCCGGCGGCGTCCGCTACGAGTACGACGCCACGGGACGCGTCACCCTGCGGCAGCGCACCCGGCTCTCCCGCAAGCCCGAGACCTGGCGCTACGCGTGGGACGCCGAGGACCGGCTCACCGCCGTCACCACCCCCGACGGCACCCACTGGCGCTACCACTACGACCCGCTGGGCCGCCGCGTCGCCAAGGAACGCCTCGACGCCGAAGGCGGCGTCGTCGAGCGCACCGACTTCGTCTGGTGGGGCACCACCCTCGTGGAGGAGACCTCCACCGGCGGCACCCACGGCCGGCTCGCCACCCTCACCTGGGACTACCACGGCGAACAGCCCGTCGGCCAGACCAGCAGCTCGCTGCGCGGCGAGATCGACCGCCGCTTCTACGCGATCGTCACCGACCTCGTCGGCGCCCCGACCGAACTCGTCGACGAGTCGGGCAGCGGGTCACCGGCCCGCTCAGCTCGGTCGAGACCCGCTGCCTCGGGCTGCTCGCCAGCGTCGTGGCGCTCTGGTGCAGCGAGCCGCTGCACCAGGTGCCACCGGCGCTCGTCG
>NZ_SMKI01000741.1 GCF_004348415.1 Streptomyces hainanensis
GCTCAAAGGTCAGGAGGTGACCCTACCCAGCGGCGGGGCGGACGGTCAGCCCCTTTCCGCCACGTTGGGGTCCGCCACACCGGGGTCGGGCGCGGCCTCGCCGCCGGCGGCAGCCGTGGAGTCCGGCGACGCCACGGCCTCGCGGGCCAGGATCCGGCGGCGCCGCCACAGCACCAGCGGCACCGCGGTCGCCAGGCCGACGGCGCCCGGCCCGACGAGGCCCGCCGCGCTCTGCACCGAGTCGAACGACGAGGGCACCGGCAGCGTCGACCAGCGGTTGATCGGCCAGGCGATCACGATGGCCCGGCCCACCACGTCGTCCTCGGCGACGGTGCCGCGCCCCTCCAGGTTCTGGTGGTAACGCGAGTCGAGCGAGTCCTGCCGGTGGTCGCCCATCACCCACAGCCGGCCGTCGGGCACCGTGATGGGCCCGAACGGACGGTCGCCGCACGGCGTGTTGCCCGGGAACAGGTAGGAACTCTCGTCGAGCGGTT
The DNA here is from genome assembly GCF_004348415.1 of Streptomyces hainanensis. Taxonomy (GTDB): domain Bacteria; phylum Actinomycetota; class Actinomycetes; order Streptomycetales; family Streptomycetaceae; genus Streptomyces; species Streptomyces hainanensis. Next base: position 495 of record NZ_SMKI01000741.1, read on the forward strand.
CCCCGTTGACCATCACCTGGCCGCCGTCCTGGCACTCCACGGTGTCCCCGCCGACCGCGATCACCCGCTTGATCAGGTCCTGGTCCTCGGCGGACGGCATCAGCCCGATCCAGCTCAACGCGTCCTGAACGGCCGCGCCGAAGCCGCCGTTCGACGGGTTGTCGCCGAGCCAGCCGTCCGGGTCGTGGAAGACGATCACCTCGCCGCGTTCCGGCTCGGCGCCGAACCACGGGGTGAGCTTGTCCACCAGCACCCGGTCGCCGCGCTGCAGCGTGTTCTGCATCGAGTTCGACGGGATCGAGAACGCCTGCACCAGGAACGTCTTGATCAGCAGGGCCAACACGATGGCGATGCCGATCAGGATGGGCAGTTCCTTCCAGAACGACCGCTGCTTGGCGCCGCCGGCCGCCTTCTGCGCGCCGTCGTCCTCGCCGGCCGCCTCGCCCTCCTGGCCGCCGCCGTCACGCTCCCCGGTCGCGCCGCCAGGGCCGCTCGCAGGCACATCCGTGCCATGCCCCGAGGAACCGACCGAGTCGTCCTCCCGACGTGGGGGTTCTCCGCCGGATGCCTCGGAACCGGGAGCCGCCGGACGCTCCTCCGGGTCCTCCGCGCCGGACCGCGCACCCACCGCAATCTCCCCCACTTCCGCTCCTCACGTTCCGCTCCGGTCCGCCCGGCCTCCGTGACAGACTCACCACTCCCATAACGAGCGGAAGTTCCGCAGGGCTCGGGAGTCGCAGGATTTCACCGTCATTCTCTCCCGCGCGCACCGGCCCGCCGCTCGCGGCGTCGGCGGCCGGCACCTCGCCGGGCTCCGGCACCGCCGAGAACGTCTCGGTGCCACCCAGACCGCTCCAGTGCGAGAAGGGCCAGGCGATCACCACGGCGCGACCGACCACCAGTTCCACCGGCACCGTGCCCTCGCCCTCCTCTTCCAGGTGGTACCGGGAGTCCGCCGAGTTGGAGCGGTGGTCGCCCATCACGAAGAGCCGCCCCTCGGGGACGGTCACGTCGAACTCGATCTGGGAGGGCGCGTCGCCCGGGTTCAGGTAGGGCTCGTCGACGGACGTCCCGTTGACGGTCACCCGGCCCTCCGCGTCGCAGCACGCCACGGTGTCGCCGCCCACCGCGATGACCCGCTTGATCAGGTCCTGGTCGTCGTCGGACGGCAGCAGCCCGATCCAGGTCAGCAGGTCCTTGCCCTGCTGAATGCCGATCGGGCCGTCCGAGCCGGTGTTCTGCCCGCCCTCGAGCCAGCCACCGGGGTCGCGGAACACCACCACGTCGCCGCGCTCCGGCTCCCAGCCGAACCAGGGGGTGAGCTTGTCGACCAACACCCGGTCGTTGATCCGGATCGTCTGCTCCATCGACCCGGAAGGGATGACGAATGCCTGCACCAGGAACGTCTTGAGCGCCAGCGCGATCAGCAGCGCCGTGACGATCAGGATCGGGATCTCCCGCGTGGTGCGCAGCCGCCGGCGCCGCTTGATGCGCCTGGCCGCGCGCCGCCGGTCCGCCCGCCCCTCGCCGGGGCCGCGCAGCGTCCGCTGCGGCTCCGCGGAGGACGCGGCGGTCGGCTCGGCGGCCGGCTCCGGCTCCCGCCGCCGGTCGCCGCCTGGCGACGGCTCCGGTTCGACCGCGCCCCAGACCTGGCCGGTGGCGCCGCCGGGCAGCTGGGTGCTCCGGGGCGGGAAACCCCGCGTCTCGGGCAGCTCCGCGGTCTCCCCGAATCCCGGGCCGCCCTGGGGCGACGACCGGGGCGGGAACCCGCGTGTCTCGGGGATCTCGGCCGTGCCACCCGGTGCTCCGCCGGGCGGCGGGGTGGTGCGGGGC